>JAOZUR010000007.1 GCA_029938555.1 Candidatus Sabulitectum sp. | reverse complement strand
TTAAAATGCAGGTGAAATGAATAATGATACATTGGTTGTGGCGTGTCAATGGTGATTAGTTGCAATAAACAGTAAGCGTTTGTATGTAAAGTTAACTGTAAAGATTAAATACCTTGGTGAAACAGGCATCCCAGGTGTGTGTTTTTGCGAAAGTTCTGAAGTCATTTCTTTGTGACTGGCTGGTTGATAAGGCGTTCATGATTGCTTCTGATAGTGCCTTGCCTGAATGCCACGGGGTATACACTGAGTTTCCTCCTGCGCCTGTGACTAGTTCGGCAGCTGCAGCTTTGCTGCATGCCGCAACAGGGGTGCCGCAACAAAGAGCCTCTAGGGTGACTAGGGAAAATGTTTCGAGTGGGCCGGCAGAAACAAATACATCAGCACTTGCCATGAGTTCGGCGGTTTCTGTTCGTTTGTTTACACCGTTTATTAGTTTGATTTGATTCGGGTTCTGCTGTTGTATTTTTTTAACTTGTTTATCCCAATGACCACTTCCAGCTATTACAAGAACGGTATTTTTCTGTTGAAAAAGATACTTTGTAGCCTGTAATAGAACATGAATACCTTTCTCTGGGGCTAGTCTACCCATATATAGAATCATTTTACCGTTGTTCTGTATACCTAATTTAGTTCTTAATTCTTTAGATCTTTTGGCAGGGTGAAAGATCTCTGGATTGGTACCAAGTGGAATTTTATTTAGTTTAGTTAATCCTGACTCTCGGAGTTTTCCAATTGAATAATCACTGGCAGCCATAATGCCGTTAAGGGGTTCATACGCTTTGCGCATTAAAGGTCTTGTTAATGTTTGAAAAAGATTGGCAAGAACTCCATGATTGATTCCAAACAAACTCATTGGTAAGGTTTCAGGCCAGTTTGAGTGGAAATACGCAAATGAAGGTGTGTTCTTTAAAACTCGATTAACCATAAAAGGAAGTACTATGCCACTGCCTAGTTCAACAACATCAGGGTTAAATTCTTTGATAATCTGTCTGATTGGTTTGCCATTTACAAAAAAGTTGTAACCACTTCCCCCGAGTTTGGGCGACTTAAGACCTGTTACAGTACCACCGTTTAAGGAAATGGTTTTGTTAATGGAAGATGGATAAAGAAGCAGGTTTTCAATACCGTTATTTTTGCACCATTTAAGTTTTTCATGATGATAGATCTTGATTCCGCCACCGGTGGGAGAATAAAGATTATTGATATCAAGAACCCTCATTAAAGAAACCGTCCCCCTGTGACATAACGGGTGGAATAGTATGGATGATTTAACATATCTCTAACCACACCCCTACTGCTGGAGGCGTGAACAAATTCTCCGTTACCAAGATATATTCCGCAATGAGAGATGCCAGAACCGGAAGTATTAAAAAATATCAAGTCTCCGTATTTAAGATTATCTCTGCGAACTGTTTCAGCTGCTGCTGATTGTCTGGAAGCTCTTCTTGGAATTTCAATGCCAACAGAACGATACACAGCTTGGGTAAAACCGGAACAATCAACACCTCTTTTTGTAACTCCTCCATAAACGTAAGGCGTTCCCATCCAACCGTCTATCTCACCCTGTATACGATGCTCAATTGAATTTGATGGACTAGGAGGTGCTGTTACAGTTTCAGTGCCACCTTGTGTAGTTGTAGTTGTGGTTGTAGTTGTGGTTGCTGTAGAACCATAAGGCATTGGTCCACGGCAGTTAACACCTGCACCTCTGTAAGCAGGTGCAGAAACACATCCCGATAACATCAAAGCAATTAGCAGAATTAGTTTTTTCATCAACTCCTGTATTACATGTTAATTTTCAAAATAGTATCAGTTTTTATGTATGAGGTTTGTGGACAATCCACCAGAAAATGTAACCCCACACTTTCTCTGCGTTTTAATGCACTCCTTACAATTACCCGAGCTACCGTTGTAAGGTTCCGAAGCTCAAGCTGCTCGATGGTTGGAAGAAGGGTCCAATAGTCTTCTTCCACCTCTTCTGCTAGAACATCCAGAAGCTTTAATGCCCTGCGAAGTCTTTTATCTGTTTTCACTATTCCAACATAATCCCACATGACACTTCTTAAGCTTGCCCATGAATGATCAACTAGAACGTTTTCCTGTAGAGGCTCTGCCCTGCCGAATGACCAATTTCTAACTTCAAGTGAAGTTATAGGTGCAGGCAACTCTTTTTCAAATGACCTTGCACACAATAAACCCATTACCCCGGCTTCAAGAAGGCTGTTACTACCTAAGCGGTTCGCTCCATGAAAACCAGTTGAAGCAGCCTCGCCGATAACCCGTAAACCTCGCATCTCTGTACTTCCATCGGTTGAAGCAATAACACCACCAACGCAGTAATGGGCAGCAGGAACAATCGGAATAGGGTCTTCCCATGGCTTAATTCCCACTGAAGTAACCCCGGAAGTAACTTCAGGAAAATGTTCTTCAAGAAACTCTTTAGATAATTCCGTGGCATCAAGCAACATGTGATCTGTACCAAAATGTTTCATTTCACTATCAATAGCCCGTGCAACAATATCCCTTGGAGCAAGTTCCATTCGCTCAGGGTCATAATACTTCATAAATCTTTCACCAGATTCATTAATAAGTTTTGCACCTTCACCTCTAAGAGCTTCTGTTATAAGAAAGTTTCTTTTATCTGGATGATAAAGGCAAGTTGGATGAAACTGATAAAACTCCATATTACGAACAGGAAGCCCTGCTCTAAAAGCCATTGCTATACCATCTCCTGTTGAGGAATCCTGATTGGATGTATATCGATAAGTCTTACCTGCTCCACCTGTTGCAAGAACCGTTTCTCTTGCAAGAAATGTTACTACTTCATCTCCCATAAGAACATAAGCACCAAGGCATCTGTCACACCCTTTCTCAAGAAGAGAAAGAGCTTCACGGGAAGCTGGAATCAGATTTATGGCAAATGCATTTTCAATTACAGTGATGTTTTTACGATTTCTACACTGCTCTGCAAGATGTTCAGAAATAAACCTTCCAGTCTGATCGAAATAGTGAAGTACTCTTCGGAAGGAATGTCCACCCTCCATTCCACCACCATCACCATTGGTACCCTCAAGAACAATTCCCCATTTGGAAAGAGTGTCTACCAATTCAGGGCCCATGGAAATGATCTGCCTGGCTACAACCTCGTCAACCATGCCAGCTCCGGCTTTCTGCGTATCTCTAAGATGATTATCAAAACTATCATTTTCAGAAGTTACTGCTGCCAAACCACCCTGAGCCAAAAATGTACTTCCCGTGGGAAGATTAATTTTACTTAAAATCGTTACTGAATATTTTTCAGGTACTTCAAGGGCACATGTAAGCCCTGCCATTCCGCCACCGATAATAAGAATATCTGTTTTTTTTGTCATACATCTCTCCCGATTAACTCTAAAATACTTCCAAGTAAATCATCTTCCGAAGATTGATTGATAACGGAAAGTTTGATTGGAAGAACACGAAGATTCATTTTTTTTACTTGAGCCGTTCCAAGTCTAGCTGCATCTTTTTCAGTGGTAATAAGATATGCTGAATCAGATTTACTAAAACTATTCATTAAACGATGAATATCATTTTTTGTATACTGCCAGTGATCAGGATAAATATGAAATTTTGTAACTTCATAACCTGTTCTTTCAAGAGTCCGTTTAAACCCCTGGGGTTTTCCAATTCCACAGAATGCAACAACTTTGCCTACTCTGTCAGAAGTTCCATCAGATTTTTGTGGTTTACCTGGAACAATACTGCTGGCAATAAATGGTGCTTTCCAATTTCTAGTTGAAACAAGTCTTCTTGCTAAAGCAAGTTGTGCCTCTGATGTAACTCCATTAACCCATAAATAATCTGCATTAGTTAAAACCCGGGATGACTCTCTAAGTGTTCCAACAGGAAGAAGACCACCTTGTCCGAAGGGGTGGTCTGCATTCAAAACAACAACATCGAGATCTCTAAAAAGTTTATGATGTTGAAATCCATCGTCAACAATAACAACCTCAGGTTTCATTTCTCTTACAGCTCTTTCCACTGCAGCTGTTTTGTCACTACCTGTATAAACAGAACAAGACTTCCCTACTGCTCGACCTAACAAAATAGCTTCATCACTAAGAGAGACTTTACCGGAATAACTACCAGGCCTTACTGCAACTGGAGCGCCTGTACCTGCAGACAGATTTTTACACACCACTGAAGTTTTTATACCCATACTAGACAGTTTTTTTGCGATTCTAATTGTAACAGGAGTTTTCCCCACTCCACCAACTTCAATATTACCAATACTTACCACAATCGTACTAAATTTTTGCTTTGGAATAATTCCTTTACTGTAAATAAAGCGGTTAAAAGATGAACCCAAAAAATATAAGAATACAATCGGCTGTAACAACCAGGAAATCCATAACCAGAATCCTTCTCTGGTAACAAGCTTTTTGTGAATCTCGTCTAATCTCATACAACAATTTCCATTTTTTTAAGAAGATTTTTCATTTTTTCAAGAAAAAACTCAGAATTATTCCCTTTATATCTGTTTGCACCATCAAGAGAAATCAGTTCATTTAAACACAATACTCCCTGTGCTGAAGTTTCAAAGACCCTGCAAATATCTTCAGATATAGCTTTTTGCACAACATCTGTGAAATGCTCATGGTTAGGTCCAACTATCACAGGAATTTTAAAAGCAAGAGCTTCCAAAATGTTGTGACCACCAATCGGTGCAAGCGTACCACCAACAAATGCAATATCAGCAAGACCGTATAGTGAAGACAATACACCTTTTACATCAACAACAAGACAGGTTGACCCAGTTGGATTATCAGTCCACAAATCTGGTTCAAAACCATTTTGTCTGGCTATAGAAAGAACCTCTTTAATTCTGTTTTCATGTCTTGGAACAAGTACCGGTGTATATCCTGACTGTCTTGCTATTTCTAAAACAACCTGCTCTTCCCCTTCACGGGTAGAACCTGCAATCAAAATTCCTTTTGAATCCTGATTGATCTTTTTAATCCAGTGAGCTTCAGGTTGATTAGGGTTAACTGCAACCTTACCATCCCCTGCCACTTCCGTGGAAACACCAAGTTCAAAAAATCTATTTGTATCCTCTTGAGACCTTGTTAATATCCCTCTGAAACAGTTCAATACCCCGCTAAAGAAAGGTTTGATCAACATGTATCTTCTTGTGCTTTTTTCAGATACCCTTGCGTTCACCATTCCTGCAGTTATTCCTCTTGAAACAGTCTCGTGAAGAAGAATGGGCCAGAACTCAGTTTCTGCAAGTATTAAACCTCTTGGCTGAAGTCTATCTAAAAAACGATTAACCGCCCATGGGGTATCAATAGGTTGATAGGCTCCTGGAATGTTTTCTTTCTGAAGAAACCACCATGCAGCAGGTGTGGAACAGGTTACAAAAATTGGTAATTTGTTATTTTTTAGCTGGGTAATAACCGGAAGCAGCCCCTTCAACTCGCCAAGACTAGAGCCATGAAGCCAAACAGGTCTATTGGAATTGGGTTGTATACAACCTCTCCGTTGACTTCGTTCTTTTTTGGGTCTAAAAAGTAAAACCAGTTCAGCAACAGGAGATAACAAATAAGCAGCAGTTTTTACAACAAACAGTGTAACAAAAGCAAGGGGGTTTGTTAAAAGCTCTGCCCTGTAATTTTCACTACCGATGGCTGCTGTTAATATTTCCGCATTACAGTGCTCAGGTGGAACTGGTCTGCCTTCACTAATAACTAGTTTTGCAAATGGTAATGGAATCAAAAATCTATCCCAGCTGTTAAGTCGAATTGATGGAAAAGCACTAACACCATAAGGAACAACTGAAACATTTGCCCTTCTTGGAATAAGCGAAATACCTTTTTTTACCTGGTGTGGCGGTCCTTTCGGACCATCAGGAGTAATAACAGCTGATTCGCCTGCCTTAAGTGCTGTAATCAACTCTCTTGCAGCAGATACCCCACCTCGACTGGATGAACCCCTTATAGATTTAAAACCCATGGATTCACATACTGCTGAAACAATAGAACCGTCTTTACTCTTGCTAATCAAAATTGTAATTCCCATGTTACCATGCGTAATCATCATGGGAAGTTGCCCACCGTGCCAGAGAGCAAAAAGAACTGAATTTCCCTTAATACCTGTAACTGGCCTTGTTCTGGAAATTCTCCAGGTTCTTCCAAGCAGATGAAGAAAAACTCTACTGATAGTTCCTACTGTTTCAGTTTTTAGTTTCAACTTTTTCCAGTTTCAAAAAGCTGATAATCTCTTTTGCAACATTTACAGCTGAATCGCCATCACCCAGATTTTCTCTCACAATTTTAAGTTTCAATCTGGCAGCTTCAGCAACTTTTTCATCTGCAAAAAGAGGTTCCAGTTGTTCACACATGTTTTCAGGAGTAACCTGGTTCTGTATTAACTCAACTGCCACATTTTCACCGGCTATAATGTTAGCCAAACCTATTTTGTTTACACCTTTTACGAGGTGTTTTGCAAGAAAATAAGTGAAACCACTTGTTTTATAGCAGATAACAAAAGGAACAGAAAAAAGAGCGGTTTCCAAAGTGGCTGTACCTGAGCAAACAATGGCAGCTTTAGAACCTTCTAATACAGCACTTGTTCCCTTGTGAAGAGTAACTCCTTGGGTTTCTCGTGCCTCTTTATAAAAAGATTGGTCAAGGTGATCTGAAACTGCAAGTAAAGCTTCTGTAACAATTCCTTTATCTCTGAGTTTAACAAATGCTTTTAGCATTTCAGGAAGAAGCTTTTCTACTTCCTGCGCCCTGCTTCCCGGAAGAAGCCCTAAAGCTTGCCCTGGTTTGGCTTGAGCAGTTATTGCTTGCCTTAATGGATGACCTGTAAAAACAGCATTAACCCCTCTTTTTTTGAAAAATGTCTCTTCAAAAGCAAAAAGAGTAAAAAGAATGTCTGCACTTTTTACAAGTTTTTTCACTCGCCAACTGCCCCAAGCCCACATCTGGGGAGCTACATAATGAATTACAGGAATTCCATTCTTTTTAGCCCACCGACCCAAACGCATGTTAAAACCTGGATAGTCAACAAGTAAAATGCAATCAGGCTTTTCTTTTGCACAAAGAGTCTTAAGTTCCTTTTCCAGTTTTAAAAACTTTCCAAGTGACTTAAGTATTTCTGCAAAACCCATCACAGCATAATTAGAAAGATCATGGGTTATTTTCATTCCTGCACCGGCAAGCTCACTTCCCCCGAGGCCAAAGGCTTCCACTTCACCTGGATAAATCCTTGTTAAAGCATTAAGAACTTCGGCCCCTCTTTGGTCACCGGAAACTTCTCCTGCGGATATGAGCAATTTCATGGTAGAGCCAGCAGACTCTTCTCTGATTTCTCAAGAATTGTAGTAGCTGCTTTAAGAGCTTTTAAACCCTGAGCTCCTGACACAGCAACTGGAGTTCCATTACTTACAGCGCTAAGGAAACTGCTAATTTCTGAGGTAAGTGCATCACCTTCAGATACATTCATAGGTACAGGAAGAATTGTTCCATTATCAAGTTTTAATGCTGTTACTTTTCTATCTCCAAAATCAACTGATACATATCCATGTTTCTGGAAGAAACGAAGTTTTCTTTTTGGTTCTGCTGATATTCTGCTTGCTGTAAGATTAGCAACAGCACCATTCTCGAAAAGAATTCTTGCGTTACAGATGTCAACTGTTTCAGTGAGTACAGGAACGCCTGACGCATGAATTTCTGCCACAGGTGACTGTGCTTTCCATAAAACAATATCAATATCATGTATCATAAGATCCATCACAACAGATACATCAGTGCATCTTACATTAAAGCCGGCCATTCTATGGCCTTCCATAAATATGGGTTTGTTAATAACACTGCTTGCAGCCATCATTGCAGGATTAAATCTTTCAATATGCCCCACTGCAAGAACTAAACCATTTTTGTCTGCAAGGTTAACCATTTCCTGCCCCTGCAAAGTAGTTGCTGCAATTGGTTTTTCAACAAGAACAGGTACATTACCAGTAAGAGCTTTTATAACAACATCATAATGGGCTGATGTGGTACAAGCTACATCCAAAGCATCTGACCAACTTATCAATTCCTCAAGAGAACCAGCTGCTTTAATTCCAAGCTCCTCTGAAACCTTCTTTAAACGAACAGGGTCTGTATCATGGATCATTACGTCGTCTGCTAATGTTTTCATTATTCTGGCATGGTGATAACCAAGATGACCTACTCCAGTCACGCCTGCTTTCATTTAGATCTCCTTTTTTATTTGTATAACTGCTTCATCTACAATTTTTGAATTAAGCGAAAGATGGGTCACAAAACGCACGGAACTGTCATCAAGAGACAAAACGGAAATACCCATCGTTTCAAGTTTAGAAACCAGATTATCAGCTTGATTCTTTCCAGTTTTAAGGAAAACTATGTTAGAATCTATAGCTTCTAAATCCACTTCAAATTTACCTGTAACCTTAAATGCTTCAGCCAATTTTACAGCATAATTACGGGTAATCTGAAGATTAGGAAGATTATTGTCCAGGGCATAAAGACAGGCAGCACCAAGAAATCCAGCTTGACGCATTGCCCCACCCATTCTTTTCCTGTACCATCTAGCCTTTTTTATCTGCTGATCAGATCCAGCCACCATTGACCCCACAGGCGCTCCAAGTGCCTTGGAAAAACACACAGACAACATATCAAAGGGTTCAGCAAGTGTTTTCATTGAAATTCCTGTTTTGCTAAAAGCGTGCCACAATCTGGCACCATCAAGATAGGTACTAACTCCTTTTGAATGTGCATAAGAGCAAGCTTTCACAATCTGATCCTGTGGAGGAATCCTTCCACCAAGAAGGTTGTGGGTATTTTCTAAAGCCAAAACCGTCACAGGAGCCCTATGGATATTCTCTTTCACATCAAGAACCTGTTTTATATCTTCAAACGAAATCATTCCCTGTGGTTGTTCATTTAAAACGTGCAACTGCAAACCGCAATTCATGGAAAACTGATCACCTTCAAAATTATATATATGACTTTTGCTTCCACACAAAACCCGTTCCCCTGGGGAAGTCAGGGTTCGAATTGCCAAACCGTTACCCATGGTTCCTGAAGGAACAAACAAAGCAGCCTGCTTGCCAAGCAAATCAGCTACTCTTTTTTCAAGTGAATTTATAGTTGGATCTTCTTCAAATACATCATCTCCAACCACTGCGTCTGCTATTGCTTTTCGCATGGCAAGACATGGTGTAGAAAATGTATCACTTCTTAGTTCAAGTTTTTCCGTCATACAACTCCTATACCATATTCAGTACGAGAACATGCTTCTTCAAGAATGAAATTCAGCAAATCCTTTGTATTCATACCTGTGGCTGCCCAAAGTTTTGGAAACATGCTTATACTTGTAAAGCCAGGAATGGTATTTATTTCGTTAAGCCATACTCCTTCGCCATTCATAAGAAAATCCACCCTTGCAAACCCCCTACCACCAATGATAGCAAAAGCTTTTTCCGCCATCATTCTTATGTCCTCAGTGTGAGATGCTGAAAGATCTGCAGGAATAACCAATTTTGAACCATCACAATTGTATTTAGCTTCATAATCATACCATTCTTTCCCTGGTAATACTTCACCTGGTACTGAACTAAATACCTGAGAACCGTTTCCAATCACACTAACTTCTATCTCTCTTGGGGAATCAACAGCTTTCTCAATAAGAATCATCGAATCATAATCAGAAGCTTTTTTAATAGCCTCTAGAAGCTCATGAACCGTGTCTGCTTTACCAACACCTACACTGGAACCAAGCCTTGAAGGTTTAACAAAAAGGGGAAATCCAAGAGATTCAATGTTTGCTTTTAAGTTTTCAAAAGATGAATTTTGATTTTCATCCATAAATACCCATGGAACAACTGGGATTGAAGCATGAACAGCTAGTTTTTTTAATGTGTGTTTCTCCATGGCCACAGAAGAACCCATTACTGGCACACCTGCACAGGGCCAACCTGCAGTTGCGCAAAATCCCTGAACGGTTCCATCTTCTCCGTAAGAACCATGAAGTACTGGAAAAACAATATCAAATGATAAAATTTCATTTTTGTGAGACAGTTTCCAAGGAATTGCTCCTGCTTCAATTTTAATTTTTTCAGGTGAGCCTTCCAGTTTCCAACAACCATCAGAATCTATAATAACATCTGTAACATGGTGCCCAGACTCCTTTAAACTATCAGAAACCCATTTTGCTGAAAGAAGACTAATCTCTCTTTCTGCAGATCTTCCGCCAGCTAAAACCAGAACTTTCACAGGTACCTCCTTTTTTACCGGTAGCTGTAATTATAAAGCCGTGGAACATCAAAGGTCTATCTTTGATATATTTGGCGAATACTATCTAAAAATTCTTATAAAGGAGGTTGTTAATTGAAAGTTCTTATCACAGGTGGAGCAGGTTTTATTGGCTCAAACATTGCAGACGAGCTTCTGACTGCCGGTCACACTGTACATGTACTAGATGATCTTTCAACTGGTTTTAGCGAAAATATAAGTGAAGGAATTACTCTTCATAAATTTGATATCAGATCTGATGAAGCTGCTGAACTAATTGAAAATGGTGAATACGATATTCTCTGTCATCATGCAGCCCAGATGGATGTTCGCAGATCAGTCCGTGAACCGCAATTTGATGCTGATGTTAACATTAAGGGTACACTAAACATTCTTGAAGCTGCTGTAAAAGGAAAAGTTAAAAGAGTTATCTATGCCTCCACTGGTGGTGCTGTATACGGTGAACCATTGTACATTCCTGTAAAAGAAGACCATCCTATTAATCCTATCTGCCATTACGGTATAAGCAAACATACAGTAGAACACTATCTTTATCTTTACAAATATCTTTACAATCTTGGTTACGTTGTTCTTCGTTACCCTAATGTTTACGGACCAAGACAGAATCCATTTGGAGAAGCAGGAGTTACAGCAATATTTACCGTTAAATACCTTAGTGGCAATGCTCCGGTGATCAATGGTGATGGACAACAGCTTCGCGATTATGTACATGTAAAAGATATTGCCAGAGCAAATATTGCAGCCATGGATTTATCAAGAACAGATATCGTAGGAGAAATTTTTAATATCGGCTGGGGAATTGGAAGCTCTGTTGAAGATCTTGACAGAATTATCCGAGGTTACTCTGGTACTGATTTGCTTCCTACTTATGGACCGTCTCTTGCTGAAGAAATTCTAAAAGTTGCACTTGATCCTACAAAAGCAAATACAGTTCTTGGCTGGAAAGCTGAAATCCCATTTGAAGAAGGTCTTAAAGATCTTGTTGAATTCCACAAGAACAAATCTTCAAAATGAGAGTTAAACTGCCTGTTTTCCTGGATAGGGATGGTGTAATCAATGAGAACAGATCAGATTACGTAAAAAAACCATCTGAATGGATCCCTATTCCTGGTGCCATTGCAGCCATGAAAAACCTTTACAACGCTGGGCACCAATTGATTGTGGTTACTAATCAATCAGGAATAGGCCGAGGTTATTACACATCCAATGCTGTAGAACTTGTTCATGAGGTAATGACAGATGTTTTTAAAGCTGCAGATATTCCCCCGGTTCCAATCATGTACTGCCCCCATCACCCTGAAGACAAATGTGGATGCCGAAAACCGGAAACAGGTATGATTGACCAAGCTAAGCTTGATCTGAATTTACCTCATGGCGGCTGGATGATAGGAGATGCACACAGCGATATGGAGCTTGGGCGAAGATCAGGTTTAACAACCATACTTGTTCTTACAGGAAGAGGTGCTGATCAGCTTGAAATAATAAAGGCGGAGAACTTGGCAAAACCGGATCACATAACCAGCAGCCTTGTCTCCGCCGTGAAAATTATCTTAGATCATTCTACTCCATAGCAAAAATGGTCACAAGATTTATTGTGGCCTTTATTGCATCTTCATGGGTTCTTTCTATTGCATGCGAGGTGTCTACTCCCGGTCCAACAAGAGCATGTCTTGCATCAAGCCCCATTCTAAGCGCTGCACCTGCATCTGATCCATAAAATGGAAAAGTATCTACAACATACGATATACCATTCATCTCGCTAAGATTGATAAGATGTTTTGTTAGTTCATAGTTGTAAGGCCCTGAACTATCAGCTGCACAAATTGTTACCTTCTTTTCGCTGGAAGTTTGGTCAGGGGCGCATACTCCCATGTCCACAGCAAGAAAATCTGATACATTCTCAGGCAGCCATCCGGCAGCTCCGTGCCCCACCTCTTCATGCACAGTGAATAAAAAGTGAATATTCCGTTGGGGTTTTACGTTCTGTTTAATAAGACTTTGAGCAACACCAACAAGTATCGCTACCCCTGCTTTGTCATCAATGTGACGACTTTTTACAAAACCATTACTGAGATGAGTAGCCCGTGGTTCAAAATGAATGTAATTTCCAACACTGATTCCAAGCTCTTTAACATCTTCTGCAGATTCAACAGAAGCATCAAGTCTTATGTACATTTCACCATGACTTCGTTTAGCGCTACTTTTTTCTCTACCAAAAGCATGAACTGAAGTTTTTGAAAAAAGAATAGTACCGTGAATCAATCGTCCTGAAAAAGTTTCTACCTGACAGTACTCACCTTCAATACTGTTAGCTGTAAAACCACCGACACAGTGATACTTCAAAGTTCCATTTGAAGTAATTTGGGAAACAACCGCCCCAAGAGTATCAATATGGGCACTGATAACTGCAGAATCATCCGTTGTACCTTCCATGGTGGCAACCACTGAACCTTTGTTTGTAACTCTTACATCCAGTCCAAGTGACTCCATTTTTGTACGAACCATTGCAGCAGCAAGATCTGTGTTACCTGTGACACTTCTTGTTCTAAGAAGTTGCATGAGAAATTCCATTGTATTTTGCATATTTTCCTTTCTTTCGTTTCACCGATTATATTCAACAATACTATGGCAAGAAAAGGAAAACTAAAAGAACTGCTTCCAGTACTGTTACCGGTTCTTCTTCCAGTGGCGCTTCTACTGACTTATTTGGTCAAAGAGAGCCTTGGGCAGATGAATGATCCGGTACAGATTCTTGCGTCTATCGACCCCTCTGGTGACGGCACAGCGTATCTTTCAACCATTCTTCCTGATGGTGCCCAAGCTGTTTGGACCTGCAGTTCAGGTAAATTCATTGATACAAATTCATCTCAGGGTCTGGGAAGAAGTGTTACCTGGCAGGCTTCACCAGGATATCTCGATAGCGTCACAGTTATTGTGATAACCCCATCTGCAACTGACACAATCAGATTTCTTCCAGTGATTCTTGAAGTTACTCCAACAATCACCGTTTCCAGTGCATATCATCTGGCTATTCTTGAACGATCAAGATCACTTTCATTACCGGCAGGCAGTTATACGATTATTGTTGAAAATGATAACCTTTCAAATTATGATGGTCTAACCATACTTATAGGGCACTTTCCAGGAAATGTTCGTGATGCCTGGCCTCTTTTCCCAGGGGATACCATGAGTATTCAATTGCCTTTAGGTGCAGAATTTGAAGCTGTAGGCCTAGATAACCTGGAAAACGCTCTTGATAACACAGGTTCTATCTTTATCAGATTCCTTCGTGACGAGGTTGCATCTGCATCTTTAACAATTGAATCTGAAGTTGTTGTTGTAGAACAAGAAGAGGTAACAGTAGAAATCCCAGCCATTGATTCTGTTGAGGTTGTAACTGATTCTCTTGAAACCGTAATCACTGAAGATACCCTTGGTGTGTTTTCTGACTCTATCCCTGAAATTATTATCGAACCGATTACAGTTGAAAATGACTCGCTTCCGGCAGACACAACTTCTACCTGAACCTTCTGTTAAATCCATTCCACCTAGAAAATATCCTTAATAACAAAACTAGAAATATCCAAAGTGGATACAAAACACTTTTTTCTATTACGATAGGTGTATGACCGAGAAATTGAAGAATGCCAACCCAGATCCATGAAGTTAGATTTAGTAAAATAGAAGCATAATGAAAACCCAACGAAGTTAGAAAACCAAGAGACATGACAAATGACATGAGTGGAACAGAAATAACTGTTGCAATTGGCCCTAACCAGAACAAACCACCATATGTACTCATCATAAGAGGGGCAAGAGAGATTGTTACAACGAGCCCAGCAAGTAATGCTGACTTTGCTGTAGAGAATCTGCCCTGTGATCTTTTCCCCAGAACAATAAGGGAAAGAACTGCACCATAAGACATTTGGGCCCCTTTGTCTTTTAATGTTTCCGGCAAAAAAATCAGTGACAGCATCAGTGCCAACCACCACACTGAAAGTAGATGCAGTTTACCTCCGTGATAATTTTTCCACAATACAGCAAACGAAGCCATTACACCTGCACGAACTGTGGATACCCGCCCGCCTGAAAGAACCACAAAAAGAACAATGCCACAAACGGTTACCCAACCAGATGATATTCCCTTTCCCAATAAAAGTCTGAAAAACCACAGTAACCCCACAGCAATCATCCCTGTATGCAACCCCGAGAGAGCAAGCATATGCGATGTTCCTGATTCTTTGAACGCTTGTGCAGTCCGAGCTGGAATAAGCCCACGAAGCCCCATTAGAAGCCCGCCTGTCAACCCACGAGCCACAGGGTCAGGAATTGTGGAAATCAGCCTTTCTCTGTACAATCTTCGCATTGATGCAAAAAAAGAAGTTGATTTTTTTAGCCTGATACTAAAAGGTGAAATGAACATTCCACTTCTATAACCAATAACCAGGGCTGAATCACCTTTAAGCGCAAGAACTGAAAGTGATTTATCAGAAACCCAATAATTTCCACTTTCTGTGGAAAGCATGACTCCTTTAGCTGTAACCGTTGTTACTACACCCCGCCACACATCATGAGATTTTGTATACGGCACCGGTTCTTCACTGGAAAAAACCAGCAAAATAAACAAACAAAAGAAAAAAGCAGCCATAACCCTGTTTGATAGTTCCATGCTGACAATAACCGACAAAACAGCAGGATTTCCAAAAGAATCTTGTTAGACCTCTTGTTTTCTGTTTTTCGTATAATTCAATAATCATAATTCTGCTGTTAAATAAATAAGATTGGAAAATATGTCGAAATCTCTATTGGTTATTCCAAATACTGAACCGGCTGTTTTTATTTCAAGACCAAACAGATTTCTGCTAAATGCTGAATTACCGTCAAAAGAAATAGTTCAGGTTCATGTTCCAGACCCAGGTAGGTTAAAAGAACTTCTTTACTCCGGCAATGATCTTCTTATAATTCCTGCAACTAAAACTAAGGGAAGTATTAGAAAAACTAAATGGTCTTTGGTTGCTGCAAAAGATTCCACAGGCTGGATACTTGTAAACACAAGTTTTCATAGTAAAATTGCCCATGAACTTTTTTCCAGTAACAACTCACCGATAAAATCAGTAAAAACAATACAATCAGAAGTAAAATCACCATCTGGCAAAAGCAGATTTGATTTTTTATTAAATGAAAATATATGGGTTGAAGTAAAAGGATGCACTTTGAAAATAGGCAAAGAAGCTCTTTTTCCCGATGCCCCCACAACTCGCGGATTAAAACACATTAAAGAACTAACGGAAATGGCCCAAAACGGAATACACTCAGCTGTTGTTTTTCTAATTTTTGTACGAGAAGTTGATTACTTCACAGCTAACAAAGAAACTGATCCTAATTTTGCACTGGCTTTAAGAACGGCAAAAGAAAACGGAGTTGAAATTTATCCTGTTCAACTGAACTTTGACGGAAAGCATGTGACTTACAAACAAGTCCTAAATTACTTATAAAACTGTATACCAACAATAGCGCTGTTCATAAAAAAAGCTCTAACTATGTTCGAGTTAGGGTCTTGTGGGAAAACAAAAAAACCAGCATCTTCAGGATTTGAATGCATGGTTTCTACCCTACCCAGAAACTCCTCACCATCTTTAAATGAAACAATCACTTTTTTACCGTATGCTGAATTAGAGGATTCTGTTTCAGGAGTAACCTTCCGTAAAAAGTCGCCATCAAATGATTTAACGAAAAAAACAGCCTTCAAGCCTTTAAGTTCAATGATTTGATTTGTCCGTATTGAACCATCCTTACTGGAAAGAAGAAAAGACGATTTGCGTCTTGAAAAATCTCCTGTATACCCCTTAATAATCTCACCAGATAATTTTCGAACAACAACTTTGTTCATTTGGATACACTCCTACTTATAAAACAGTGCTTCAGTAAATACCCTGTACCATGTTTATCTAAGAACATGTTTTGTATATGTCAATACTAATATTCCTATCAATTTAATATCCTTCCTTGACTAAAAGCCATTAGATATATAGAATTGAGATTATGTTTACAGAAAAAATGCCTCTTTTTATCCTAGATTCGCTCCGTAGTGCCTTTAATGTAGGGTCTGTTTTCCGTACTGCGGAATCCATTGCCCCTTCAGGTATTGTTCTTACTGGAATTTCCGCTCGTCCAGGTGGGCGAAAGGTTGGAAGAACATCCCGAGGAACACATGCTCTGGTTCCATGGAGATGGTTTTCTTCAGCTGAAAATGCTGTGTGTTATGCAAAAAATAGTGGGAAAATGGTTATAGCTGTGGAAAACACAAAAGACGCTATTCCACTGCACTTAGCTCAGTTTCCACTGGATGCTGCTTTTATTCTTGGAAATGAAGCTGAAGGTATCTCTGAAAAAATACTAAACATGTGTGAAATGAAAATAATAATCCCCCAGTCAGGTATCCGCGGATGCATAAATGTATCAAGCACTGCTGCAATGATTGCATGGGAAATTCAAAGTCGAAGGTTGAAAGGAAACCAAGTATGTTAAAAATTATAACAATAGCTTTTTTACTCATGGCACCACTAAGTTGGATTTATGTTGTTGACAACGGAAAGTGCAACGGATGCGGAAATTGCCTTTCTCATTGCCCTCAGGGCGCTCTTACCATGTCCGGTCCAGACGCTTACATTGACCCTGAGTTGTGTGATGGTTGTGGAAACTGCGTTAATTTCTGCCCAAGAGATGCTATTTACAAAGAATGGTACACAGGTATTGAAGAAGATGAAATTTCAGAAGAAACCATGTCTTTCTCGCAGAACCCAATTGTGCAAGGTTGTGTAATTGTATCAGGGGTAACACCACTATCTGAAGTAAAAGTAATGGACCGTGCTGGTAGAATTGTTGTTCAAAACCACTCCGACCAGCAGGGTCAACTTGTTCTTGATATGACAAATGTACCAGAAGGTGCTTACCTTGTCATGTCTGATGAAACAATTTCCGTTTTAACAGTTATCTGATATAACCCAGATTTCTTAACTCACGGCTGGCTGTTTCACTATAATCCACCAAAGGCGCCTCCCCCATAGGAGGCGTTACCCAATAAAACTCTGCTGCATTAATCAGAAATTCCGAAGGCTCTAAAAGCTCTTTTTCACCTGGATCTAAAACAAGATTGTATGCTTCCAAAGAATCATCCTCTACCGACCATATTATTTTGTTTCCATTTGAAACAATGGATACAAGATCACCGTTAGTTCTCCAGAGAACTCCACTTGCAGGAATTTCCCTGGAAGCATCTATTTCTTCAGCTAGATTCACAGCAGGATCAATCGTAAGAAAATCAATACCAGCCACTGCTGCAATAGTACCTGCAATATCAAGCTGACCCACAGAATGAGAAATTACTTGGCCACCATTAAAACCGGGGCCTGCAATAATCAATGGAACATGAGTTGTTTCCTCATAAAGAGTTCGCCCATGCTCAATTCCACCGTGTTCAAGAAATTCCTCTCCATGGTCGCCTACAATGATAACAAGAGTATTCTCTCCTAGTCCACGGGAGCGCAGTTCTGCTAACATTCTACCAATTTGTGAATCCGTATAAGTTATCTCTCCGTCATAAAGAGCTATCAAATTAGCCATATCAGCTTCCGTAGGAACAACTTCTCCGGAATTAACATCCATCATTTCAGTTATACCCTCACCCCATTGATCACCATATTCACCTGAGTAGGCTGGATCAGTATACATGGATCTAAAAGGTTCAGGTGCTTTGTATGGAATATGAGCGTCATAAAAATGCACTGCTGCAAAAAATGGATCGTCCTGATTTCCAGTATCAAGCCATCCGAGGAAGTCATCTACTGTTGGTTCTGCCTTACGAAGGCTGTTTCCACTGGCTACACCTTGGCAGTCAAAATGTTGAAACCCTCGGTGAAAGCCAAAATCTGCATTCATGAACATTACATTAAAAAAGGCAGCTGTTCTGTAACCTGCCTGGTGCATAACCATTGGAAGCCATGGAACATCTGGCGAAATACCATGAAAACCACTACTGCTTCTTCCAGCTCCATGAACCACTGGAGGTGTACCTGACAAAATGGTGGTCATTGTGGGTAGCGTCCATGAAGCTTGACCCTGACACATTTCTGCAATAGTTCCTGCTGCTGCAAGACTGTCAATATATGGTGTAGTATTTCTTTCATAACCATAACAGCTCAAATGATCTGCCCTGACAGTATCAACAAGAATAAGTAAAACATTGACTTTTTTTTCTTTCCCACATGAAGCTGTGAGAATAATGAGAAAGACAATCATTATCGGGAGTATTTTTTTCATATTTCCTTCTTTAATGGCCAGCCTCAAGCCAGTTTTTTCCTGAGCCTGTTTCAACTGTAAGAGGAACCTCAAGAGAGAAAGCCTCTTCCATTTCTTCTTTTAATATTTTTTCTGCTATCTCCACAGACATCTCAGGGCATGTTATAACAAGTTCATCGTGAACCTGTAATACCAGTCTGGCTTCAGGAAGTTCCATCTTCAAACGGTTATCTACCTTAATCATTGCAAGCTTAATTATATCAGCTGCTGACCCTTGAACAACTGCATTAACTGCAGTTCTCTCCATCTGTTTTCTGGTATTACCTTTAGCCTCTTTCATTCCAATGAACAATCTTTTCCGTCCAAGAATTGTTCTTACCTCTTCGTTTTCTTCTGCTGCGGACAAAACTTTTTGGTTAAAATCAAGAACCTGTGGATATGTTTCATAATACCGACTTATTATTCCAGCGGCTTCACCTCTTGAAATAGAAAGCCTGTTTGCAAGACCAAAAGGACTAATTCCATATATAATTGAAAAATTAACCTCTTTTGCCTTTCTTCTGTTGTCAAAAGAAGAGTCTCCGAAAAGAGCTTCTGCTGTTCGTGAATGAATATCAGCATTTTCTTTGTATGCTTTACGAAGATTTTCATCACCTGAAAGATGCGCAAGTACTCTGAGTTCTATCTGAGAGTAATCAGCAGTAACAAAAACATGACCAGCTACCGGTGGAAGGAAACATTTTCTAATCTCACGACCTCGGCTGGTTCTTATGGGAATATTCTGCAAATTTGGATTGCTTGAGCTTAATCTGCCTGTTGCAGTAACGGCTTGATTAAAACTGGTGTGAATAAGACCGGTTCGTTGATTAACAAAATTAGGAAGTTTCTCGATATAGGTATTTAACAATTTTGCTAATTCCCGGAACTCAATGAGAGTTTCAACAAAAGGATGTTCATTCCGAATTTTTGTCAGCACAGACATATCAGTAGATCTTGCACCTTTGGAAGTCTTTCGTACTGGTTTTATCTTGAGAGTGTCAAAAAGTATAACAGAAACCTGTTTGGGACTTGCAAGATTAACAGATTTACCTATCTGCTCCGATGCTAAATGCATTAGCTCAAAAATCTTTTTATTGATTAATTCACCCTCTTGGCGTAAAACATCACCATCAATAGCTATTCCTATATCCTCCATATCAGCCAAAACTGAAGAAAGAGGAAGTTCAACCTGTCTGTACAATTTCTCCAGATCCCGGTCCTTAGCAAATTCACCGGTCATTACCTTTGAAAGAGCCATTGTAGATGCTGAATCAATACAGCAATACTCTGCAACTGTTTCCAGTGGAATGCCCAGTAAAGAACCTTTACCCTGAGAAACATCATCAAATGATTTCATGGTTTTGTTTAACCAGATAGGTACTATTTTTTTCAGAGAATGACTAGGGGCATCAGGCCTTAATATGTAATCAGCCAGATATGGATCATCTGATGGAATTGGCAGATTCACCCCTAATTTTTTCAGCACCCTACTATCGTACTTTGAATTTTGAGCTAAATAACCTCTTTGGGAAATTAGTTTCTCAAGCGACTTCAGTATTTGATCTTTGTTAGCTGATTCAGAATAATCTATGTACCAACTCTGCCCCGGTTCAGAAGTTATGGAGAAACCAATCAGTTCAGCATTTATTGGATTAACAGATGTGGTTTCTGTATCTAAACACACAGGTCCGTCCCCGGGAAGATTCATGCTTTCTATATCATTCACAATGGTTACCTTGCATGAAAATTCTTGCTTAAGCTCTTCCTGTTTTTCTTCCTTTAAAAGTTCTACGCCAAGACGGTCTGCAATTCTAGAAAGTGATAACCTGGAAAGCTCTGGAATTGCTTTTTCAAGATCCGGCTCCTTCATTGAAAAATCAAAACTTAAAAGCGCTTCAGATAGTGGAACATCAAGCTTGGTTAGTTTTAAGCTTAACTCTACTTTCTCTTTTGAATCAATCAGTTTTTTTCTAATGGAATCTGGTTTAACCTGATTAAGATTATTGTAAATATCTTCTATTCCACCAAATTTTTGAATCAGTTTTGCAGCCCCCTTAGGGCCTATGCCACGAGCCCCTGGAATATTATCTGCAGAATCACCCATAAGAGCAAGAAGATCTGCAACATACTTGGCCGGCACTCCCATAATGCCTTCAACATCATCTTCTGTAACAAGAGTGGCTTTTCTACCGTATTTCCCCGGTCTAAGAACGGAAGTGTTTTTATTTACAAGCTGTAGCAGATCCTTGTCGGGTGATAATATAAGAACAGGAATTGAGGAAGCAGAAGCAAAACCTGCTATCAAATCATCAGCTTCAAGTCCTTCCTGCTCAATAAATGGTATTCCTAGTATTGGAATCAGCTTTCGGATAATCCTTGTTTGTTCCCTTAAATCATCAGGGGTAGCACTTCTGTTAGCCTTGTATTCTGGAAACATTTTTTTTCGAAATGTTGGTCCTGGCGCATCAGAAATTGCTGCAACAATACAGTCAGGATTGTTTTCAATCAAAGCAAACAACTCTTTTAACAAGAAATTGATCCCGCTGGTAACAGTACCATCTGCCCCTTTCAAAGGACTTTTTATCAATGCGTAATGACCTCTATATAAAAGACTAAGAGTATCCACCAGAATCATTTTTTCTGCCACTTTAATCTCCTTCCTGTGTAGACTGCAAATATACTCACTTGTTTCAAGAGTAGGAATAAAAAATCTTTCTTGACAAAACATCCATAAACTGAGTATTCTTCTGTCATTATGAAAAAAATTCCATTTAAATCACTGCGACATCTGCTTACTACCCCTGCTGCAAAACTGGTCATTTTTCTTGCAGTTATTACTCCAAGATGGTTATCCCGTTTGAATGCAAAAATTCTGGGTTGGTTTCTTTCTATTCTTCCCCTGCCGTCCAACAAGGTAATTCAGAAACACCAGCAGGGAATAATGAAAAAGAATAATATTCAAACCTCTACTTCTCAGATATACACCAGTATTCTTATTGGTTTTTTTGACTTTTTTTACCTCTCATATAGAAGTGACGAAACTTTCAAAAAATTAGTACAAACTGAAGGTGCTGAAAACATGCAGGAAGCACTGGCCAAAGGAAACGGTGTTATTGCCATCACAGCCCACTTCGGGTCGTGGGAGCTTTTACCAAGGGCAATGAAGATTCTTGGTTTTGATCTTGGTGTTATTGGAAGGTCACTAAAGCAAAAAGGTGTAGCACAAGTACTGAACAATCTGCGCGAGAAACCTGGAATTCAAACCATAGACAGAAATGCAGGCGCTGCACCAATTGTTCGTCTACTTAGACAAAACAGAACACTTGGAATGCTCATAGACCAAGCAACCAAAGGTGTTCAAAACGAACAAATCAATTTTTTAGGTAAACCAGCATCAACACCTGTTTCCCCTGCCCTCTTTGCAAAAAAGCTAAACACACCAATTGTTACCATGCATATTGAACAAAACAATGATTCAACCTATCTTCTAATAATAGACAAACCATTCTTCCCTAAACCAGAAGACACAACTGAACAAATTCTTACACTTCTAAACGACAGAATAAGCAATTGGATAACCGAGACCCCCAGCAGCTGGGTTTGGTTTCATAATCGATGGAAAAAAATAAAGAAAACTTGATTACCTAATTTTGTTAGCATCACTGAATTGGCTCAAGTAATGGCAACTATAATCCTTGATAAAGCTTGAAATTACTGGTATGGAGTTATTTTTATCCATTTGTCAAAGAGACTTGTTTTGTTCACAAATCCATCCCTTAATGTCATATCGCTTTGATGAATTTCAATGATCCCAAAATAATCCAGAAATCTATGAAAAGATCTTAATGTATAACATTTGCTTGCGGTTTCCTGAACTGTTGAATAACTTGATTCTCTAATTTCATTTAACATTCGTGGAAATGCTTTAAGATACTTTTCTGCATAAAATGTATCAAGCCTTTTTTCAGATCCATATTTACTAAGAAGAATTAATGTAAACCCATATCCTAATCTTCCTATATTGTTTTCACCAAAATTATCGTAATAAGCCCAATTAAACTTATCTGTAAATGTAGTGAAAATTAGCATTAGCAATTTGCGGTTATCATGAATTACTGATTTACCCAAATTAGTCAAGCTAAGTTTATTATGCCTCTTTTTAACAATTCCAGATATTTGAATCAAAATTTTTGTGAGATTTATGGACATAGAATCTGTTTCTCTTCGTAAATTTACTAATCCTGATTCAATATAATCTTCTTTTATAAATCCCTGGCTATAAATATCAGATACAACTTTTGTTAACAAATAACCTTTAGCTGTAAGTTTTAATTCTCCTTGTTTTTCCACAAGACTTAGCAAATATTTTACTTGGTTCAGTATAGGAATTTTATCGTAATCTGATTCAGCCATATCCAAGAATTGAATTGGACTATGATCCCCAAATGTATCATACAAAATAATGTGCATTTCATCTGATGAATACCCCTCAAAATCACCAAGCCCCTGGTGATTGTGATCTTTCATTCTTCCATTAACAAACTGCATAAATTCTTCAAATTCTTTCATAAATCCTCACTGTTTTCTAATTTCATCAAATAGTATAAAATTCTAATAAACTACTTTGTAAATATTCTTACAGCTATCCAAATCAAAGCCAATAGCAGTAGTTAACATTTTCGATTTATCTTTCGTTTATCTTCTTTTTTCTCTGCCTTACAGTATCTTGTATAAATACTTTAATATTGTGAAATACCATTCTCAGTTTTGGGTAATCTTTTACTTTATTGTAAAGAAATTCAATTTCCTTTGCCTGCCGCTCAGTGGCATGACCATTGGGCTGATGAAATGAATGATTTAGAAGCTTGTTCCTTATTTCTTTGTAAGAATCTTCTTTTAGGTTTACTTCTATTGTTTTAGTTATGTCTTCTTCCTTGTAAAGAACATCACCAGCCTGCCAAGCAAATGTATTTGATAGTTCGTCTGTTGAGGGCTTGTAGTGGTCTGGTGCAGGGTTTGCATAAATGATAGGACGGTTTGTGTGGAACCATTCATAACAGACTGCTGAAATATCCGAAATCATGATGTCGGACTGACCCATGTATTCGGTTATGTTCGAGTCCCAGAAAGTTTTAATAGTATCTTCTGCTTTTAGGTCTTTTATAAGTTTTTCAATGCCTTCATAAATGGCTGTGTGTGCTTCGTAAGCTCGTGAATGATACTTTATTATAAGATTATACTTATGGGCTACAGCTTTTATTATTCTCTCACCCCAAAGTGGCAGCGAGCTTTCACCAAAATCCGAGAACTGAAGCTTCGTATCGGTACCCGCTGTTATCCATGTTGGTGCGTATAAGATTGTGGGATTGTTGTTATTGAATATTGGTTTTATCGAGAAGCTATTTTGTATCAGTTTATCAAACTTCGGGTAACCTACTTTTTTGAATTTTTTATAATTTTTTAACTTGTATTCTGATTTAATTTTATCCAAGTGTTTTTGCCCCGGAAGAAGAAGTAAATCATAAAGAAGAATTCGCTTATTTTCCAGAAGATATCGTTTATCGGATGCACCATGAAAAACCTGAACGGAATAACCCCAAAATATCAACTGAAAACCAGTGTATATCACTAGTTTAGTATCAAGGCCGTTCATTACTTTTTTTGCTTCAGTTGAATTTTTCACTAAATAAAGGTCTTGTGCTAACTCAGGATGTTTTTCTTTTAAATGATCATAAATTTTATGGTTTTTTGTTAAAATTACCCCACCAAGAGTATTATAAATATGATGAACATGTGCAAAATGCTGTATGTCTGTTCTAAGCCAATATGCTATTTTATAGTTTTTTTTCATGCTAACTCCATAATAGTATCTATTTTAGCTTTGACTCTTTTTGAAGCTTGGCCATCAAGATCTGTAAAAAAATAGTCTCTGTAGCTTTTAAGTTCTTTTTTCATTTTGTCCGTTGGATTAAGAGCTTTTTTTACTGCTTCTAATAACTGATCTGGTTGGTTTATGTGTGGAAATGCTCCTTTTAACCATTCCACTGGATCTAAAGAAAGAACAGGCATTCCATCAGAATGATTTAGTTTTTTATGGTTAAGTTCAAAAATAATTCCGAATTTGTTCAATGCTAAAAACTCATTGATAACACTGGACGTATCACTAATCATTGTGTCTGCAAGAAAAAGATAAGGATAAATATCAAATTCTTCTTTTGGAACAAGAAAGAGTTCTTTGTATTTTTTGGTCAATTGCTGATAAATTTTATGTTGCGAATGAGGTGCATACTTGCCCTTCCAAGAGTATGGATGCAGTTTAACAATAAGATTATAGGTTGGAAGCAATGACTCTATTTTACTGCCTATTTTACTGATACAACTTGGTTTATATGAAGGCGCAAAAAGAATTGTTTTTTTACTAGGATCTAACTTCAGTTTTTCAAGAAGTGCCTGGTTATTAAAATAATCAGGTTGAAAAAATGGATCAAGCTTAGGCAAACCTGTAATGTGAAAATCAGCTTTTTCATGATAACCAAGGCTTTTTATGTAATCATACCAATATTGGCCTTCCAGAAATACATGATACCTTCTGTCTTTTTGACGGACTATATTTCTGATTCTGAGTGTTTTTATGCCGACTCCATGATCCAGATGAAAAATAGGTATATCTTCGTATGTAGTTGGGTCTTTTAGAGCATCTCCAACAATAATAGCATCAAAACCAGTAGTAGTATTTGTTACCTTAAACCCTTTTTCAGAAAGACTTTTTTCTATTTTCTCTCTGTTTGAGACAAGAAATACACCCAGAAAACGGTGTTGATCTGCCCCTACCCTGATCCATAAATCATAGTTTGGATCTTTAGCCATTTCTATATAGAGAGGGAAAAGAGAATTAAAATAGTACTCTTTCTTCAAGTCAAACAAAATTTTTCTCATTGTTTTTTTTGACCTGCAAGCTGAGTTATAAAAGACTTAGCCCTTTCAACTGATTTACCGTCGTTGAAATAAAAGCAAGCATTAAGCATCTCAGTATATTTTGAATTATCTACTTTAGTGAGATTGCTGTTGATAACATCGAGAATGTTTTTTGAATCATCATAAAAATCTGTAATTTTCATGACATTCATATTGTCAGGCATGTTATGCAATCCACTAAAATCTGTGTTTGCAATAATTATCGGTTTTGATGTGATTAAGTATTCATAAAGAATTGATGAAGTATCACTAATCAATATATCTGAAACCAAAAAATCCTGCATTGTATCATTTGTTAATAAATTATTTGGATTTGAAAAATATACATTTTTAATTCCATTAATAGAAGCCCACAATTTATAATACGGAATTAAATGAGCATCAAAATGATGAGGACGAATAATTAGATTATGCTCGCTGGTGATTTCCTTAATAAATTTTTTAGCATACTCGCGAAGGGTACCATTACCCCATCGCCAAGTTGGTGCATAAAGAACTGTTTTTTTGTGAAAATCATTTGGAGAAATCCCCATTCGTTGCTTTAACACATTTCTATCAAATTTGTTATTAATGTAATCATCAAAGCGAAGATTACCAATTGGAATCAAACGATTTTCTGGTAAAAACACACCAACATCAGTCAGTTTTTCTCTGTGTTTGGGACCAGAAAGAAAAATATACTGATAGCTCAATAATGTGTTTTGACTACCACCATACTTCTTATCTCCTGAGCCATGACCTATAAATATACTTTTACTCTTTTTTGAATCGTTATGGATACGGGAATTTGACTGCGAAAGAATAATACCTTCTAAATTAGAGAGTGATTTTAAATCTACCTTCTGTAATTTTGGCGTTTTCATAAAGGTTGCGTTTTCAGAATGGTCTGTACCGCGAAGATAGTGTTTAAATTTAATGTAGGTTTTATTTTTTCGTACTAAAAAAGTTCCACCCATCTCTTCATAAAGAGACCAAGCATAAGATAATTGATAAATTTGATTAGCAAAATAATATATCATTAGTCAAAAACAATTTCATCTATGATTGAAGTAAAGGAAAACATTTTAGGAGTATCAAGATCGATCCATCTTTTTTCTTCAATATCTAACCCTAACATATTGTAATTAGTTGTCAAAGCATTACATGCATCTGAAAGTGAATCTTTACCATTTGCTATTGAATCTTCAAGAACTTGAAAAAAACTATAGTTTAACTTAAACATTCCACAATCAATAGACTGGTATGTGTTTAGTGATTTTCCCAGTTTTGTTATTGTAAAAACTTTGCCGGACTGTTTTTTACATTGCACTTTCATTCCATCATCAAGATCAGGAATTGATGAGATTTTAAAATCTAATGCCAAAAGAGCCTGGTTGGATTGAATCGGAGTATTTACTACCTCTTTGAGCATAACAGGATGAAAGATGTGATCACTCATTAAAAGAATAAACTGTTCATCTGGTTGAATAACTTCTTTTGCTTTTAACACTGAAATTCCATTAGACATTTTCCAGTTGGGATTATATAAAAACTCAATAGAAATTGATTCTGAAAGATTGTTCTTGAAATAATTTTCAAGAAGGTGAGATTTGAAGCCTGTTATTATTACAACTTCATTCACTCCTGAGTATAAAACTGCTTCAAGAATAATGTCTATAATTTTTTTACCCTTAACTTCTAAAAGTGTTTTGGGAAATCCATTATGCTTTGATTCTAAGCGAGAGCCAGTCCCTGCTGCTATTATTACTGCTTTCATAAGACCATTCTGTATGTAATTAAAGATAACTAATTTAGAGAAATAATAAGACTATTATTATATCAAATGCCAATTCGAAATTCTCAGTTTTTCCAGTATAAATATAAACAGAAATATGGATTCAGGCAATATATAAGTGTCTTAGATGTACTATCTTAAATAACCCTTTTTGAATTTTCCATGATAGATAATTTGCATTTTTCTGAACAGATTTAGCGGTTTTTTTCCCTTTGCAAATGGTGTTTCATGCCACAACTTGAGCTGAGATATAATTTTAAGGCATATAGTTCCATCTACCAGTGGATTCACCGCTTTAATATGCTCTTGGCGTAAACTTGAAAATTCTTCAGGATTATTAAGCGATCTATCTATGGCTGTTCTTAACTGACTAGGTGAATCAATATTTATTCCCTTGCTCTTTCGAGAAAGAGTTCTGTATGTAATAACCGGTTTATCTAAAATCAAAAATTCATAGATCACAGAAGATGTATCAGAAATCATTACATCTGCTATATGCAGATATGGAGTAATATCATAGCTACTAATCAATCGAATATTCATCATTTTCAATTTCAGAAGAAGCTCTTTTTTCATGAATTCGTGAGGTTTACAAAACCAAATTTCATCAGATCGTTGTATACTGTCTATGGATGAAAGAATCTCACTAGCTGATTCCATAGAACTGCTATGAGTTGGAGCATACAGAATAACTTTTTTATTTTCAGGTATCTTAAATCGTTTCCTGATGTCAGTTGTATTGTATCCAACAATATGATCTATCTTCGGCCAACCGGTTTCAATAACTTTAAAATATTTATACTTTTTCTGCATTTTTTTAAATTTCTTTGTTACCACAGGACCTGATGTAAAATAAATGTCAAAGAAATGTCTGATTTTGTAATGAGATGGTTTTTCTATACCAATTCCGTGAAACAGCTCAACCTTTATTCCAGGAAGACGAAAGTCGACAAAATTTCCCGGGCAAAGAACAAAGTCAGGATTAAAAGCAATGGCCTGATTTAGTTCAGTAAATATTTTCACACCAGAAAACGCCTCAGGAATATTTCTTTCTACCTTAGAACTTACATACAAGGCTACAGTTACTTCTCTTTTAATTGCTTGAAATAAAAGAGGTTGTATTACTGGCAGAGAGTACAATTTTGACACATAAAAAAGAATTTTCATGTGGTAAGTGAAATTGATTTACCATTTTGGACTGTGTCTTTTATTGAAGTTGTTGATATGCTCTTTGTTCTTGGAAGATAAACAACTTCACAGTATTCTTTCAAAAAATCAAACTTGCCAGCCCAGTCATCTCCAATGACAAAAACATCAATAGAATACTTTTTGATGTCTTCAATCTTCTGTTCCCAGCTTGTTTCTGGAATCACCATATCCACATATTTTATGGCTTCAACAATCTGCGCTCTGTGGGAATATGGATAAACACACTGCTTGTGTTTACCTGTGTTAAATTCATCGGTTGAAATGGCTACTACAAGATAATCACCCAAAGCTCTTGCTCTTTTTAATATGTTCAAATGACCTATATGAAATAAATCATATGTTCCATAAGTAATTACTTTTTTCAATTCTTTTACCACCCGCGCCTTATAAGAGTTGCCCATTGTTCAAGAAACTGAGTATCGCCAGTGGCAGGCTCAGAGCCCCAACCGGTGAATGTATGCTTTCTATCAAGACCAATAACCGGCACACCCATGGCTCTTGCATGAATCCATAAATCTCGCCTTGTAGTAGCAACAGCAGAAGCTCCTGCCACCATAGCAGCAATTATTCCAACACTTGTATCTGGTGGAATATGGCTACTTTTACCATCAACAACCACGATTTTAAGAGGAACTTCAGCGCGTTTTTTTTCAAAAATTGCAGAAGCAGCTTCTGTGGCTAAAATATATGGCAATGTTCTGTGGGAAACTGGAGAAAGAATAGCAGATGCCTTCTCTGAAAGAACCCTTGGAACAGATGGTTTCCAATTCTCGTCTATTTTCATTTTCAAAACATTCATAATTCCATGAACACTTATTGGAATTGTTTCTGTAGATGTTCTTATACGAATATTCACAGCCGTATGATCTTGAGAGGAAACACACGCAATAGGATTATTTCTTTCAATAAATCTGACAAAATCTACCCCAGGTAAAGATGTGAAAACCAGTACATTCTCGGGAAATTCTGGTTCTATTACACCTGAATCAGTTGAGTAAGTATGCATCTCTGGTGTCCATGGAAGAAACCCGGCAAGTTCATTAACGCTTTCATGTGCAGTAAAATGAACAGGAATCCCTGGATAAGCATCCTGCAAAGCTTTTGCCATATATACAGCAGCCCAGACTTCAGAAATATCATCTGAAGCAAAAACACCTACAGAATTTGGTTTTAGTATATCAGATGGAAATCGAAAATCATTCCAGCTGGATAAAACTTTTGCTTCTCGTCTTTTTGTAAAAAATTTCTTGATAAACTTCACTGCTCAAATCCTTCCATAAAACTTCTGGCTAGGCCAGTAGCCGCAGCATTAGATGATTCCACAGAGTTTAACACTCTGGATGACTCACCGTATGAACCCGATAATTGAAGGCATAAACCGTACATAACATCACCCATTGCATCTCCAGGATACAAAGTTCTAACTAACCTTGAAAGGTGCAGGGCTTCCGCAATCATACCTATTTCCAAATAGGCTGAGCACAAATCAATTGCACTCCAGAAAGCTTTTCTTGCAGTTGATGCCGAAGCCATGGAAATAGTAAACTCATCAATGGCCCTTACCCCATCCTGCTGAAAGAGAGCAGCAAAACCCAACGCTCTGTGAAACAGCCATGGATCCTGTGGTGACACCAACTCAAGTGCTTCTACTGCATACTCTGCCAAACCGGAAGTCCAAGCTATTCTGGCCATCCAGAAAACATAAGAATCCTTATCATTATATATACTCTGCAATTCGGTGACAAGTAATATTGCTCTTTTACCATCACCTGCATAAATAGCTTCTTCTATTAGTCTACCGAAGATTCTTACCTGTCCGGGCAGGTTTCCTTGCTCTTCCCAGGCTGCACCTGATTGTGCCAGCAAACCAGCTTGTTCAAGTTCAAGAGGCGAGAGGGAAGAAAACAATATTACTAAATAATACAAAATCATTTCATATACCTCTGTATCAATCTTCTAGAAAATCTGAAATAACTAATAACCCCCAGAAGTACCGCTATTGGAATCAATATTTGTGCTGCCCAAGTTAACTTGAAGAAAATACTTTTATCTGGATAAGCAAGTGACCCGGTGGCAGTAAGAACAAGAATATAACTTAAAATTATAACAAGTCTTTCGCTGGTAGTTATTACAACTACAGGAATCTTTATACTCCATGATACAATTAAAAGAGCAAAAACCACTCCGATATGATACCAAGCTGGAATCATGGCTGAATACAAACTAAGCACACCTAATCGAGTGAGAAAAATAAGCATAACAGAAAGAAAAAACTTATCTGCCAGAAGATCAAGTGTTTTTCCAGGAGTACTTGATTTCTTCAATTGTCTTGCTAGCAAACCATCAAAATAATCGCTTGAAGCCGCAGTAAGAGATAACCAAAACATAAAAACATATTTTCCGTTCCAACCGGCCCACACGCATACAGGAAGAAGAATAATGCGTACCCATGAAACTAAGGCAGGCAAAATAGGTAATTCCTCTCGGGCTCTCTTCACCATTGAAACCGCTCTAGTCAATTGCTCAAGATGCCTTTGCTGGGGTTCGTTTAATTTTCTCATGGAGTCAACAAAGACAGATTTTCAAGAGAAGAAACTGACAAAAAACTTGCCTGTGGGTTTTCAATATACAAGAAGCTAGAAAGAATTCTAATATCTGCGTAGGAAACAAGTTCATCACCGTGAAACAGACCATCTTGCCTGGTGGTCATCCATCCAAGATGACAAACAGCAGCACATTGCTCTGAAAACATATCACCAATCATATCTTCGGGAATTTCTGGTTTTAATGCCATGACTGTATACAATTCATGTCGACCAAACCAAGCAAGAGCATCAAGAAGATCACTTCTAGTGGCGGGAAGGTCATACCCTTGTAACCGCCAATAAATTTCAGCCAATTTCGTTTTTCCATCAGAGACCAAAAAAGAGGTCAGTGGAACAATCATTGACCTATTGCCACCATCTATAAAACGAATAATCGCTTCATCTGATAAATAAGAAGTTTCTGAAGAATTTGCAATTACATAAAGCGAAGCCCCCAAAGCCATTGGGGTGGTCTCTTGCACCAAACCTGCCCTAAGTTCCCACATGGACATGGATTGATCCGATTGGGGTTCTGACAAAAGAAATAACAGTAAAAGAATCATATCAGCAATCTGTCTCTGCTCTGTAAACTAACCTTGCCTCTCCCTGAAGCCACCACCCCGACAAGTCTTGACCAACAACAAGATCAAGCCCACTTCTTACTTTTATGGTTACCGGAAGAACTATGGAATCAAATTTTTCAGAAGCAATAAGTGCTGAAGCCACTGCCCCAGTTCCACAAGCAAGGGTTTCACCCTCGACTCCTCTTTCAAAGGTTCGCATTTCTAGTGAACCGTTATCTTTAAATTGTATCCAATTCACATTTACACCTGCGGAACCAAATTCTTTATTTGACCTGATCAAAGAGGCATATTTTTCAAAAGATCCATCTTCAATGTCTTCTGAAAAAACAACAACATGAGGTACGCCAGTATTGGCAAAACCAATTTCAATTCCATCCAAACCATCTAATTCTTTTTGAAGATAGTGCAAAACAGGCTCAGTTAGCCAGATTCTTGCTTCGCTTGAGGATGTAACAAGCCCCTTATGGACTCCAGCATCACTTTCAAAAGAAAATTCAGTTCCAATTGATACCAGACCAAGTTCAACTGCAAATCGGCATATACATCTTGCTCCATTGCCACACATCTCCGCGGCGCCTCCATCAGAATTGTAGTATTTCATAACAAAAGCAGCGGAAGAAGAACTTTTTCGTACTTCAATCAAACCATCTGCCCCTACTGACAAAGCTCTTCTACAAAGATCTGATATTTTTTCTTTATCAAGTATAGATGTATACTTTCCATCTCTGTTATCAATCATTATGAAATCGTTTCCCGCACCACTCATTTTCATGAATTTCAAATTCATATTCCACTTCTTCCCATGGTTTGAATAATCTCCATGTGGTAATCTGCTCTTTGATTAAGATTGTTTGCCCGTAAAAGACGAACAAGATCTAATCGAATCTGCGGGTCTGGCCCCCATGAATCTAAATAGGTAACAAAATCTTCTTCAAGATCTTCAATAGAATACTGACCGTCAAGATTTAACATTAAGAGTTCTTGCAGTAAAGTAGTAACTGCTTCTACTGGAACAGAATCTGGATGTTTAGAGAAAAGCAAAAGAGCAGCTGAAAGTTTTTGATGGTTAGAAGTCAGAATGCCCTGGTCTGCAAAAAGAATACCCGTTTCCACCGGCATGTTAATAATAGAAGATGCCGCTTCAGCATTATAAATAAATGAAGCATATCTTGACTCCCACAGAGGAAATCTTGGGTTATCTGTCGGAATACCATCAAGTTGAAACACCCTGATAGATGCACCCTGCCATACTAATTTAAGTCTTTCAAGAGAACTTGGATAATAATGAAGCCTGATTGCCAATGACCCATCAGGTATTTCTTGTAAAGCTGCAAGGTATAAAAGCCCTTGGTGGGTTGAATCAAAAATAAAATCAGCTTGATAAACTAGGTATTCTGCCTGTGATTCTTCCATAAAAGATATCATTTCAGCCTCGGTACCGTAAATTCTTTCAGCAAAATTAATGATAGTTTTTCTGTTTTCAGCATTCTCGAAGAATGTATGGGTAACAACAGGCATATCAGCGTATGCTGAAAGCAATCCTGATATATGCCAAAAAGAAAGCGTATTGCCATTGTTAACTTCAGCCCACAAAAGAAGATCATCTAACTCATGGTCATTCAGCAAAGAAGAAGAACTTGAATATTCTAATCCTGTTCTGGAAAGAGCCATGGCAATTTCCGGAGCATACATGGATTGAACTCCAAACACAGTCAATAAGATTGGTAAAACCCATTTCCTTCCCCGGGCCCCTGCCACCACAAGAGGAATAAGGCTTATTGCGAGAAAAACATGCAATCTATCAAAAAAGAGATAACCAGCAAGAGTAAGTGGCACAAGAAAAAACATAAGAGAACCGTGAGCTTTTTTTAAGAAAGGTTTCCACCCAGAGACGGAAATCAATAACGCAATTCCAAAGAGCAGAATTATCTGCCCTAAAGCTGGGCTGGTGTAACCACTAACCCAAAAAAGCCTTGTATCCCCTGATAATAATGCTGGGTTTTCTGGATGACTGAAGAAAAATCTCAGTTTTGCTGTAATTACCGAGACCACATGACCGCTGGATGAAGAACCAAAAAGAAATCCTGCAACCAATGAAACTAATAACCCAAACCAAGGAATCAATTTATGGGCAAACAAAGTTACAACAACTGCTGCAATTGCCATAAATGAAGCTGGAGAAAGAATAGCAACATCATGACGCATGTGTGAAAGAACAACAGACGCAAGTAACTGACTTGCAGCCAAAGGAAGAACTATTCGAATACCTGGTCTTTTAAAAGCAAGCCAAACAAACAGAAAGAAAGATACAAAACCTGTAACTTTCCATGATGCAAGAGATACAAACAAAGCAATTGCAGCACCAATTGATAGTTTTAAACCATTTTTCTTATCACTTCTAACTGCCATATCAATCATGGAGACACATAAAATAATAAATGGTAGAGCTACAGTTTCTCGGTAAAAGCTTTCCCCTCTTGTTCTGAGCAAAGCTGGAAGAAAAACAGCATACAAACCTGCTCCGGTGGCTGATTCAGGTAAAGAAAAACCAGAGTTAAGCATCCAAAAATACAGAATAGGTAATATTAACAACGGAAAGAAACGGCAGAATAAAAGAAGGAAATTGCTTAAGTCTCCCTTGATCACAGAGTGAATACCACCAGCAATGTATTCTTCAAATATCGAATTCTCTCCTGTATTTAAACCAACAGGATGATTAACAAGCGAATCTACATGGGGAATTGATCTTCCATCTGAAATCATTTTTGTATAACGGTATGCCTGTGTTGTTTCTCCCTGCATACGCGCTGGCGGGGGCATTACCCCCTGAGCAAAAACCGTACGGAAAAGAAATCCTCCTGCTAGAAGCAAAAACAGAAGAACGATTTCTTTTATATACGATCTAGATTTAGCCCGTGCGCACATGGCGCTTGGCTATCTGGGTAGCAATAATTTTCAAGGTTTCAGCAGGACCTGTTCCGCCGATAGCCACAGATTCAACAGTTGGCCATCCGAACTTGTTAAGATCAGCGTTCATCCTTGATGTTGACATAACCCCTGGCAGATCTCTTTTGTTAAACTGAAGAACAATAGGAAGCATTGACATATCTAGACCATAACTTTTTAAATTATGCTCAAGATCATCAAGAGTGCTTAGATTTGCCTCGGCTCTTTCTTTCTGACTATCGGCCACAAAAACAACTCCGTCAATGCCATCAAGAATAACTCTTCTGCTAAGAGCATAATATGCCTGCCCAGGAACGCTATACAGATGAAGTTTAACTCGAACATCATCTATTTTTGCAAAGTTCACTGGAAGAAAATCAAAAAATACTGTTCTTTCACACCTAGTACAAAGAGTAACAAGCCTACCTCTGTTCTCTGGTGCAATAATATCTCGGATACCCCTAAGATTCGTAGTTTTTCCTGATAGGCCAGGACCGTAATAGACAATCTTGTAGGCAACCTCTTTACCTGACCTGTGCATTCTTCTCCCCATTTGTTAAAAAAACACCCAACTCAGAGAATATAACCATCTTCGTCCTTTCTTTCAACCAGCAGCGAAAGCCTACTCTGAGCTTTCTTCTCTGTGAGCCTCACACGCCCTTTTAGCAAGTCCGGCGCGCCAAACAAATATTCATCAAAAAGGAACGAAAGAACAGCCCTTAATCGCCTCGCCCCTATATCTTCCTTTTCCTCATTTAAATATCTGGCCACATAAGCTATTTGTTTTTTAGCCAAATCTTCCACCACTAGATTCAATCCGTCTGCAGCTAACAGCTGTAGGTATTGATCAAGTATGCAGCTCTCTGGTTCTGTGAGTATTCTTAAAAGATCAATTTCTGACAAAGGATCAAGCGCTACTCGCAAAGGAAATCTTCCCTGTAACTCTGGTATTAAATCAGCAGGACTACTTCCATGAAATGCACCTGCTGCAATAAAAAGCATATGGTCGGTTTTTACAGGCCCATATCTTGTGGCAACAGTGCTTCCTTCAACAAGAGGAAGAAGATCTCTCTGTACACCCATTCGTGATACATCAGGTCCACTGCCCCCTTCAGATCCTATAATTTTATCAATCTCATCAATGAATACAATGCCCTCTTCCTGAGCAAGCTTTAGCCCTGCTTGAACATGCTCGCCTCCATCAAGAATTCGTGACATTTCATCTTCAAATAGTTTTTTTCTTGCTTCAGCAACAGTCAGATGCATTTTTTTCTTTCGCTTACCAATAACCTTATCAAGCATTTTTTTCATCTGATCATTCATCTGATTATCAAAACCCTGACCTGGAATCATTGGAAAAACTTCTATGCCTACTGCTTTTTCTGTTAACGACAACTCTATTTCAATGTGATCAAGTTTACCTGAAAGAAGAAGATCTGCAAGCTCTTCTGTTGAACCATAATCAACACCATTTTTCAATACTGCATCAATAATTTTTTTGCTTACCCGTGACTGGGCTTCTGCACTTTTTTCTTCTCGCGCCTTGCTTGTTGCAAGGTTTACAGCAGAGCGAACAAGATCTCGAATAATTCCTTCAACATCTCGGCCTACATAACCAGTTTCAGTGTACTTAGTTGCTTCCACTTTAACAAAAGGCGCACCTACAAGATTAGCCATCCGTCGGGCGATCTCGGTTTTACCCACACCGGTAGGTCCCATCATTATAAGATTACTAGGGTAAATCTCTGATTGCATAGGCTCTTTTACAAGTCGCCTTCTATACCGATTTCTAAGTGCAATTGCCACAGTTCTTTTGGCCTGAGCCTGTCCTATCACATGCCTGTCAAGCCATTTTACTGTCTCGGCTGGAGTCATTATTTTTGCTGTTCGCATACTTCCTCCCACTGAAGCTCGCCACCGGTATAAATGCAAATATCACTTGCAATGGAAATAGATTCCTTTGCAACCTTAAGAGGACCCATTCTTGTATGCTTCATCAAAGCTCTGGCTGCAGATATTGCATAAGGAGATCCTGAGCCAACAGATACGATGCCATCTGGAGATTCAACAACCTCACCAGAACCACTAATAATAAGCGCATGAGTGTTATCTACCGCAGCAAGCATTGCATTAAGCTCTCGAAGATACTTATCAGATCTCCATTCTTTTGCCAGTGCAACTGCGGCTCTTGGAAGATTGCCTCTAAATGCTTCCAATTTTTCTTCTAACCTTTCAACAAGTGTAAAAGCATCAGCACCAGCTCCTGAAAAACCTACGAGCACAGTGCCACCACAAAGTTTTCGTAACTTTTTTGCACTCATTTTCATAATGGTGTCACCAAGAGTGACCTGGCCATCCGCAGCCATTGCAGCTTTACCATCTTTTACTATTCCAATAACTGTTGTTGATCTAAATTTCATTTTTCCTCCAGCAATTCTGCAAGACTTGATCGGCTCTTAGAAAGCAAAATCGCATTCTCTTCGTCTATTCCAAGATCATTAACTAAAATTGCATAACAAAAACCTGAGAATTGATTATCTGCAAGACTAAGAGCTCTAACCTCTGGTGAAAATGTTCCTGTTGATAAAAGGAACCAAAGGGATAACTCTTCTGCCTGTTCTGGGTATGTAACGAACTCTTGACATAAATCTAGAAGAATCTGTGCCTCAAACTCTGAATCAGATTCTATAACAGAAGCAATGGTATTCCCAAGGGAAACAGCAGACATAACTCCCCCGCGAGAGGCAAGCCCCACCATTTCAACAATAACTGAAGCCGCTGAAACATCTTCATTCCACTCAATTGTAGCACTGGATTGATTAGTGTGGTTAAAAATTGATGCAAGAGCTGAATCGATTATGCTTAATCCACTGTTAACAGGGCTGAATATAGTATAACGGTTAACAGTTGCATCCATAAGACTTAAAAGAGCTTCATGCTCATTAGGCCACTGTTCATGCAGTTCAAGAAGAACTCGTCTTGCTGCTATATAATTGCCAAAAGAAAGATCTTTTTCTATTCTCATCCACTCTTGGGCTGGTGATCCATCACTGATAATATCAATTACACCGTCAAAAGCTACTTCCTGCTCAAACTCTCTTGCAACAGCTGTTAATTGCGCTGCTGCTGCTGCCACAGTTTGATTATTCGTAACAACTGCCATGCTATCCATATATGTTGTTGCTTCTGCAACATAAGCAATTGCAGCTTCAGCTCCTTGACTTCCATGGGTAAATCGAGCTTTTAAAAGGACAAAACTGGGCATAATTGAAAGCCATTCAACTGGCATTGCAGAAAAAAGTTCCTCTGAGCGGTTTAAACAGATTTCTACCATTTCGGTATTACCTTCGGCCATGTATTGATATGCCAATCTGTTATAAGCACTTACATAGTTTCTGGCAATCTGAATCGCTTGATCATCTTTAAAAACTCCTGGATCAGTTAAACCTGTGGTTAAGAATTGCTCTGCCAAAGGCCAACCCAATTCCGTGCTCACTTCCATGCGAACAGGTTCATCCATAACTTGGAAAGAAATTCCCTGCATCTGAAGATAATCTTCAACATACAATCTATTAGCCCCGGAAACTGTACCGGCAATCATTATTTCCCTGCCATGAATGGCTTTGCGACTTATCATATCAATAAGAAGAAGATCCTGCATAGGTACAGACCCTTGACTTCCTCTTCCCATTGAAGGCACAGGAATACTCATGTTACCTTCAGTATAGGCCCATGGCCACTGGTTATTGAAAGTATCGTCAAGTATTTGCCTGTCAATTTGTTTGGTTTCCGGTAAACCATCAATAGACACATGAAAAAAGTTTGGTCCCCAGATAAACACAGGTTGCATGCTGGAAACTGTAGAGTCGGCATAACTTAACAACTCTGGGTCCTTAATAAGAAGTTGCTGCACATACCACTTTGTATTCATAAGACTGAGATTAGAGATAATAACATCTCTTCTTACGCCTAATACACCTTGCGCAAACCACAGTGGGAATGTGTCATTATCTCCATTGGTGATAATCACTGCATTTTCAGGGCACGATTGTAGCAAGTTTATTCCATAATCCCTTGCAACGTAATCACCTGATCTGTCACAATGGTGCCAGTTCATTGTCAACGGAATCATGGGAAAAAGAAGCATAAGCCATGTGGCTTTCCTGGCGAATTTACCCTTGGCAGAAGCAAAGAGAGAGCCTAATCCGATCATTGATAAAATTGAGAAAAATATGAATGAAGCTCCAAAGAAATAATCTCGCTCTCGCACTTCACCAAGTGCAGTTCCTTCCGGACCTGTTTTAAAATTCAGATAAACCACAAACGCAAGACTTGCCATAATAAACGATAACCCTATAATAAGAAGCAGATCTTTACGCCTCATACCTATAACAACAAGGCCTGTCACTGCCAGAATCGCAGTACCCATCCAGAGGAAAGCCCACGCCACGCCGCCGCCGGTGCCCATGGAACCTGTCCAAGCTTCAGGTCTTCCCACCTGCCAGGATAGATATTCTGCAAACAACCCCAGCTGATCCTGGAATGGTCCTTTTCTGCTGAAGATAGAAACTTGACCATACTGTTTTCTTTCAAGAGCCTCTTTAAATTCTGTCCATACCGATGGATTTGTTTCATTAATTTCAGGATTCTGAATAGCTCGAAGAGGCATATACAGATGAATACTGAAAGCAAGAATCATCAGACTTAAAAGAACCACAAGAAAACTAGGTGATTTCCATTCATGAGCTTTTTTTCTGAAAGCATAAAGCACATACATTGAGAAAATAGGCAAAGTTACAATAAGTGCACTCAGGTGATTACCAATAGCAAGTGTCATAAGATATCCGGTAAGAAGCAATTGCCTGCCTGCAGGTTTTCCTTCCAGCCGTTTTTCTATCCACATATCAAAAACCCATAAAATCAGAAGAGATAAAAGTGCAGCCATGGCATAAGTTTCCGTGGCATTATTGTTTCTCCATACTGTGTAACTGAAAGCAGCCATAAGAGCCCCAGCAACCGATACAGGCCTATACAACCACGGCTCATAATTAAGTCTTATACTCCATCTTTGAATAAGCCTTGCAACAAGACCAATTGTAACAGTTCCAGCAAGTGCGCACATCAAGTTAACTCGCGCAGCTATTGATGGAATAAAACCAAAAATGAGAGTACTTACCCTTCCAAGAAGAACGAAAAAAGGAACTCCTGGCGGATGCGGAATGCCAACCACCCAGGAACAAGTAATGTATTCACCACTGTCCCAGAAACTCACCGATGGTGCAAGAGTAATTACATAAACCAGAAAAGCAGCAAAAGCTGCAGCGATTGCCACAAGCCTGTCAGCTGTAAATACACTTTTAATCTTCACTTTTTCCCCCTGGGGTGTGACTGCATGTAAACACCTTTCAATTTTTCTGTAGAAAGGTGTGTATATATCTGTGTTGTTCCTATCCCTGCGTGCCCAAGTAGTTCCTGAACTGTTCTAATGTCAGCTCCTTTATTCAAAAGATGGGTGGCAAAACTGTGCCTGAATGTATGTGGTGTAGCTCCAGCCGCCCGTGCAGCACCGGCCACGCCTGCTGAAACAATACGCCTTATATCTCTCGGGTCAAGCTTTCGACCTCTCACGCTAACAAAAAGAGTAACTGAACCAGCATCAAAAGCAAATTCGGGTCGTTTTTTTATCCATTCAGCTAGATATTTAGTGGTACCAACTGGTATTGGAACAATTCGTTCCCTGCGTCCTTTGCCCATGACTTTAACAGAATTACCAATAATGTTAGTATCTACCTGCAGAAGAGATGCAGCTTCTGCCGCTCTTAGGCCTGCACCGTAAAGAAGCTCTACAATAGCCCTGTCACGGAGCCCCTTGGTTGTGGACAGGTCAAAAGCACCAAGAACACTTTTCACCTCACTGATACCCAAAAAACCTGGCAAACTCACCGGTACTTTAGGTGGCTGAAGTAACTGAGAATGATCAATCTCTGACCTTCCTGTTTCCACAAGCCATTTTGAAAATGTATGAAAACAGCTAATCATTCGCGATATGGATCTTGGTGATAAACCACCTAAAGCTCTCTTCATTAAATACTCTCGTAAAGTAGTTATATTAAAATCAGAACCAAGAGAACCGGTGACTAAACAAAAATCATTAAGCTGTGAGACATAAGCTTTCACGGTGAGAGTAGAAAGTCCTCTGCCCCAAAGCAGTTCATCTCTGAATGATTCAAGAATCAGTCTATCATCTTTTTGCAACTGGGACAGAACACACCTTTCTTTCTCTCTTCCAGCAAAGGAAAACCACATCGAGGACATTCTCTGTTTATAGGTTTGTTCCACATAGCATAACTGCAATCAGGATATCTACTACAGGAATAAAACAACTTGCCTTTTCTTGATGTTTTCTCTACCAGCTCACCGATACAACCTTCAACAGGACATTTAACTCCCACTGGAACCGGCTGAGTAAAATCACATTTAGGATCAGAGCAAGCAAGGTATCTACCGTATCTTCCCTGTCTAAGAAGCATGTTTTTTTTACACTTTGAACACAATACATCAGAAATTACACCTTCTGCCGGTTCATTTAATGGTCTGGTATAACGACACGAAGGAAAACCACTGCATGCTAAGAATTTACCAAATTTTCCCATTTTTTCTAAAAGCATTTTACCGCAAAGTGGGCATTTTTCTTCCGTTTCTTTAATCATGCCAGCTTTAATCTCTGGAAGGCGTCTCATTGCATCTTCTAAAGAAGCAGCCAAAGGTGTATAAAGCTGAGAAACTGCATCTTTATAACTTTTCTTACCTGAAGCTACCAGATCAAGTAAGTCTTCAAGTTCAGCTGTAAAACCAACATTAAAAATATGAGGGAAAAGTCGAACAAGAAGATCTGTGGTAACTATTCCAACCTCTGAAGGCCATAATTTCTTATCCTTCAACTCTACATATGTACGTTTTTTTAATGTAGCGATAATTGATACATAAGTAGATGGTCTGCCTATGGCTTTTTTCTTCATTTCCGAAACTAGTGCTGCTTCAGAATATCGGGAAAGGGGTTTTGTGAATTTTTGTTCAGCTGAGAGATTTATCAGATCAACATCCCCAGTAACAAGGGCTGGTATTTCACTTGTTACTTTTAACTGGGCTGGATCCACCACTGAAAAACCTGCAGTTACTATTTTCTGTCCTGCCGCTTTAAAAACAACATCAGAACCTTCCACAAGAACTACTGTTTCAGCAATAACAGCGTCAACCATCTGAGTGGCAACAAAACGATTCCATATCATGGTATAAAGCTTAAGATGGCGGGGATCAAGAATACTCTTCATAAGCTCAGGAGTTCGTTTTACATCAGTAGGTCTTATTGCTTCATGGGCATCTTGGGCGCCACCGCTTGAACGGAAGCGTCTAACTTTTGGAACCAGACTTTCTTGCCCCCATTTATTCGTGATAAATTCGCGACAACTTTCAATGGCTGGCGGTTCTATTCTTACAGAATCTGTACGCATATATGTGATAAGACCTGTAGTTTCACCGTCGATTTCAAACCCTTCATAAAGATCCTGAGCAATGCGCATAGTTACAGAGGGTGACATGGAAAGTCTGCCTGAAGCAGTAACTTGTAAAGAACTTGTGATAAAAGGTGGACCAGGTTTTCTTAACTTATTTTTTTCGTCAACAGAACTAATCTTCCACTCGGCCTGTTTGCTAATGTGAAGTACATTGTCGGCTTTTTCCTTGGTAGGTGGAGAATACTTATCACCATCAGCTCTTTTGCCTTTAAACTTAAAAAGTTTGGTCTGAAACCTTGAACCGTTCTGTTCAAAGTCTGCAATGATTGGCCAGTACTCTTTTGGTACAAAACTAAGGATAGCCCTTTCTCGTTCCACAATCAACCTAAGAGCCACTGTTTGAACTCTTCCTGCACTAAGGCCTTTGCCCACAGTTCTCCACAAATAAGGACTTATTTTATAACCAACTAATCGATCCATCACTCGTCTTGCCTGTTGGGCGTCAACAAGATCCATATCAATTTCAGTAGCTGCTGCTGAAGCAGCTTTTATAGCATCTCTTGTTATTGAGTTAAATCTAATTCGTTTGAAGGATTTATCTTTGGCTTGTAACAACATATAAATATGCCAGCAAATTGCCTCTCCTTCACGATCAGGATCTGCTGCTAGGTAAATTTCATCATAAGCCGACGCAACCTTCTTAAGTTTTGCTACTACAGTTCTTTTCTTAGGCAGAACAGTATATGTAGGCTCAAGAGATTCACTGTTTACACCAATACGATTCAAAGGAAGATCTCTTACATGACCATAGGAAGCCACAACATCCCAACCCTTACCAAGATAACTCTTTAAAACTTTTGCCTTGGCAGGTGATTCTATGATAACAAGTTTTTTGCTAGCAGCTTTAGACATTTACAATGAACTCCTATTTTACTTAAAAGATTACTATTCGGAAGAAAGCCACTGGGTTACAGGGCCACTGATTAATTCCCAGCAATTTACACGGGTACTTAAAAAACCCTGGAATTGCCTTGGATTCAAAATACCTTGAACACTGGAAAAAGACTCTTGAACGAGACTGAAATGATTTACCTGCTGAAAACGATCTTCCTTGTAAACAATTACAAGCTGGTCTATTTCAGTCTGGATAAGCATAGCAGCCACATTCCGCATTAGCTCCATTCGAGTATCCATTTCAACTGGATGCAAAATTGCAAGGACAAGTATACTTGTAGTATCCTGATAAACCAAAAATACACCATCGTCTACCATGACAGGAATAGCTGAAGCAATTACACTGACCTGCTCAAATAAAATCTCACTTTCCTCTGAAGGAATAATTACTTCGGAAAGTGATCTTGGTCTTCTGGTTTGATAATTAATTGATAACACATCTTCTTCAGATATTAAACTATCAGAAGTAGAAAGCGAAAGAACCCCATAGGGATCCACATCAATAACTAGGTCAACTGAAGTAGAAATTGAATCCGGTGTTATCTCTGTTGAATCACCGGTGATTTCAAGGGTAGCTGTAGTATCTGAAAGAATAGAATCTTGAATAAAGACAGAATCAACAGAGGTTGTATCAACCACTGCGGATACTTCTTCGGACTGGAAAAAACCAGCAAGCTGATTACCGGAAAAAAGACCCATGGGATCAATAAAATAGAACAAACCAGCAAGAACAACAATAAACAGAACAACCAAGATGCTTCTTACAACTCCACTTTTTTTGTTGACAATATCTTGGGTAACTTCATCAGTATCGAATTCCAAACCGGTTTCTGATTCAGATTCCATTCCTTCATTAGCTTTGTCTACCGTTTTACCTTTATTAGCACAGTGATTGCATACATGTGCAACCCTGTCAAAACAGTCTCTACAGGTTAAGTCTCCACAGGTGCGGCATGGAGCAAGACGCTGATCATCTGAAGGAGTTCTCCCACATATATGACATCTAGTGGCAGAAACTATCTCTTCACTTGCAGAGGTAATAATAATGGGATCGTCATCATCATCATCATCAATATTGTTATCAACTTCAACATCAATATCAACATCATCGTGCTCTTCAAATTCATTGGCAATGTCATCTTCCGGAACCACAGTTTCAGAAAGCTCAGGTTCATTAACTGCAGGTTGAGGTATTGAGTCTGAACTCTCGTTAACAGGCTCCTCCTCGAGCCTTGGAAGAAGATCAATATATGGGTACATATCCTTCTGTATAATTCTAGCTTCGTTCATTGATACTGCTTCTTTAATCACAGATGGTGAGTTACTTACAGCGTCTTCAGCTTCTTTAACAGACAGATCCAAATTAGTAATCAAAAGTTTCATAACTTTCTTTTTTTCTTCTTCTCTACCTAATCTTACAAGCAGCAAGTCAACGAAAGAATCAGACATCAGGCTTGTCCTTCCAGTATTTCAAATTGTTTATGTAACCGTCCAATCACCATACGACTCACTCGGCGCAAAGTTTCAAAAACACCTTTCCCATCAGAAGCAACCGCCTCAATGCATGCAACCCGAGATAAACCAAGTTCCTTAACCATTTCTGCCACAGGAATAGCATCAGGAAGATCCCTCTTATTGCATTGAAGAACAAGGCTAACACCTTTCCTTCTTTGGCTACGAAGGTTTTCCTTAAGATCTCTCAAACTGGCAATGTTAGCATCCATTCTTGTTTCCTGGGAATCTGCAACGAAAACTATACCATCAACACCTTGAAGTATCAATCTTCGGCTATCGGAGTACATGGCCTGGCCTGGTACACTGTAAAGGTGAAGACGGATTTTAAAACCGTTTATCTCGCCGGAATCAAGAGGCAAGAAATCAAAAAACAAAGTTCTATCATTGCCTGCGGCCAAAGAGATTAATTTCCCTCTTGAATCCGAATCAACTTGACCGTGAATATGTTTTACATTTGTAGTTTTTCCAGATAACCCAGGCCCTGCATACACTATTTTACAATCGATTTCTTTTGCGCTGTAGCTAACAGTTGCCATTAAGAATCACCCTCGTTCCGCTCTTTTTTCTCTTCTGATTTCTTCTCATCAATATCAATTTCTTTTAAACCGATTTTAAACTGATTCAAAGATTTCCCTACTGATCGTGCAATATCAGGAATTCTTTTTGCTCCGAACAGTAAAAGAAGCACCACAAGAATCAAAATAAGCTCAGTGGTTCCAATTTTACCCAAAATCAACCCCCCATTATGGTCAGAACCATTTATATAAAACCCCAACTGCAAGAAGACCAGCAAATGTCATAATATTCAGTTTCACTGCGATTTCTGTCAAATGAAACCGAAGAATATGGATATCAAAACCCAAAGGACCTATAGAAAACTCAGCACCCCCACTAAAAAATTGCTTCAAGGCAACTGAATTATCAGGCAATACAACACTAATTGCTTCACCAAAAACTGTTCCAGTAATCATGCCAGCAAGAGCAATAAAAATCCAAAAACTAGTGGATCTGCCATGCAACATTAGTCTTCCTTCCTACCCTATATCTTAATTTAACCACGGACTTTGCGCAACACTTCAAATTTTGAGCCCTTGCGTATGGCCTCTTGTGCCAGGAATCCCACAGCCGCACCTGAAACAATTCCCCACAGTGTCAATAATAATACAATATTCTGCAACGGAAGTCCCGACAGAATTAAACCAGCTACAAAAATCTGTGCCCATAAGGAAGAAACAGCCCCTGCAATGGAAAGACCAATTGTAGATAACCCATCTCTAAGAAAAAATCTTAATGTGCTCATAACCACAGTACTGAATACAGCCCCCGAGATTGATAACAAAAAAGAGGGTGTAACTAACAATCCTGTTATAAGTGCAACTGCGAAAACTCTAAAAAGATTAAGTTCAAGGGTTTTTAAAAAGCCATATTTAACTACTGCAATAACAGCCACTATGTTAGCAAAACCTATCTTCATAAATGGCAGAGGCCTTGGAATGAAACTATCAAGCACGCCTAAAGCTGTAGCCGCAAGAATAAGAAGGGTTAAATCTCTGTTGCTTTTATCAGGCATTCTTCCACTTTTTCAAATAAAACTTCATCATTTAAGAATTTTTCTGCCCGTATTCTGGCATTTTTACCTAGTTTTCTTCTATACTTTTCAGATTTTTCCAACTCTATTATACTTTCCTTCAAAGCAACTGAATCGCCTGTAGTGAACAGCAGCCCTGTTTTTTTGTGCTGATTTACCCACGATACACCTGTGGGTAGATTGCTACTAATAACTGGGGTTCCGCAAGCCATTGCTTCCACTTGAACCATTCCAAAAGCTTCACTTCTCTGGATTGATGGAAGAATCAAAGCTTTTGACTTTTGGTACAACTCAATCAGCTTATCATCGGAAACATCTGAAGCAATTTCAACAGGAAGTTTATATAAAGCTATATATTTTCTTACCTCTTCAATAACTCCACCACCTCCGGCAAGAATCAACCTAGGTGGAGCTTCCATTTTTCTCCAGGCTTCAAGTAAAACAAAGATTCCCTTGTATCTTCTGAACCTACCTACAAAAAGATAGAATTCTTTTTCGCATTTACTATCAAAATTGAATCTTTCCAAGTTAACGCCAATTGCAATTACTTTTGAGTTTGTTAACTCTCTGAGATAATCAGAAGTTTTTACATAATTCTGGGAAGTTGCTATCACCGCGGAGGCACCATGAAGAAATTTTCGCAAAATTGGCCCATAAAAGGGCATGGCAAAAGCCTGCCTTACTATATCACTGTGATATGTAACAATATATGGTTTTTTGAATTTTTTTCTTATGGATTGCCAAGCAATAACAGCAGAAGGTAGGGGTAAATGGAAATGAATCACATCAGCTTTGGTTTTACTTAAAAAACTTGAATACCCTGGAACAATAGGGTTGGACAATATTCTAGCAGGACACCACAAACCAGTAACATCAATTTGGTCAAGTTTGCGAATTCCCCCACCGGCCACAAGAATTTCTACTGAATGCCCCTTTTCTTTAAGAAAAAATGACAAATCATGAATATATCTTTCGATTCCACCACTGACTTCTGGAAACACATCTTTGTATACCTGAAGTATTTTCATGCAAAAATCTTTTCATAGATTTTTAAGGTATTTCGTGCCAGATTTGCATTTGTAAATTTACCTGCAAACTCTCGAAGTTCTTCAGAGTTCACCGGTTTATCCAAAGCATCAAGAACAGTCTGCGTTATAGATTCTGATTCTTTTCCTGAAGTACCTGCAGCAACAGTTCCAAATATCTCCTGAAGGGTCTTGGAAGGACCAATAACAAAAGGAAGACCTGAAACAGAAGCTTCTAGTGGCGGCAGACCAAAACCTTCATACAACGATGGATACACAAGCAACCTTGCTCCTTTAAAAGCACTTTTCAGATACTGATCACTTATAGAGCCCACCCACAGAACACCAGGAGTATTTACTAAAGCATGTTTAGTAGCCTTATTCCCCCATCCCCATCTACCGGCAATAACAAGAGTTAAATTTTTATGTACTCGCCTTATGTCAGACCAGGCCATAAGCAAAGCTGAAATATTTTTTCTTGGTTCAATTGTACTAGTTGATAAAATAAAATTTCCCTTTATGCCATAGGTTGTTCGGAAAAGGTTTTCATTAGCAGTATTCTCTGGTGCTGAAAGATATACTCTATAAGCATCAATTCCTAAATACTTTTTAATTTCAGACACAGTAAAGTCACTATCTGCAATAATTGCAGAAGCCCCACGGGCAACATGAGGAAAATGCAGGCGATAATAGATTGATCGCAGAGCTGGAAACCAATCAGGTCGAGCCATAAATGCCATATCGTGTACCGTTACAACATAAGGAATACCTTTTACAACTCTGCCACCAAAAGCAGGAAGATGGAGAAGATCAAATCCCTGATTTTTTACCATTTGAGGGATTGTAAAATGCTCAGAAATCAACTTGCCTGCAAAACCTGATTGCTTAACTCCTATAGGAATAACACAGTTAATATCAGCTTCTAAAAAACCATCAATCAACCTTCTGGTGTATACCCCAGTTCCCCCGCGATTAACAGAGGAAGATGCATATAGTGCTATTTTTTTGCTAAAACTCCGCAATAGAATCGTCACCAATGTAGATCTTTTTTGAAGATCCTTGAATTCTTGATCTCTCCCCAGTGACTGACTGTTTTAGCATCACATGGGTGAATTCAGACTTAGCTCCTGCTATTGTATCACTTATTATGGAATTCTCTATAAGAATATCATTGCCACCTGCAAACCATGGACCAACAATAGAATTTCTGATAACTGTACCTGGACCAAAAAAGCAAGGTTCTATAATTTTTGAATTTTCCAGTTCAGGAGAACCAGAACCTCCGTTTTGTTCAAGAAGCTCTCTATTTGTTTCAAGAAGTGTCTCTGGTTTACCGCAATCATACCATCCATTAATATCAAGTATACCAAAGGGTTCACCGTCCTGAAGCATTAATTGCATGGCATCAGTAAGCTGATACTCTCCTCTGGTTTTAATATCCTTCTGTTTTAGTTCACGACAGTAATCCATTAATTTGTTGCCACTGGCAAAATAGTAAACACCAACAATTGCAAGATTGCTTATTGGTTCAGACGGCTTCTCTACTAGTTTTACTACTTTCTCGCCATCCATTAAAACCACACCAAATCTGGAAGGGTCTTCAACTGGAGAAGTAACAATCATGTTGCGGGTTTCACCTGAAAGAACCGAAAGATCTGCAGAAAACAAAGTATCTCCAAGAACAATCATTGAAGGTGCATCACTGGTGAATTTTTCAGCCAGAAGAACAGCAGAAGCCAGGCCGTCAGCTTCTTTCTGTTCGGCAAAATCAACTTTAATATCAGGATAAGTTTTTTGTGCCCACTCTACAATTGCATCACCTAGGTAACCTGTGATAAGAGTAATATGATCCACATCTGCTTTAAGAAGAGAATCAATAACATGAGCCAGCATAGGCCGACCTGCAACTGGAATTAAAGGTTTTGGATTTGCCCAAGTTAGAGGTCTCATTCGAGTTCCTTTACCTGCGGCGGGAATAATACAATGCATTTACATCAGCCTCCTGTTTTCCAGTCGTTTTCGTCTAGCAATATTTCTGGATACTTACCAATTACATAAGAATGAACAAGAGCCCTTACCCTTAAACCTGTTTCAATAGAAAGGGATTTCTCTGCCATTTCTCTCGCTGCATGCGTTGTGACCACAGCAATCATTTTTTTCACATCAGGTATCAAAGAAGGTGCTACACTAAGCTCGTCAACACCAAAACCAATAAGAAGTGGAACTGCAAGTGGATTTGCAGCCATAGAACCACATACACCAACCCATTTTTGTTGTGCATGACAAAGCCTTACAACTGTATCAATCTGTCTTAGAACAGCAGGATGAAATGAATCATAAAGATAAGCTACTTTAGGGTTTCCCCTGTCTACAGCAAGAGTGTATTGGGTTAAATCATTAGTACCAATTGATACAAAATCTACATAAGGTAACATAAGATCCAAAGCGATAACAGTAGCTGGAGTTTCCACCATAATTCCAACTTGCATATTTTCATCAAATGGTATTGCTTTAACCCTAAGATCATTTTTTACCAGTTTTATCAAGTCTAGAAGACTGCGAAGTTGTTCAACGTGAGTAACCATTGGAAACATCAATTTAATATTACCATGAATCGATGCTCGAAGAATAGCTCTAAGCTGAATCGAGAACTCTTCAGGTCTATCAAGACCAATCCTAACCGCCCTGTAACCAAGAAAAGGATTTGCCTCTCTTGCAGAATTCAATCCTGTTCTAAATTTGTCTCCACCCATGTCATAAGTCCGAATTATCACCGGTTTAGGGAGCATATCTAATGCCATCTTGTTATAAATATCAAAATGATCTTCTTCGTTCTCGCCTTTCTCCTGAATAAGTCTAAGAAATTCAGTTCTAAAAAGACCTATTCCATCAGCGGCCAAACTCTTAACCATTTCAACTTCATGGGGAAGCTCAATATTAGCTGCAAGCTCATATCTTACACCATCTTCAGTTAAAGCTGGTCCTGGATTTGCTTGCTGCAAAAGACTTTCCGCTTCTTGAAATTGCTCACGTATTTCTGCGTAATAACTTAGTTCCTTTTCTGTAGGATTAACAATTACACAACCATGTATTCCATCAACAATTATTAAATCCTGAGGATGAATCTCTACCGTTATTTTTTGAAGACCAACTACCGCTGGGATGCCAAGAGCTCGGGCAAGAATAGTAGTATGTGAGGTTTTCCCACCCATATCTGTGACAAAAGCAAGAACCTGACCAGGTTTTAACCCTGCAGTTTCGGACGGATCAAGATCCCGTGCCACTAGAACTACTGGCTGTTTAAGATTATTAAGAGCATCTTTCTCGGTACCAGTAAGTTTTTCAATAATTCTACGACCAACATCCTTTACATCAGCTACCCTCTCGCGAATGTACGGATCCTTCATAATATTAAATTTATCCATCACATCCAGCAATGTGGAACTAACTGCATACTCAGCGTTGACCTTATCACATCGGATCTTATTTTCTACTTCTTTTTTTATTGTGGGATCCTGAAGCAGAAGCAAAAGAAATTCAAGAATCTGCCTTCCTTCCACAACATCACCCATAGAATCTGCAATATTTTCCAGATCATGCTTTACCGATATTATTGCATCTCTAAATCTAAGTATTTCCTCTTCAGATTCGCTTGAATCAATAAGTGTTCTACGAGCATGTCTAAGCTCTTCTACTTTCAAAAGAAATGCTGGTCCAATTGCAATGCCATGCGAAGCAGCAATACCTTTAAAAAGCATTAAATCATCTCTTCCCCGAAGCCACTTCTTATAACTTCAACAACTGTTTCCACCGCTGTTTCCTCTTGGTCACCTTGGGCGGATACGGTAATAAGAGTACCTCCTGATGCTGCAAGTGTCATTACACCCATAATGCTTTTTGCATTTACTTTATCCGCTGGGCTTTCCACCCACACATCACAATCAAATTCAACTGCAGCCCGAACAATTAACGCTGCAGGGCGGGCATGAATACCAAGTTTATTCGGAACTGTTATCTTTTTTTCTATCATATTCTTCTCTCAGTTTCTTCCTGCCCATACGGGCTATAAGCTTTCTATTAAGTCGTTCAGCTGATGAACAACCTGTATCTTTAGCCTGAATATTCATCATAGCTGCAACTTCCAACAATAAAGTAATATTTCTTCCTGGAAGAACAGGTATTTCAACCATAGGAACATCAATTCCTAAAATATTCATAAACTTATCTTCCAGACCTGATCTGTCAGCCTCGTCTACTAGGCCTGCATCAAGAAGTCTGACAACAAGATCCACTGACTGAATCTCTTTTGTGGCGCCAACACCGAAAAGTTCTGAAATGCTCACAAATCCAATGCCCCTTATTTCCATATGAAAACCTATAAGAGCATCACCACTTCCCAAAAGACTATTGCCTACTTTTCTCACGCGAACCAAGTCATCAGCAACTAATCTGTGCCCTCTTTCAACCAGACCTAAAACTGCTTCACTTTTCCCTATTGCACTTCTTCCCATTACCAGCAATCCCTCACCGTAAACATCCACAAGAGTTCCATGCAAGGAAATATGAAAAGCAAATACTTCCCCGAGAAAATCTGTTAAATCATGTATCAGAGGTGTTGTATCAAGAGGCGAAACAAACAGGGCGGTACCTGATTCAATGGCAGCAGAAATTATATCTTCAGGTGGCTTCAAATCTTTTGTTATAATGATACAGACAATTGGAAAATTAAAAATATTTTCAATTGCGCTTTTTCTTTCCTGATCAGATAACTGCCCCAGAAGAATTATCTCAGTTTCGCCAAATATTTGGATTCTGTCATACATAAACTTGTGTGTATAACCGGAAAGGCAAAGACCGGGACGATTGATATCAGGGGATACAACCATACGGTTGTATCCCTCTGAATCTGTTAAACAAGTAAGTGATAATCTTTTCTTAAGACTATCATACATTACACCTACTGAAAAAATTCTTGGATCAATAAAACGATCCTGCACAAGCTATTCCTTACGAGCAAGCTCAACCACCTGAGTGGCTCCTGTGGAAGTTCTATATGCAGCACTGAAACTATCAGTCTCTGTGTTGAAGAAAATAAGATTGTCGTCAGCACCACTAACCTCAAATTCAGTCATTGCTGCATTGGTAGAGAACCTTTTTAACTCAGCAGCATCCTCAAGAAGAACTGGACTGGTAAGCTCGGAAGGCTCAGCAGCAACATACCAAGCACCAGAAACAAGATGATTTTCAGTTTTTTCTCGGTGAGGATGATTATGATGGGTTTCCTTGAATTTTTTTAATTGTCTTTCAAGAGAAGAAACACAATCATCAAAAGAAAAATACACATCATGCCCTTTAGCACGAGAATCAAGTCGTAACCGGTCTCCTCTGAGTTGGACATGGGATCTGGTTAACCCTGATGATAGCTCAAGAATAACATGTACATCATCAATACCATCGTAGAATTTGTCTAAAACAGACAATTTCTCATCAACATGTTCCTTCAAAGAGTCCGTAAGTTCAAAGTGCCTCGCGCTGATCTGGATGTTCATTGTAACTCCTTTCATGTTAAATGGAAGCTATAATAAATACCGCCCCCCCGAACTACCGGGAACGCGGCTACAAAAAGGTTTGCTTCCAATCTCACAATACAATAATAGCGTGATATTATCGGTGGGTCAATACCTGTACAGGTTTACCTTGAGTGAAACAATCGTTATTTTTCACCATAATTATTTAATTTATACTTGTACTGAAAGGAAATATTTTGCAGGATTACACAGAACTGCGTGAACTGGGCTTCAAGGGAGGTCTGGAGACCCATCAACAACTTGCCACTGCGGGAAAATTGTTCTGCCGGTGTTCAACAACAATAAGAAATGATGAACATCATCAGGAAATTTTACGCCACATGCGCCCAACACTGAGCGAGTTTGGCGAATATGATGGAACTGCCTTGATGGAGTTTAAAACAAAAAAACAGGTGCATTATCTTCTATATAACGATTCTGTATGCACTTACGAAATGGATGATACTCCTCCATTTCAAACTAATCCAGAAGCGATAAACACTGCTCTTCAACTGGCAATGATGTTCAATATGTCATTAGTTGACGAATTACATATTACCCGCAAACAATATCTTGACGGCTCTATACCAACTGGTTTTCAAAGAACAGCGATTGTAGGAGTCAATGGAGTTATTCCTTTTCTTGGCAGAGAACTTCACTTCATACAGATGAGTATGGAAGAAGATGCATGTCGTGAAGTATCAGATATTGGGCATCATGTTGTTTACAGAACTGACAGATTATCAATTCCACTGGTTGAACCGGTAACTGCGCCAGAGCTGTACACCCCTCTCGAGATGGCTATTGCTGCAAAACTTATCGGTGAAACAATGCGTTCAACACACCTTGTAAGGCGCGGAATAGGTTCAGTCAGGCAAGATGTGAATGTATCAATTAGAGGCGGTACCAGGATTGAAATCAAAGGTGTAGCCAAAATTAGTTACATCGAGGCACTTTCAAGGATCGAAGCTTACAGGCAAAAAGCTCTGCTTGACCTTCGCGGGCAACTGAAAGAATCAGATCTAACTGAAAACAGTTTCAAAGCAGAATTTACACTATTGAACAAGATACAAACAGCAGGTGAAGGTTTTGCTCCTGATTCTCTTGAAAAAAAGAATCACAAAGCAGCAGTAATGATTCTTCCCGAATTCAGTAATTTCATTAAGTGGCCAACACAACCTGGCCTCTCTTTTCTTGATGAACTTCGAGGTCGAATCCGAGTAATTGCCTGCCTTGAATACAATCCTGTTCTTATGGAAGCCACAGACATTCTCAGAACTGATATGAACATTTCTCCTGAGGATACTGCCTTGGTTTTTGCAGGTCCCGAAGAAGACCTTGAAACAACAGTAAAAGAAATTTGTATTAGAATAAGTGAAGCTTTCCAAGGGGTACCTCCGGAAACAAGACAAGCACTTGCCGGCGGAAATACCGATTTTGAAAGAATCCTTCCAGGAGCAGACAGGATGTATCCTGATACAGACCTTCCACCGCAACCAATCCCTGCAGATACATTCCCAAGACTTGAAAAACTTCTTCCCCCAAAACCATGGGAAAGACGTTTAATATATAGGCAATTAGGTCTCAGTGATCACTTGATGGACAGGCTTCTTAATCTTGAACTTTGCGATCTTTATGATGATCTTCTTGCTACAATTGATTATCAACCTAAACCTCTTGCAAGTCTTCTTGCTGATCGTATGCGTGGCTCGAGAAGAGCAGGCAAAGATTGGAAAAAAGCTCTTAAGGAAACTGGTATCAAAGATACTATTGTATGGTGTGCACAGAATGGTGTTACTGAAAAGGGTGCATGGCATATTCTTGATTGGCTCTCTATCAATCCTGATAGTACTCCAGAGGAAGCGTTCAAGGCGGTAAAACCGGCCTAGAGAAGGTAACATTTTGAGAATTGACATATTCAAAGCTCTTTTAGAGAACTCAACGCTGTTAGTAGTATCTTATCTTCTTCTTACGAAGATGATAAGATGGGAATCTAGCAAAAAACCATTGATAAATTCTATTCTCTATGGTATTGTCTTTGGGTTATGTGGAGTTCTCTCAATTGTTTTCAGTTTTGAAATTCTTCCAGGTATTTTAATTGATATGCGTGCTCCTGTGATTGTAATAGCCGCACTTACTGGTGGAGTAATAGCAGGTTTTATAACTATTACTCCTCTTCTTGTTTACCGATTATTAATAGGTGGAGATGGAATGATGCCAGGCATGGGTATCATTTTTTCTTCACTGCTTTTTGGGTTACTGCTTCGAAAAGCTGAAAAATCTCATTTTAAAATACAAAATTTATTGTTTCAGCTTCTAGCAGGATTTGGCTCTGCATTAATCTACTTGATATGGATAAATTTCCTGCCGGCATCTTTAGCTAAAGAAGTGTTCGACTCTGTATCACTTCCTCTCTGCTTTGCTTCAGTTATATCAATTCTCACTATTTTTTACATAAGAGCCAGGGATCATGCTCATGAATCAAGATTAGAAAAACTAAATGAGATCAACAGCCTCTATGAAGAAATATCAATTGATGAAAATATAGGAATTTTAATACTACACAAAACAAAGATTATGTACATAAACCAATCTCTTCTTTCGAAATACGGGTTTACCCGATTTGATGAAAACAATACTGATCTGTTTGATATTGTTGATGAAAGTACACAAAAGCGATTAGAAAAATTCCTGAATCTTCAGTTCACCACATCTCCCAGTAGCTCATTTCCCATGGAAATTAGTCTAAACAACAGAAATTCTCTGCATTTTCTGATACATGCAAGAAAACTACTTTACAAAGGCAAAAACTGCTTGCTTGTTGTTTCTGTTGATATTTCTAATTTGATAAAAACTGAAAAAGATCTACAGAATAAACTTGATCAACTACAGTTAACTCTTGAAGCATCAGGAGCTATCAGCTGGAGTGCTTCCATAGCAGATGACACTCTTGCGTCAAGTAAAGATTTTTTCGACTTTCTAGCTTATAGTCCCCCTACTAACCCTCCTAAATTTTCTCACTGGCTTCTGGAATTGTCCCTTTCTGACCAAATGCAAAAAAATATGGACTCGTTGTGTGCTGGTGAGATAAAAAGTGTCTTTGGTGAAATTTCCTATAAAGGAGATGATTTTGTAACCAGGTGGTTTAACATTGGTGCAATCGTCAAAGGTAACCCACCAGAGATATCTGGAATTATTTTTGATACTACTGCAATCAAAGAGAAAGAGCTTTCTTCAATGCAGGATGAAATCGAAAATATTCAATCACAAAAAATGGAAGCCTTGGGGCGTCTTGCAGGTGGAGTTGCCCATGACTTCAATAATCTCCTACATGTAATTTTAGGCTACTGTGATATTCTTAATAGAGTCTCTGATAACGATCCGGTAATCGTTGATGTTTCTAAACCCATAGTAGAGGCGGCGGGCAAGGGAAGAGATCTTGTTAAGCAACTTCTTCTTTTCAGCCGGGAAAAGAAACCACAACTTCAAAGCGTAAATTTAAACGAACTAGTAACAGGATTCTGCAAAATGCTTTCCAGAATCATGGAAGACAACATAATTGTGAATAATACTATTCACACAGATGCAAGCTATACATTTGGAGACTCGGGTCAGATTGAACAAGTTCTGATGAACTTATGTGTTAATGCAAGAGATGCCATGGCAGACGGCGGTAAAATAGAAATATCTCTGAGCGAGCAAATTTTACAAAAACCTCTTAAAGTTACCAGTGGTTTTGTTAAGTCAGGCAATTTTGTTGTAATCACTGTGACAGACACAGGAACAGGAATTCCAGAATCTAAAATCAACAATATTTTTGAACCATTCTTCACCACAAAAAATATTGATAAAGGTACAGGCCTCGGCCTTGCAACTGTTTTAGGAATTGTAAGAGAACATTCAGGTTACATCAATGTCAGAAATCGCAAGGGAAAAGGACTTGAAATAAAAGTCTATTTCCAGAAATTAAAGATTGCTTCAATACCCGTTTTAGATGAGCTTAAAAAGAAAAATACTCAGATTCACACTGAAGTAAGACCAATTTGTGTTCTTCTTGCAGAAGATGACCCGCAGGTCATGAACCTTGCAATCGAAGGGCTGGGGGCATCAGGAATACGGGTTCTGCCTGCATCCAACGGACTTGAAGCGGTTGAAATTTTCAAAACAAGAAAAGATGATATAGAAATGCTTGTTTTTGATGTTATGATGCCTGAGTTAAGCGGCCCGGATGCATACAGAAAAATACTATCATTAGGTGCAAATCTACCAATCGTATTCACCACTGGTTATGCAGGAGATAGATTAACAGACATGAAAGAATCACATAAAATTTTAAATAAACCATACCTTATGAATGACCTTGTTAGTTTAATAAGAAAAATGACAAATACCAAGTCAGGAGAAAAATGACAAATCAAACCAATATGGAAAGCTTATCTCTTTTGGGTAGCTCCAATAACGAATTTAAAGGATTAGAAGCTTTCCCGAATCTTAACCCGGAAAGAGATTACATTGTAACTCTATCTACAGATGAATTCACCTGCGTTTGCCCTAAAACCGGTCAGCCTGATTTCGCAGAAATTACAATCAGTTATGTACCTGATTTAAAAATTGTAGAATCAAAATCTTTAAAACTATACTATCTTTCATACAGAAATAAAGGCGTTTTTCACGAACATGTAACAAACATGATACTAAATGATATTCTTGAAGCAATTCAACCTAGATGGTGCAGAGTTTTAGCTGATTTCGGTGTTAGAGGTGGTATTTCCATTAAAGTTGAGGCTGAATACAACAAGTCTTAGAAAAGTTCTTGTTGGTTGGTTGGTTTCTCTAATTTCAAAAGCCGTTTTTTGATTGGCAATCCCCCACCATATCCAACCAAATCTCCATTGCTTCCAATGATTCTGTGACATGGAATAATTATTCCTATAGAATTTGCTCCATTTGCATTAGCAACTGCTCGAACAGCATTTTTGTTCCCAATGGCGTCAGCTAACTTCAAGTAAGTGGAGGTGGTACCATAAGGAACCTTCAAAAGAGCCTGCCACACACTTTTCTGAAAATCAGATCCTACTGTTTTTAAAGGAATATCAAATTCCTTTCTAACTCCGCATAAGTACTCATCAAGTTGTTGTTTAGTGGTGCAAAGAAGAGTATTGTCTTTTTGCTCAAAAACAGCATTCAACCCTATTTTTAACCTACGATCAACTGTATCTCTCATTCTTCGATACCTGAAATCAAGAAGACAGAGTTTGTCGTCAAAAGATCCAAGAATCAATTCACCAATTTTACTTTTGTAGTACTGAATATAAATACTATTCAATATAATACTCCTTTCGTAAAAAACTACAGATGAAACAAACCATATTTACTGCCTCTGCCAAGTAACCACAGCGTACGCATTATGATTATGAATGCTCTCGTGATTTTCGGCTGTTACGGTGAACTGAGTTACTCTTAAATCATTCTGAAGAATTTCTGCTACATTTCTTACAATGTCTTCAACAAAAACTGGGTTATCATAAGATTGCTCTGTTACAAATTTCTCATCTGGCCGTTTAAGGATGGTATAAACCGGTGAGGAAGCTGAAATCTCGGCTATATCCACCAGTTCCTCAATCCATAACATTTCAAACGAGCCATCTGCTTTTAATTTCGTGCGTACATCCATCTTTATATATCCACGCTGATTATGTGCCCCTCTTGCACTGATTTCCTTGCTGCATGGACAGAGGGTACTAACAGGCACGGTTACTGAAAGAATAAAGTCATCTTTCACATTAGTTGACTCTCCGGTAAAAACACAAAGGTAGCTCATTTTAGCTTCTGCTCCGGTGACAGGTGCTTTTCTGGTAAGAAAGTAAGGAAACTCTATTCGAATTCTTGCTGACTCTGCCTCAAGAGATTCCTTAAGTTTTTTAAGAACCAACGGTATTGTATTGCCTGTAAATCTGCAATCACTATCTGTGAGAACTTCAAGAAAACGACTCATATGAGTACCTTTGAAATGATGAGGAAGATTCACAGACATGGACAAATCAGCCACTGTGGTTTGTTCTCTATTCTCACGATCAAGAATTGTGATTGGATACTTCAAGTCTTTGATACCAGCTTCTCTTAATGGAATATTCCTGAAATCAGGATTGCTTTGTATGTCTTTCATCCTAAAAACCTGCACCCTGTGGAAGCTGTTTCCTTGATTTCAATCATAGACAGCTCAGGAAGAACAGGTTTGATTCTGTTCCATAACCATTGAGCTATAACTTCACTTGTAGGATTCTCTAACCCTGAAACATCATTTAAATACTGATGATCCAGTTTATCAATAACAGGAGCACAGATACTTTTAATTTCTCCGTAATCCATTACCCAACCAGTTTTCTCTCCCACATTACCTTGAATATGTATGTAAACTACAAATGTATGTCCATGAAGATTACCGCATCTGTGCCCTTCCGGCAGATTTGGTAACTTGTGAGCTGCATCAAACTTAAATTCTCTGTAAATTTCCATTATTGTCTCCTATGGTATTCCAATAAATCGGTGGGTTTGAATACTCAATCTCCATTTGGGATTAGCCAGGCAGTACTTTATCGAAAGTAAAAGGTTTTTTTCGTAATTTTTATCGAATTTTGGTTGAATCCAGAAAAAATCAAATTTTAATTCTTCAAAATTTTTCGGATTAATATTATCTTGCGGCCAAACTATCTTAATTTCATCTCCGTGGTTCTGAACGGGAATAGTTGCACTTTTAGGGCTGACGCAAATCCAGTCAATACCCGTTCCTGCAATTTGCGTACCGTTTGTTTCCAAAAGAATCCTGAAACCTCTTGAATGAAATTCATGAATCAAAGCTTTATCCAGTTGGAGCAAAGGTTCACCACCGGTACATAATACATTAACTGAAAGGTTAGATTTCCAAATGCTTTGAACTGCCTTTGCCAATTCAGCAGGAGAATTAAAAACTCCTCCCCCATGTCCATCTACACCTGCAAATTCCGTATCGCAAAAACTACAATTAAGATTACATCCTTCAAATCGAAGAAGAACAACAGCGGTTCCAGCCATGGCTCCCTCACCTTGAAGAGTAAGCTGCATTTCCTTTACTCTGTATTTATTATTCATTTTGAACGATAAGATACAGGGTCTGTTAACCCATTTGCCCGGAAACCTTCTAGTCGAAGAGAGCAAGCATCACAAACACCACAACTAAGCCCTGTGGAATCAGGTTGATAGCAGCTTAGTGTTTGTCCATAATCTACCCCTAGATCCATTCCTTTTTTTATGATTTCCGCTTTGGTTAAATACAAAAGAGGCGCTTCAATCCTTGGTGGATAACCTTCCACCGCTTCTTTGGTTGCCAGATTAGCAAGATTCTGAAATGCATTTATGAATTCTGGACGACAATCAGGGTATCCGCTGTAATCAACGGAATTAACTCCTATAAAAATGTGATTTGCCTTTCTTGATTCGGCAATTCCAAGTGCAATTGAAAGAAATACTGTATTTCGAGCGGGAACATAAGTATTTGGTATCTGCTTTGATATGTTGTTACGCCCTTGAGGAATTGATATATCTTCTGTAAGTGAAGAGCCTCTAAAAGGCTCTGGGTCTAAATCGATTATGATGTGTTCTTTTACATTATAGTTTTTTGCTATTTCCTCGGCTCTTATAAGCTCCTGGTTATGCTTTTGTCCGTACCTGAAGGAAAGAGCAGTAATTTGCATCTGCTGTTGATCTGCAATTGCAAGTATCGTTGTAGAATCCAACCCTCCACTAAGAAGAACTATTGCTTTTTTTATACTCATTCCACCACTATCTTCATTTCTTTTATTTTTGTGAGAAGAGTTCTGTAACTAACCCCAAGGATCTCTGCAGCTTTTTTACGATTACCACCAGTCTCTGAAAGAGCAGAAATAATCAGTGCCTTTTCTTTTATTCTTGCTGCGTTTGCAGCTTGCTCCACCATAGAACCTTGTGGTTTGTGTTGACTAAATTCAATCATGTCACAAGTGATAACTTCATCAGAAGAATTCACACACGCACGCCTGATAAGAGTTTTTAACTCTCTTATGTTTCCTGCCCAGTTATAACTATTAAGAGCCTGTAACGCAGATGCAGAAAAAGAACCACCACCATATAATTCAAGATAATACTGTGCAAGTAATTGAATATCACTACCTCTCTCGCGAAGAGGTGGAAGCTCAACAGGAAATTCACTAATTCTATAAAAAAGATCCTCTCGAAAAAGCTTCTTCTTAACCATGGAACGAAGATCTCTGTTGCTGGCTGAAACAACCAAAGCATCAGATTGTATTTCTTCTGTACCTCCCACAGAATGATATGTACCTGATTCAATAACCCGAAGCAATTTACCCTGAAGGGAGATGTCTAGGTCTGCAATTTCATCTAGAAAAATAGTTCCCCCTCTAGCCACTGTAAATCGACCAGGACGAGCCTCTGTGGAACCTGTATATGCTCCCTTTTCTGCTCCAAAAAGTTCGCTTTCCATAAGATTATCAGGAATTGCAGCACAATTCACCGGCACAAATGGACCTTGTTCCCTACCGCTACACTGGTGTATTGTTCTTGCTAACAGCTCTTTTCCCGTACCACTTTCTCCTAAAATAAGAATATTCATTCCGCTGGGAGCTGCTCTTTTGGCCCTAGATAAAGCATCAAGATAAACTGATGATTCCCCTAGCATAAAATCTGAATTATTGAAAGTCATGGAAGAAAGCTTTTCTAACAAATCATCAAGTTTAAATGGTTTACTTATGAAATCAGCTGCACCTTTTTTCATTGCATCAACTGCAATGTCGATAGTACCAAATGCTGTCATAACTATAACAGCTGTGGTTGATGGTACGCTTTCAAGTACATCAATTCCGTTAAATCTACCTGGAAGACAAACATCTGTAAGAACAGCACTAAATGAATTTTGTTGTATTTGTTCAAGAGCTGAAGCTCCGTCGGAAACCGCTGTAACATTCCAACCATCCTCTGAAAGAGCAGTTTGAAGCATTACCCGCATTCCTCTTTTATCTTCAACAAGCAATATCTTTTTTTTCATCATAACTCCAGATGAGGAATAGAAACAGTAAACATTGCACCACCCTCTACTCGGTTCTCTGCCTTAATAGAACCACCCATTGCCCGAACCAGTCTTCGTGTTATGGTAAGCCCCAACCCCATTCCTCCCTGGGATTCAGCGGTTGTATACATGGGTCTGAATACTATTTCCGGAGGTTCAGGAAGACCAATACCCCTATCCAACACTTGGAATATAAGAATTTGCTCTTCAGAGTTATTATTAATCACAACTTCAACAAAGGATTTTTCAGAGACCCTTAAAGCATTTGAAAGAAGATTTTCAAGTATTCTTGTAATTAGAATATCTCCTCCTGGTATAAATTTTTCTCCAGATTGGTTACTACTTTCACGGATTGAATACTTCACAAAAAGACCCTGACAGTATTCTACTATAAGCGATATTGCAGTAGGTACCGGAATTGTAACCTCTATGTAATTCTGCTGTGCTAAGTTTCTGAAAGCCTCTACTATTTTTCGCGCTGAATCAAGTTCTAAAGATGCTTCATCAAGAATAGTTCTTGTTCTATCTGAATCACTTCCTCTTGCAAGAAGATCAAAAAAACCATCAAGAGCACACAAAGCATTACCTATTTCATGGGCAACCCCTCCTGATAATGCTCCTAGATCAGCAAGAGCACTCTCTTCAGAAAGCCTTCTTTCCAATAAAACAGAGGTTGTAACATCTGTTACCAGTATTACCTTTTCGGTATTCTGCCCTGGGGTAACTTTGAATCTGAAAACTCTACCACTTTCTTCCCCATCCCATTCTGTTAGCCCTTTTTGCAAATAAGGAGACAGATGATCTATAATGCTATTTTCACCATGAGCAGATTGCAACTTAAAAAAATCAGCAGCTTTTTTATTCCACATTGAAGGAATACCTGCGGAATTTATAACCACCACTGAAGAAGCCATGGCCTCTAGTACAACACCGGATCTTGATTCTGCTTCTTTTGCTCGGCTCAAAGCATGAAGACGCATCTCATCCAACTGTGAATCTCGACTGGCAAGAAGATGAACCAATTTCTGGAAGGAAACATTTGCTGCTGCTGCGGTATTTCCACTTCCGCTTTCAAATCTATCTGCTTCACCCAAAATACTTTTTAAAGGATCAAGTACCGTCCTTCTAAGGTAAGACGGAACCAGCATTGCCACCACAGTAAGAATTACTGCGAACAAGGCAAACAAAAAAAGAATCAGGGTACTTTCACCAAGAACCGAGGGCATTTCAGTAATAAGAGATACCTTGTATCCATCAGGTGATGTGTATGTAATTTTTCTTGAACTCTTTAGATCATCAAGGCTGATGGAAGGATAAGCAAGTATCTCAGAATTTTCAAGTAATATCACCGCTGCCCTGACCCCTCCGCCTGGAATAGAAGAGCTTACAATAGATTCAAGTGAACTTTGTGTTGGCCTCACACCAAGAGCGTACGATATGCTTTGAGCTCTGGCATAAGAGGCAGTTTCCAAGGTGGTACGAGCATCAGAAACCACCAGCCACAAAACAAGAAAAGCTACAACAAAAGCCAGTGCAGAGGCACCGGTAACCAGCGCAGTTAAACCCTCTATTCCAAACACAAAAGATTTTGCGTTTTTTTTCATTTGATATTTTTTCTAAGCGCTAAGTATTCTTTATACCCATTTATGAATGCTTTATTGCCTTTCAACAAAGCTAGAAGCAGGTGGACAGGCATCCATAAAATCCGAGCTGTTTTTTTTGATAATGAATTGCAATTTATATCCATAAAAACAAACCTGTTTCGCTCTCGCAAAGTTTCTGCTTTCAAAGAGCTTCCCATGGTAGTTGCGTGTTTGTGCTCTACCAAAATATCAGGGCAAATTTTCATATTGTAACCAGATTCAAACATACGAACACCAAGATCGGTATCTTCCCAGTAAATCGGGGCGTAAGCACTGCTTAAACCTCCAAGTTTTTCCCATATATTCTTTTTCCATAATGCACAAGCACCGGACGGGTACTTTTGTCCTGGAATGTTTTCACCTGTTATTGCCAGACCATGTTTATAGGTCCATTTATAACTACTATCATCGGAACCATCAGGTCTAATAATAGATGGAACAACAACTGCTGTTTTTGCTTCAGATTGATCCAACCGAGCCACCAATTTGCTAAAAGAATCCTTACTTGGGATAGTATCATTATTTAGCAGCATTACATAATTACTATGGGCTCTGGACATACCAAGATTAACCGCATGACAAAAACCAGGATTACTTTTGCGGGTAATTAAAACAACTTCAGGAAAGAGCTGTAAAACTTCACTGGATGTATTATCATCTGAGCAATCATCAACAACAATAACTTCACCTTGAGCTGCAACTGTTTCCTGAAGAATAACTGGAAGAAATTCTTTCAGAATAGCTAAACCATTTCTGGATGGAATAATCACTGAAAGTTTTTTCATAAGGAATCCAAACATCTTATTCTATCAATATAAACAGGCGAGCCACTGTTATGTGTGATACGAATGGATTGATTACTAACATCTGTACTATCCACCAAAATCGAATACTCCATCATCAGACGATTTTCAGGTCTGTCTGGTAAAACCCGTACAGATCTTCCAATATCTCTATAAACCGAAGGCAACTCTATCAACTCTGAAGCAACTTGAATTAGTTGATTCCCCACCAATAACTCTGCCTCTTTACTTGACATTTGAAGAACAAGAGTATCTCCTGCTTCCACATTCGGCATAAGAACAGACTGACCTGCCTCTGCCAGTTCAAGCATTCTTTCGCGGCTGTTAAACCAGAAAAATCTTTCAACAGGGTCTGAACTATATGGATACAATCTAGCACCTTGAACCATATCTGGAGTTAAATCTTCTGCTTCATACCCACTAGGCGATAGTGATAAAAAGAAAACAATTGATAAAATTAAGACAAACATCATTCCACTGTACTTTTGTGATTTTCCAATAACAAGCATTGTTGATAAAGCAAGAAAACCTGCAATTAGAAGTTGATAAGAATAACTCCTAACCATTGAAAATCCTGTTGTTATTCCAAAGATAGAAAGCAGAGTATCTGTTCCATCTGCAAAGTTATACCTGCAGACAGGCCATACTACTACCAAGGCGGAAACAGCTATTGATAGAACAATAAGAATTCGTGTTTCTTTCTTATTCCAGACCATAAGAAGACCACTTGCAAAAAGAGGAAGCATTGGCACAAACATTCTTCCAACAGGCGCTGGAAGCCCGTGCCAGGAAGAACCGGACCAGACTATTAAAAAAGCCCAATAAAGAAAAGCAGGAATAAATAGTTTTTTGAATCGAATTGGAGATTTTTTATGATACAAGAATAAACCGGGAATAGAAGCAAGCACCCATGGCGCTCTGAAGAAAAGTCCTGCCTCGGGATCAAACAAACTCCATCCAGCATGAGTTAATGTTTCAATAGGTCTATGAAAGGTGTTAGTCCATATCAAATTAACTGCTTCAATATTGCCGTACCTGCTCCAGAAAAGCATTCCATTTAGCAGATATCTATCAACAACCAAAACTAAAGCAGTTGAGAAGATTCCTATAATTGGAACAATCCATTTATTTTTACTTTTAGGAATACAAGCATATTCAGCCAGTAAAATACCAGCTGCCAAACCTATATATCGAATTTTAAGAGCCACAAGCAAAAGAGCTATCAAAAAACGAACTGTTAACCATTTCTTACCTTCCGGCAATAATACAGCCAGAGTAAACAAGCCGGCAGCCATCCAGCCGGTCATAGCCAAACCCAAAATAGCAAAACCAGGATACAATAATGCAGCTGCCACTGCTATTTTAGGATTTGTAAGTTTTGCCAAGGCAAAAATAGCAAGCAAAGAAACAATTACAGGAATTATTCTTAAACCTGTATCACCTATGTGCAGACCGGGCGAGATAAGAAAAGGGAAAACCGGAGTATGATGCCCTTGTGTACTGCTTATATCTCCGGGACGAAAATGAGTTACCGAAAATCGGCTGTTGGATACTCTGGAAATCACAGCTGCTTGTTCTGCAAATCTGACTTCATCTCCATTAACTTCAGCAGTAATCAAAGATAAAAACAATACAGGAAGTATGGCCCTAAAAATACCGAAACCGCTTTTATCTGCTATTGAAAAAGACCAAACAATAAGACCTGCAACTGGAATAGCAGCAACAATAACCCAAACTGATGGATTAAGCATCCACAACCAAACTCCGGCAGAATAACTAATAACCATGGGAATAAACGATTTTGATAATTTTTTGGAACCATTCAACAGAGCTGCAAAAAACCAAGCTACTGGAATAAACCGACCAGAAAAACCTGGGTCCGGCATACCAGCAAGACGCCAAGAAATAAATATCCAACCAGCGAATCCAGCCATAAGCAAAAATTGCAGGTGATTATGAAGTAGTTTTTTCACAATCTTTCACCTCCAGCAGTTGCATGAATAACCGAGTGATTAAACCGTCGAAAATCTCGCATAAGAGTCACGGCAAGCGTATCACCTGGAATCATTGTAAAACTTAAAGTATCGACTCCTGCAGGAAGAATCAACATATCATCCCCAAGACGAATTGCTGCCATTGGAATGGAATCACGAACCCCACCAGCTTCTATGGCAATCCATACTGCCCATAATCCTTCATGGGGCGCTGCTAAAAGAACTTCCCTTCTTGATGTGTTCACCTGTGGAATAGAATAAGAAAGAATTCCGTCAGTTATGGTTGAGCCTGCAATAACAGGTTGTACATCCACCGGCCCAGGCAAACCAATTAACAAAACAGAAATAATAAAACCAGCAGGTACAAGAGAATATCGCAGATACTTATTATTGAATAATGCGGCTAATGATGCAACAAGAACAAGAGGGATAGAAGCTGAGATCGGAAAAAACCAGAGAATAGAAGTTACTGTTAAAAATCCCATAATTCTGATTTTTTTTGTGTCACCTGCAACGGAAGAAAGTAATCCAGCAATAAGAATAACCCATGGTAAAAAAGCAGGTGCAATTAACCCTACAAGAGAGCAACAAAAAACAACTGAAAATATTTGTGTATCTATAACAAATCCCAAAAGAGTAAAAACAAAAATCAAAGGTATCGACTTGACAGAAAATCCCTGAAAAAGAATCATCAAAACCCAAGCATTATATCCAGTAAGAATCACTGATGCCCTGCTGACATTATTACTCTTCATATAGTTTTACCTCCAGCATATCTGAAGAAGAATCACAGTGAATGTAAACAACTTGTGGGCTTTCTGCAAATTTCACTTTAAGCAACTTGCCCGGTGCAATACAAAACCTCTGTAAAATTTCTCCTGTTCCACTTAAGAAAGAACCTGAAACAAAATTATCTACAGCTTTCAAGTGAAATACAATTGTTTTTCCGTCAGTTTTTAAACCACCCCAAGGGCTAATTTTGTTCCCTTTCCAACCAGGCCCAGGTGAATCTTTGTTAATTCTAGATTGGGGGAAATCCATAGGATCTCCAAAAAGCATAACTTTAACTTCATCAGGTATTGGCACTATTTCAACATTTTTTCTTAAATTTCTTAACACTAGAAAAACTCTTTTAAATGGTGATTTTCCTTTTGATATTGAATATAGAAATATTCGCAATTCTCTTCTCCACCAATTTAGAGAATAACCATTACCGCCTAAATATCTTCGAAACAAACGGATAGAAGATTCAAGTTCCCATTGGATTGCGCTATTCCGTTTGCTGGATGAGCCTATCATATGAAAAGCCTCAGAATTCCTTACAACTGCAAGCTTCCAGCCGGCTGCACCTGCTCGAAGGGAAAGATCTGCATCTTCAAAATACATAAAAAAACCCTCATCAAAACCATTCAAAACCCTAAGTACATCGGTTCTCCACAAAGCTACAGCAGCTGTTATTGCCGGCACTTGAAGAGGCTCTTTTAATGGAGAGATTTCCAGATGCATAAATCTGCCATCCCATGCCTCACCATATTCTGTTAGAAAAACACCACAAGAAGCAGTTACTTTATCCCAATCCCACAGTCTTATGAGTGGCTGTACAGCTGCAAATTCGTGATTATTCTCTAAGTACGAAATCAAAAGTTCAAGAGATTCAGCATCAATAGAGGCGTCGCTATTAAGAAAAAGTGTGTATTTTGTATCTATTTTTTCCAGACAGCGATTATTTCCATAACCAAATCCTAAATTTTTCCCCTGAATAATTGTTTTATTTTTTAATAACCTAGAGACTTCAGCAACTGAATTGTCAGTGGATCCACTGTCATATATTACTGTTTTCAAATCTGCCGGTAAAGAAGAAAGAGTTTTTGCAAGTGTTGGTATAAGCCGTTCTCCGTTGTACAATACCACAGCTGCAGTGACATTATTCATAACTGATAACCCTCTATCTTTCTGTAAAACCTATCTGTAACTTTCTTCCATGTGTATTTATTGAGGGTTTGTTTTCTTCCATTTAAACCCATTGATTTCGCCAGTTCGCTGTTGTTCAATAAAATATTGATTTTTTTTGATAGATCTTGTACATCTCCAAATTCCACAAGAAAACCATTCACATCAGCTTTTATCAGATCAGGCATTCCACCGGCATTACATCCAATAACAGGTTTACCTGCAATCCAACCATCCAAAAGCACAATACCGAATGCATCAAGCCTGGATGGAGCTGCAACAATAGTAGCAGCAGCAAAAAGATGTTTTCTTATCTCTTCCCTGATATACCCTGTAACAATTAGTTTTCCCTGTGGAATTTCTTTAGCTCTTAAATCAAGGTACTCTCTGAAATCTGGTAAAACCGGACCAGCAAGAATCAGGACAAAATCATTTTCATTTTTCCATAACTTTATTGCCGAATTCAATAAAGTATTTGAACCTTTATCTTTACAGTGGGCGGTGACACTAAGAACTATCTTCTTATCAGGTGGTATAGAAAATACTTTCTTGGCAATATCTCCATTTGCGTCGGACCATTCCTGTGGACTGATTCCACTGCCAACAATAATGATATTTTCAGGACATACACCACATTCATTTATGTAAACTGATTTTTCAAAGTTGTTATGAGCCACTACTAATTTTGACTCCCTGAGAACTCGTGGTTGATCCCCTGCAAAATAATGGAGTGGTTCAATTCTGTGTTGAATGCTACCCAAATTAGCATGAGGAACAGAAATAAGTGGTACATTATTCTGCTTAGCATATCGGTACCCTGCATGAAGAAGAAAAGGCATAGCATTTGCATGAACAAGATCAAAACCCTGTACTGATCGAATCCATTTATCAAATTGGGGAATAAATGGGTTAGGGTAATAAAACCTATCTGGTCCACCATTTCTAAATCTGCGAAATACAGCTCTTAATATGTTTTGTGCAGGAGGATGCGCCACAGGAAACTTCAGAATATCTATACCGTCTTTTTTGAATACTCCTGGCTGCACATGTTTTCCCCGTTTAGATACCAGCCATGACATATCCCAGGCATCGGTAGACACAATTGTTGAAGAATGACCCCATCTTTGGGCTGCTGTGGCAAATTCCCACACATATCTTTCTGCCCCACCATGATATGGCCATGTTCTATGGATCAAGTGAAGAATTTTCACAATATACTCCTGTAAAACTCCATTGCTTTCTCTGCTACATCTTTCCAGGTAGGGCGTACAGCATGTTCAGCTTTTTGCCTGAGGTCACAAGATATTAAACCTGAAGCCATATCTTTTATTGACCTGACCCAGGGTTCACTTTCCAGAATTGGAAGAAGCAATCCATTATCTGCAACAGTTTCCGGTAAAGCCCCTCCATTTGAAGCAATTACAGGCGTATTACAGGCAAAAGCTTCTAAAACAGGCAAACCAAGCCCTTCGCTGCTACTGGGCAGTAACAACGCTATTGCGCCACGGTAAAGAGATAACAGATCATTGTCTGAAATACCTTTTAACAACACTACATCTTCTGTGCTCTCTACCATTTTTTCGCCCCATTTTTCTGCTCCTGCAAGTACCAATTTTTTTCCTGTACCTGCCTCCTTGAAACATCTTACAAGAAACGGAATATTCTTCCTTGGAACATAACTGCCCACATGAAGAAAATAATCATTTGGTTCAAGACAGAACTTCCTTAAAACATCAATGTCAGGCTCTCCAGGACAAAATATATCATCTGCTGCACCACCAGCACTACCGATTTTTTCACTTGAAATGGAAAATAATTGCTGAGCAATGGAAGCAGACCAGTTGCTTATGGTTAAAACTGAAACCCCTGAATCTATAAGCTTTTTAAGTTTGGAAGCATAAAACAATGTATCACTTGTATGACTTTCAGGTGAAACCCATGGAGTATCATCAAAAAAAGTTACAACAGTGCGCTTGCCATAACCTTCCGGCTGTACACCTGACAGATGAATAATATCAGGATATCCAACCGCTTTCACCATTCGGTCTGCCCTGGTTGATTCAAGTAAACCTCTTTTCAAAAGAAATCTTCTTAAAAGAGGTAATTTCATCCAGAATGGTGAGTTTACAATTGCAACTTCCGGTACAGAAGAGATGTGCCCTGGATGGGTCTCCGCAAGATCAATAGAAATATGCTCGCTGTTTATCTGATTAAGACCGTATGAAAGACCTTTAACCCATCTGCCAACGCCACCTTTGCTGTGAGTACATACAGTTGTATCAAGAATTGTTCTCATGGCTGTGTCCATATCCATACACTATCACTTCTGTTTTGTTCAGCAAATAGATCGTTATAAAGAGTGTCATAATGAGTTCTTATGGGATCTTCAAACATCCATCTGTTATATATTACTCTTGCTGCACCAGAATTCAAAAGATCAGTTTCCATTGGTTTCACATTACTTGCCCAAAGAAGAGGTTCTGGAATACAATCCTCCTGCCATTGGCCCCCTCGTGCAAGAAACATGATTTTTCTTGGAGCACCGTCCTGAGTTTGAAAAAGAGAATATCTTCGAATAAATCTTGAAGCAGGTATTTCTAAAGTTAATGGTAAGTTTGATTCAGATGACAAATAACATGAATGTACAGTGCTACTTATGGTGTTCAGTTTTATTGGAATTAATTCTATTATTACAAAAAGAGTAAGTAACCACCCAAGAGCTGATTTTCTATTTTCTATGAATTTTCCAGCTGCTAAAGCTGCCATCAAACCAGTTATCAAAGCAAATCTTGATGGAGTTCGCGCTGCTGACAGAAAAGGCATCTTTGCAATAACCAAAAAAGGAAGAGGTATGCCTGTAGGTTCTCCATTCACCTTTAATAACGGGCCCATTGAAAGAATAATAACTGCAACTACACAAGCAAGAGATACCCATGATTTTTTTTTGAATACAAAAATCAAAGCTAAAACTGCAACCGTAAAACCCGGAGAAACCACACCTTCAAAAGGATTTGGCATTGCTTCAATAACAAGTGGCTTACCCAGAAAAGATGGGAATAAAAACCAAAGGGGCTCAGCAGCCCAGTGAACTGATTCTGTCCAGCTCATTTCTGGAGATGTATCAAAAGCTAATGGTGCTGTAAAAAACCAAATAAGTGCTATTACTCCACCTGCAAGAGAAACAAAACCCAGAAACAATTTTCGCTTTAGCCTGGCTTTTTTAGTAAGAATTGCTGTAATTACGTAACCTACAGCAAGGATTAGTGAAAAAGAAAGACTTTGCATTAAAGCAAAAAATGTGGAAATTAAAACAATAAAATCATACTTACCTTTGCCTGATAAGAAACCTTTTCTGAATCCATAAAGGGCCAAAACTACAAATCCAATACCTGCAAGCATATAATGCTGATATACTCGAATCAGTCTTACTGGCATCCAGGCAATAATGAACGCTGTTATAAGTGAACCGGATTTTCCTATTCCCCATGATCGCGCAAGCATATACCCTGCAAAAGCTGAAAACAAAGTACTGAAAAAAAGCACAAGATTGTATCCGCTTCCTGTTAAATAAGAAAAAAACAAGTCAGGCCAACCCATGTTATGCCAGGCTAAAGAGTTTCCCAAATATATCCGAGGGTCTGTTTTATTTTGCAAAGCCGTTCCAACCCACCAGAAGTGCCAAACTCCATCATAAACATCACTGTCACCTGCAAAAAGAACATCAGCTTCTGCAGCTGGTTTTCCAATAAATCCTTCACCTTGAATCAGTAAAACAACCCATGGAATAAAAAAGACAGTAAGAAGCAAAAAAAACAAGTACCTTGTTCTCATGACCCACTTCTTTCAATGAGATCCAGCCACTCTGCCAAGCATTTCTTTTTGTCACTAACATCATTAAAGTACTGGGCTGCGACAGTTGAAATAGAAGATCGCACTTGATGATTTTGATAAAGATACTTCAGCGCAGCATACGCTCCACCAGCCCCAGACTCTGAAGGTATTCGTAAAACAGCATCTGCTGAAATATCTCGAAATGTTCCTTCTGAGGTAACAATGGCAGGAATGCCTCTTCTTAACAGATCCATCATAGAAGCACTGGTCTCGCCACAAGTATGACGCCGCAGATCAATTGCAATATCAATATTTTCAAGTTCCTGGCGAAACTCAATATCAGGCAAACGACCTGTTGCTTTAATCCATGAATAATCCGTTTCAGGCCAGCCTGAACCTATGATAAGCAGACGACAATCAACAATTCTTCTAAACATTTGAACAGCCTTGAGCATATCAGGCCAGCTTCTACCAAAGTGATATGTACCAACAATACCAACGGTAAAAATTTTGTCTGTAGATGGTGTTCTTTTAACTTTTCCTAGAAAATCAGGAAGAAAACCCATTCTCACAATTGATTTACCATTTGAAAGTTTAGCTAAATCCAGCTTAGCAGTATCGCTTAATACAGCAATCTGATCACAAGATGAAACAAGATTTCCAACAAGTTGATTAACCCGTAATCGATTATCATATTCTGCTAAACTTTTTGCTTTTTTATTCATTATCGCAAGAAATGACTCTGACTTTTCTTTATAGTCATGATTTACATGATTTTTATAGGTTTCCCAGTGGCCTGATTTATCTGCCTTGTTCCGCAATACATGATGCATGTTAGTCTCGTGAAATAATCCTGTGCCACCGTGACTTAAAAGCGTTTCTATAACTTCCTCACAGTGGGGCGAATTACCTATCTGATAAATAACAGCTCCCTCAAAGTGCTGGTTTTTAAGTTCTGAAATTGGTAGACAATCAAAACCATCAAGAGGCTGGGCACCTGAAGGATAAGCCACAGTCCATTCCACATGATTCTCAGTGAGAGATAGAATTCGTCTGGCAAAATCAGCCAAACCGGTTGGTTGTGGTGGCAGAGGTGTCACCAGTAGGGCTTTAATCACTTTTTAACCCTCGCCAGCTCCTAATTCGGAAAGCCATCAATTGTTGAAACATCTCCCAAATCGCTCCAAATTTAACAAAAGCAATAAACCCAACCCTTGCACTTTCAAAAGAGACTGTACCTGCTCGCCTGTGAAAGTGATTTACTGGTAGTTGAATCACCCTATATCCCATATCTCTTGCAAGGGTGAGAATTTCAAAATCAATAACTCCACAAGTTGATTGAGGTTTGATTTTGTTAAAGATAGAAGATCGAAAAAGCTTGAAGGAAGAATCAACATCTTTGAAACCTCTTAAAAAAAGCATAATAGTAAGAGTATTCCAAAGCAGAGAATACCACAAGCGCATTCCCGGATCTTTTCTGTCGTGTCGAAAAGCTGAAACAATATCAGCATCATGCCGCCTAGCCCAAACAAGATCAAATTGCTTCAAGTCGAATTGGCCATCACAATCAGTGTAAAATATCCAGTTTTTTGATGAATGTTCTATTCCAGTACGAATGGCACTGCCAAATCCAAGATTTTTGGGATGTGATACAAGTTGAACCCTTGGATCTAGAACTGATAATGAATTTGTTATAGTAGCAGTAGTATCTGTAGAGCCATCATCTACTACTATTATCTCCCAGTTTGAACCAACTACTCTGTCAAGGACTTCCCTAGCTGATGAAACCATGTATTCAACATTTTTTTCCTCGTTAAATGCAGGAAAAAATAAACTTACTCCATCTTTTTGAATGGGAACCCCCCTTTTTGTAAATACTTATTCTTAAGGGGAATATTAGCTCTATTTCTTTTTTTTTCAACCAGCACTAAACAAAGCCATAACAGAGAGAATAACTAGTTATCTTTTAAGAAGCTACACTATTATGATGGATGGGTTTAGCATAGTTTTCAATAGGCTCATTCAGGTCAAGTTCAAGTAGTTCTCGCATTTCTCTGAGAATATTGTTTTCCTTCATACGAATAATATCAACGGTTTCACTTGCTTTGATAAACATACATCCCTCAATTCTTGCACGGTTACAACTGTCAATCCTGAATAACACTGATTTATGCATATCAGGTCCAGTCATGTAAAACATTCCAGAAGCCAAAATATCAAGAGCAGCTTTTGTATCTGTATTTAGAACAATAGCTGCTGATTTTTTTCTAAAACCTTCTTCAACTGCACACCACACAACATCTGCGGTATGAACACCATTTTCTGTTTGAACAGCCCATCTGTTTTTCATTCTTCTCACCTCCGCACTTACTATACTTAAATTTACTCGCGAAGTAAACACCTGTTTACCT
>JAOZUR010000031.1 GCA_029938555.1 Candidatus Sabulitectum sp. | reverse complement strand
AACCCTCTGATACATACGGTGAGTCTGTGGCAACACTGATAACTGCCGTGAAAAATTGTAGGAAAAATTAGAGACACCAAAGCTCAAAGCTGTAAAAGATTGCTGCCAGTAGTTCTAAGATATTAGATTTTTGAATTATTTTTGAAAGTATTTCTCCAGTGAAAAAGTGTAAACGTTCACCGGCGAGAGCAGCATGCTCTGCTTACTTGATAATATTGGGTATTTTATTCTTTTTCAGAGTAATCTATTCTGCCACTATTGATGATATGACGGATGCACCTACCATGGACTATAAGTGAAACTGCAGCAAGAAATGCGGCATATAATTTCACTGCTGGTATCTACTACTAGCACTAATTCTTTACCTCCTTTCTTTTTCTAAAGAAACAAAAAAATACAGGTAGAAACCTAAAGGCAACTACCTGCATTCTTAAGTCTAGAAATTAAAAAATAATTCTGTAACCTGCACTAATTAACATTCCAGTTGAATACAAAGGACTTGCTGGCAATTTGTCTGCTTTTGCATCAGCACCTACACCACCAATTTCGATGAAGTAATTACCATTCTCATTCATGAAAAACTCAAAACCAAATAACCCGTATCCACCGGAAACAATATCTTCTGATGAGAATTCCTCAGCAGGGAATATTAAAAGAGCACCACCCTCACCATACAACCTAACAAAATCAGCGATTGTTCCAGCTACACCTATGGAACCAAGAGAAATAGTGGTGTAGGGTGTCCATATAGTTTCTCCATCTTCTACATGTTCAAAAAACATGTAGTTTCCTTTAACTCTGAATGCAGCTCTTTCATTTGCAAAAAATGGGCTGGTGAGGTTGATCCCTAAACCGAAGTCATCCCCATACTCATTTAGTTGAAATCCTGCACTAAAATTGGAGCCGATTCCATTCCCCTGCGCAAAAGCAAGACCTGATATACACAAAACAGCAATAATGGAAACCATGGTTCTTTTCATTTTTCTCTCCCTTTAGATTACGGCAAATGAATAGCCTTTTTGGCAATGCATTAATCATTTTCTCTAATTAATCAACAAAAACACATTTAGCTGTATCATGGCTTTCGTTGGATACAAGTCTTAAAAAATAAACACCTGATGCAAGGTTTTCTTTCTCAAGTACTACTGAGTGGACGCCTGGTTGTAATGGTTCATTTACCATATTTCTTACCTGTCTTCCAGTGATATCGTATAGGGAAAGGCTTACATCAGAAGCACTGGGAATTGTAAAACTAATTAAAGATGTTGAGGTGAATGAAATTGGGTTAACAAAATTCTCACCAATTCCAAAAGTATAACCCTCATATTCACTTTCGACACCTGAAACAGTCCATTCAAATGTAGTTGTTACGGCAGTTGATAATCCTAACTCTTTTCCTACAGTTACCACTTCAATAGTAGTGGTGGTTTCTTCAGTTTCTCTGTTTACCTGCGGTACAAAGCAATAGTTATTCGGTGTGGACCAGAGCCAGGTTCTGGAATCATCGCTGTTCACTTTGTAAACATTGTACATCAGATTCTCGTCATCGGAGTGTGCCCATTTAAGCCTGAGAGTACCGAAGTTATCATCTATTTGGTAAAAATGAACAAGAGTCAGGTCGTCTGGTGGTGCAGGAGTATCCACATCACCATCAATGATACCTAGTTGACCTATCCTTACATCATAATCGGAAATGGAAGTTGAAGCATCAAACTTAAGAGCAATTACTGATAGCGGTCTTCCAGAATATTGTGATAAGTTTAGTGTTGCAGTATTCCATCCTGCGGACTGAGTGTTACCCACAGGTATGAATTCAAATGTCTCGGGATCCTCAAAAGCAAGTCCTACGTAAAGATTTGAAGGCGCATCAGCGGTGCCTGTTTTGTAGGAAATCACAAAATTGTTATCAGCTGATAGGGATAAATCAGTTTTATAAAGATAAAGAGTTGTAGGGGTGCCTGGATTGAGGTCACCCGTTACTTTTAACGAAGTTCCACCCCACCACGCATCTGTCCAATCCAGTTCCGGATAAAGAGATGTACCGTTGCTCTCAGCTACCCACCTCCAGGTAGGAAGAACATCCTGAAGGCTCCTGTAATTCCAATCAGAATTTCTCATTTGTACACCATTTACAGAAAACATGTGCCCCTGGCCGGTATTGAATGTTGTTACAAAGGGTGTTTCTGTAATAGGAGTAGAGGCTGGTATATAGTGAGCTATTCCCTTCCAGGACTGCGAAGTAGATGTATTTGACGGGTCTCGGTTCGGGCCAACCCATAGCCTGTTCATTCTTTCATAAAAATTTTCGTGACTTGTAGAATTAAGGAAACACCAGTGCGTAGCGAAAAATCCAAATGAAATAAGATGTGGGTTATCTTCCGGGAATATGGCGTCCCAGACAACCACGGTTGAATCACCTATATATCCAACATCAACACCAGCATACACTTCATAGGGGCTTCTACCTAGGGAAATCGCATGAGCATTTGTTGATGCAATTTTCTCTGTCGTCCAGTCATAATTAAGGAACATCTCATTAGAAACTGTATCCGTATCCTGAAAAAACATATCATTATAGGAATTGAGCTCATCCTGATACCATATTGAACCATCTTCAACCATAGAGTCATACCACATTATATGAATGTTAGAATTTTCTATAACATAAACCATTAAGTCTCTTAGATCCTGTGCTAAAGTGCTATCACCACCTGCTGTTTCCTGATTTATAAACCAGCCGTCAAAGTTATAAGCTTCGGCAACTTCAATTAATTTATCTGCTACAGGAAATGTGTTGCCCTCTTTCATCACAAAGTTATTCACCCATTGTATTTGCCCGCCAAATGCAACATCAGGAAACATCACCATGCCATATACAGGAACACCGTTCCTGTGTCCGGCATCAATCATATCTGCAGTTGGGGGTATTATAAGGCCTTCACTGGCAGTTCCCGCCCATGGAACAAGAATATCTGTGTATTGCCAGTAGTTATATGCATAAATATCAAATTCTAAACCTCCCTGTGCTGGATTAAGAGCTGTATGCTGGTTCATCGAACTAAGGTTTGAAACTAATGCTTCACCGGGTCTTGCATGCGAATTAATCTGCATGTTGCCCTGAGTTCTTGTTGCAAGATCAACAGTTCCGACATTGTATGGTGCATCAGCATCTCCAACAAAGTGCCATGCAAGTAACTCTACTGGAAACCATGTTGATGAGAAGGGCTGACCTGGAGGTTGTGCGGACAATAGGAAAAATACTCCAGAAATAACTAAAATCAAAACATTTAATTTGAACAGTGGTATCCGGTTCATGTTTTTTCTCCTTTAAGAGGTCTAATTAAAGATCTCAGATTCAAGTTGCAATGCAAATGTTTCTATTGAATGATGCCCTACATCGATTGATATCGAATTGCTTTCAGTGGAGAGTACAGGTGTGTTGTCCGTGTAAATGGGCTCTTCTATTATGTTTGTCTGATATACTTCAGAAGCCGTAAAGAAGAAGTTAAAAGTAGTATTGCTTACACCGGTTCCTCCCAAAAGATCAAAAATTCTAACCACAATATTATTGCTATCGCCATCCATCTTCTTGAAAGCACTAACAATTACATTCTCTCCAGATACATTACAGAAGGAGAAACTCTCGCCGGGTAGAGTGCGCTGTGTAGAGTGATTGTTTTCTGCAACTATGACAGCTCTAAGAGGGTTGTTTACCTGAAGAGCATACCTGGCTCCCTGCATGGAGTTGTCAGACCAATTCCCTTCATGCGAAAGTACTGAAAAAGAAAAAGAATGATCTCCTCGCTGTGAGTAAAGGCCATGATTACCACCACATGATTTTCTGGTTGCAAAAAGAATAGGTTGCAATACAGGCGATGAAATATTAAAGTTTGAATCAGGAATAATGCTATCCTGCTCCCGAGGAGGAAAAATGTAATCACAGACAGATACAGATGAACTCATAGTAACTCCATGGTTCCCGTCACTGGCACTTATGAAATTCTGAACCTCTCTGGGATGAAAATAACTTGGAAGAATAGGTCTGGTATTATCCGCAGCAGGAGGTTCAGGCATTTGTGTGTAGTCGTAGGCATCATAATAGTACCAGGCACCAAGGTCACTCTGCACTTCATCCCGGCCAACAAGAACAGTTCCCATGGGTACATCGTAAGTTACTTGCGCGGCATCATTCTCGAAAGCTAAAGGAAGCGCCATTCTCCACTCTCGAAGCTTTATCACCTCATCAGGGTGATTTAAACCTTCAGAATCTCTTCCCCAGTCACCTAAAATAACCTCACAGTCAATTCTTTTAATATCTTTGTAAAAGTAAATATTTTGTGTTACCGTAGCCCACCAGTTCTCGGTGTCATTTAAGCTGCTGGTATAGGAATAGACATCATACAAAAGCCCGGATTTGTCAGAATCGTACTGCCAACTGGCATGTGCATTGGCCTGAGCAAATGTGCTATCCAGCCAAGCGGGGGGGACACCGGGAAAACTTCCTGCATCAAAATATAGATAGTTATCATCGTATGCGGATCTAAGAGTAAACAATTCAAAGGGACTTAGATTAATGTCCTGATAGTATGAGCAGCTGTAATCTTTAGTTTGTAAAAGAGTTTGGCCAGAGTTTCTATCTGTGATTGATTCAATTCCATTTGGGGAAAAGCTAACAGAATAGAAATCATTCATGTATTCTGTTTCAGTGTGGATAGTTGAAGATTGAGAAATGTTCTCGTAACTCTCATTAAGTACAGCATAGTAGGTTTTATAACCAAGTGAAGGTACATCATCAGCTAGAAAAATAATATCCAAAGAATCATCATTAGGCAAAATCTGGTATGGTACAGGAACATTATCTGAATCAACAATTTTAAAACAGTTCCCATTAAATCTCTCATCCAAACGGCAGCTTACAGGATCACTTCTATTCCAGGAGAGAGTATTGAAAACAACAATTGGAGTAGCTCCATCTGATGGTGCGGTGAAACTAATTCTACCGGTAATATCAGAAGTTGCATTTGTGAGAAGCTCTTCTGCTGATTCCTCAGCCCGCTTTACCCGCACCCATGAAGCAACATCCACAACATCGTTGTCTCCCTCTGATTCCGGATATGTGTCAGAATACCAATCACCGACCCCACCCATTCCATGATCGGGAAACAAGGCATCACACCACGCTTCATTAAAAGCTTCATCAGGGTAGTGACTGAAATCATTAGCAAGAATAGCACTAAATGTGGTAAACATTTCTGCTGCTGGAAGTAGTCTCTGTGCTGAACGCATCCGGCTAATCAGCTCATAATGGCTAGGACCATGAATATAAAGCCAGGAATTGGGTAACTCACCCTGCCATTCTTCAAAAGACACCCCCAGCTCATAGGCTCTTTCAACTACAGCATCCAGTGCTTCTCCAGCTGTAGAAAGTTGCAGAGAAGGATCACCAGAAGAGCTATTTTCCTCCCAGTCGGATATAAGATTACCCTGGTAATCTTCTCCTGGTGAAGCCATGTAAATCCTTGGCATTCCCATATCTGTTGAATAATAAAACGGGAAAACCCCTGTCAATCCTTCAGATGATCCTTCTAAGCTTTGGTAATAATCACTCCAGCTTTCCCAAGCCCAAGGATTTGAGTCATCAGAATCATTAGGCCATTGCCCAATGTCATTTCTATTCCAGTAATCTCTGACATAATCAATAGCCAGACCGATTGATGTGGAATCGGGAACATTGTCTGCAGGTGATGATTCTGAATTCATTTTCTTATTGAAGGAATATGGATAAAATGTTCCCCCATAACTGTCAGATGAAGGATATGGGTCGTTCTCATCATCTCGAACAAAATAAACCCATGGATGATCGTATGTTCCCTGTGAGAACACAATGAAACTATAGTCATCATCTCCAGAGTGAACATTTGGACTAATCCACCTATAGAAACCCTTTCTGTATCTACTGTCAACTAAATAATCGATACCAGCTTTATTGTAAATTTGTGCCGTCTGAAGAGAACGCACCGGTGGATCAACATTCCAAGCTACTCTGGTATCTCCACCTAGGTCTCTTACCCATTTGCGGCCTAAATAAACCTGTCGAATCAATCCCTCACCGTAGAACAGGGATTCATACCCGCAAGTATAAGTGCCACCAATTTCTATCTGCCCGGATTTAACCAGGGTGACAAAATTATCCCATAGATATTCTTTTCCTGGAGTATTGAGCGCATATTCTCTGAAATCCATCGCAGCTCTGGAATACTCGATGCAATAATTGAATTCTTGGTTTTCCATAGCCCACTCTACTGCTGGTTCTATCATTAATCTGTTTCTGGTTGAAGCACAATTATGATAGCTGTTTTCCCAACCTAAGTCCTGATGTGAACAATAGAATAAATAAATATTACCGTCTTCTAAAGTATTCCATTCCTCTGAGGAAAAAGCAAAATTAAAATTAGAAAAAAGTAAAAGTACAAAAATACATGAAACTTTAAAGTCAATTTTGAAAACCTTATCTTTTTGTCGATGCATACTTTTACTCCCGGTTTGTGTTTACCTGCCTTATTCTGTTTCCCTCGTCCTCGATTCGGTAGCCATTCTGGGTAACTGTCCAAGCAAAACACTTAACTTGCTTTCCCCGACAAGGCATTCAGTTCTTGATGATTCCACAGTTGATTCTGCGGAAACAAGTGCTGTGTGGGCATCTAGAAGAGTTTGAAAAGGTACATTTCCAAGTCTATATTGCTCGGTTGCTAATCGAAGATTTTCACTTCTAAGCTCGAATAGATTTTCTGTTATTTGCCAACTTCTAGTTGAGCGTACCAAATTTGTTTTTGCAGTAGAAGCACTAATCAATGTATTATTTAAGAGAGCTTTATGGGAGGCCATGCTGTGTAACAAGGTAGCACGAGAAAGTTGAATAGAGCTCTCCCGATTGAAGCCATCAAAAAGCGTCCAATTTAATGCAAGAGACACATCCCAATCACCTTTTCTGAAAAATTCATCAAAATCCAATTCCCCGTTACACCAGCCGCCAGATGCAGTTAGGCTGGGCCAGTAAAGTCTCTCTGATATAGAACTCTCATATTCTGAAACTACAGTGTTTTCCTCAGAAGCCATTATTCCAAAGTTACCTGAAATGTCTATAGCAAAGTTTTCTACTTCCTCTAAAGAAAGAGGTTGCAAAATAGCTTCCGGATCAACCTTAAAACTGCAGTTATCCGGATTTAAGCCTGTTGTTTGATAAAGAAGTGCATAAGCATCAGCAAGTGTAGTTTCTTGTTGAATTAATGAAAGGTTATCACTATTTATCTGAATTTCAGCTTGAAGTAATTCAAGCTCTGTAGCATTGCCAGAAGTACACATGTTTTCTACAATAACGAAATGTTCTATACTTCGATCTAAAGCTCTCTGTGCTGAATCAAGCATATGTATTGCCTTTGTCACCCCATAGTATGCTTCTACAAGAGAACTTACAAGACTAAGGCTAGTGGCTTGCATAGTAAATTCCGCCGCATTAAGTGAATGTCTGCTGGAAGAAATATTCAACCAGCTGCTTCCACCAAATGAAAATATCTCCTGCGATGCTTTTAAGGAAAATTGCCTTGATTGCTGATCAGGGTAATCAAACCCATCAGAAAGATTTGGGGTAGAAGTCCATTTGTATCCTACTGATGAAGAGAACACAATGCCCGGATAGAGAAAAGCCTTTGATGCTAGATAAGAAGCTTCTGCTGAATGTACGTCTGCAGAAGCCAAAGTCAGTAAAGTTGAATTTTCATTGGCCAAAACAATCCATTCTAAAAGATCTAAACTATCTGCATCTTCAAAAGCGAAAACTCCGAAACAAAAGACAAAACAAACAACTATAGATTTTTTCATAAAGTCAATTCTTTCAACTTATTGTGGAGTATCAGTTAAATGGTAAAATAGTTATCATAATTGAATTTCCAGGATTCATAATTATACCAGAGTGTCTATCGTAGTAATCATCATAAGGCATACCATAACAGAGACCATCGATGGACAAATCATGAAGAAGACCACTGAAGTAATTATACTGCCCGTGATTTTCTGAGTAGCTCTGATAGTATTTGGTGTGATCGCCCCACCAGGCATAGTTATGAAGAACGCCTCTGCTAGCAGCAGCACCTATCAAAGCAGCAAGCATGGGACCTCCATCGCCAGAATTGGGAATACAGCAACCGAACACATTAAGGGTAGTAATAGAAGATGCTGTTGAAGTGCCTCCATTAGAAGAAGCTGTAATCTGATCAGGAGGCGTGTATGTTACGTCCGTGTAAAGATCGGCAGAATAGCGCCAATCATCTTGTGCAGCTAATGGTAATCCAGTAACCAGGGCTGAATCCAAAAGGTGAGCAACTTGACTTGATTCACTCCATTTACCTGGTGAGAAGAATCGAACCGGATTACTTGCAGGAAAGCCCAAATCACCATACGGAGAGGGTAAAGCAGCAAGAGAATCAAACAGAGCACTGCGGGTAACACTGGAAAGAAAACCGACAGTTAATCCATTTCCATGCAATTGTAATGGAATAGCTACAAAACCAACACAGGTTGTATTCCAGGTGTTTCCAGCCCCCCAGCCCGCCTCAATTTTATCATAGATATGAGGGTATGTCTGTAAATCAGGGGCACCATCAAACTGCGTTTCTCCGATGTATATCCTTGCTCCATGAGGTTTAACTATACTGTACTCAGGATAGATAAAGTCTAGAGTATCACCGGTGGGGCATGAAGTCACAAAATCGGTACTAAATGCTGTACCATCTGCTGCCCACTTAGAATGTTCTCCAATATCTGTCAGCCAAGGCCCGGCTTCAGGATGACCTTCCCAGCCTCCTTGTTGTGACATTATGTATAACGTGCTACCGGAATTGTTTACAAATGTAACATAATTCACGTCATGTGATTGAACAGTGATTTCATTACTCCATAAGTACTCACTAGCGTCAGACCCTGACTCTGTCACCTGGGTTAACAAAGCGAAGTAGTAGTCAGTACCTTCAACAATAAGGCTATCAGAATAGGTTAACTCATCAACATTCGCGAATGTAGCAATCAACTCTGCTTGAGTAGTATCACTTGATATACCCTTAGTTTGAGAACGGTAAAGATTGTAGGATATATGATCCTGAGATTCTAAATCAACTTGCGTCCATGACAAATCACAATGGAAATGGGTCACTTCACCTGCAGTAAGAACTGGCTCTCCATTTTGTTCAGGCCCTGTGGAATTTTCTCCACACGAAACAGTAAAAGTAGATAGAATGAATGCAATTCCTAACACTAAAATTAAATGTCTGTTCATTTTTTGCACCTTCCTTCACAAATATAATTATCGAGAATAGTCTAAACAATATTAAGTATAATAAAGCAGGTCAAGAGATAATGTTGACTTCTATAGTATCCTTTATCTTAGCAAACGGGGAAGTAATGATGTGTAGGGATTGATGAGAACATTCTTCAAAACCCAAAATATTTGCTTTAGGTCTAGAAGCAATGACAAGCACAGATGAATCTAGTGCACTATACAGCTTAAACTTTAGCATCCTGCTGGCTCTCCAGAGCCCCAGTGGCGTTACTAGTTCAATTGCATAGCGGTGCTATGCGCATTATACCGATACATTAAGCTGTACAGCTTAAACTTTAGCATCTTGATTGACATCGCAAAGCAGTAACGGTGGGACACTATTGATTCAAAATGATTAACATTTCCAGAATGAAACTACTTAACAGAATTTGATTTGTCTAAGCAAATCAAATTTAACATTACACTTGTTTTACTTGATTAACTGAAGTAGAATAATAAAAGTCTCAAAATGGAAGGATGGTAATTGTCTCACACAAAAAATCTATCTGATTTGTTTTATCTTTTTGATATAGATGTTTCAGCAGTTGAGAATATGCGGAAGCATTTTCATGAAGAAATGTTAAGAGGTTTATCGGGGCAAACCTCTTCTCTAAAGATGCTTCCTGCATTTGTAACAAGATCACAGGGCAAGGAATCAGGGCATTTTTTAGCTATTGATCTAGGAGGAACAAACCTTAGAGTTCTTTTAGCAACGCTTGATGGAATGGGCAACTCCGTAGTTGATACAGTTAAAAAAGTTACGCTTTCAAGAAACATAATGCAGGGTACAACCGAAGAACTTTTTGATTTTATTGCGTTATGTGTTAGCGAATTTTTAAATGAAAATGATATAAGCAAAAATGTAAATTACCATTTGGGTTTTACTTTCTCTTTTCCTGTAGAACAGATATCTGTTAATTCAGGGAAATTGATTCAGTGGACAAAGGGTTTTAGCATCAAAGACGGGATTAACGAGGATGCTGTAATTCTACTGAATAAAGCTTTTAAACGAAGGCAATTAAACAATATACAGATTAGTGCATTGGTAAATGATACGGTGGGAACACTTATGGAAGAAAGTTACTCTAATTCAAATTGTGATATGGGAGTAATTTTAGGTACAGGAACCAATGCCTGTTATCTTGAGAAAACTGAAAACATAAAAAAACTGCAAATTCATTTTTCAAAACCAACTATGGTAATAGATATGGAATGGGGCGATTTTAACGGATACAATGGTACAAGTTATGATACCATTCTTGATGAAACATCTATCAATCCGGGAGAGCAGATTTTCGAAAAAATGGTTTCAGGAATGTATTTGGGTGAACTCTCCCGATTGATAATTTGCGACATGATAAACAAGAAATTTCTATTTAACATTATTGTTTCTCATGCTTTTACCAGAAATGGCTTTCTTGAAACAGAGGACATGGCTCTTGTAGCAGCAGATAATACTGATTCTTTAGCTAAAACAGAGGAATTTTTAGTTAAAGCTGGTATAACTGATAGTACTATTTATGATAGAAAGACCTTAAAGGAAATATTTTTTATTGTGTCAAAAAGAGCGGCAAGAATAGCTGCAGCCGCTGTTGTTTCTGTTGTTCTATGGATGGATCCCTTACTTACAAAAAAACATTTAATTGCTGTTGATGGCACCGTATTTGCGAAGTATCCTCTTTTTAAGCAAAACATGGAGGATTTGCTGAGTGAATACTTAAAAGATAAAAAGCATTTGATAAACTTAACTCATACAAAAGATGGGTCTGGAAAAGGTGCAGCAATTACTGCAGCAGTAGCATATAATATTTTGAGAACGAATGCAAAAAATTAGATAATACCAAATGAAAGGATCGATTATGGCGAAGCAACTTAATCCCAAAACCTATCTCTTTGTTATCTGCACACTTGCAGCATTAGGTGGAATGCTTTTCGGTTTAGACCAGGGATTTATTAATGGCTCTCTTGAATTAATCGATCAGGAATTTACCTGGTCTGTTCTAAAAGGTGAAACTTTTGCCAGCATAATGATTTATGGTTGTATTGTGGGAGCAGTTTTAAGTGGATGGATTGCTCGAGTAATTGGTAGAAAGAAAACACTGATATTCGCAGCATTATTTTTTCTGGTATTTACTATTGTTGGATCACTCACTAGGGAAGTTTTTATTCTTTTTTCTGCCAGATTTTGTATTGGTCTCGCTGTTGGTTGTGCCTCTCTTGCTGTTCCCCTCTATCTCTCTGAAATTGCCCCTACAAAATGGCGTGGTGGATTCATCTCAATGTATCAGCTGATGATAACAATAGGTATTTTTCTTATTTACTTATCTAACAAATATATAGGAGAGCATTATCATAGCTGGCGTCTGATGCTGGGTATTATTGCTATTCCATCTTTTGTTATGCTTATTGGCTCTTTCTTCTTACCGGAAACACCAAGATGGTTGATGCTTAAAGGGAGAAAAACAGAAGCAGAAGCCATTCTGAAAAAAACTAGGGAAACTGAAGAAGAAAGCAGCAAAGAGTTTGCCGAGCTGGAAGCAAGTATGGGCGATAGTAAAAAGAAGGAATCAGCATGGAATTTAATAAGGAAACCATATTTCATCAGAGTTCTTGTTCTTGGTATTTTTCTGCAATTACTTCAGCAACTTAGCGGCATAAACTGCATTATCTACTACTCTGGCCAGATATTCCGCACTGCGGGTTTAACAAACCCAGGTGTAGCAGTAATTGTAGTTGGTGCTTTCAATATGATTGCAACTCTTGTGGCTGTTTTTATTGTGGATAAGATTGGTCGAAAACCCATTATGTATTTTGGTTTAACTGTTATGACAATAGCTCTGATTGTTATTGGATTAATTTTCCATACGACAGAAGCTCATGTTGGAGGAGACTATCAGCTCCCAGGATATCTTAGTTGGACGATGATTGTAAGTGCAATTTTTTATATAATCGCTTTTGCAGTTTCTGTAGGACCGATTATCTGGATTCTCTGTGCTGAAATATTCCCGCTGGCTATTCGTGATGTAGGTATGGCAGTTACAACATTGGTTAACTGGACAGCAGCAGCAGTTGTTGTTCAATCATCCCTTACTGTTATGAGTAAGTGGGGAGGCTCTGTCCTGTTTTTCGCATTTGCTTTATTCTGTATTCTAGGGCTTTTCCTAGTTTCAGGTTTTGTTCCAGAAACTAAAGGTATTTCACTTGAGCAATTGGAAATTAACTTGAAAGCAGGAAGAAAATTAAGAAAACTGGGAGTTTCAAAAATTGAATAGTTTTGTAACTTTTATGATAACAACAAATTATCAGGTTGTGCTATACACAACCTGATTTGCTCTGTGAGTTCTGGAGGATTGCATGAATAAAAAAGGCACTTATTTTGTTACGGCTGTTCTTTTTCTTCCTCTACTTGTTTTTATAATTTTTGGTTTTTTTCATCAGAACTTTTCATCAGCATTTTTTGTTTCGTGGTTATTATTTTGTTTTATGGGATTACAGAATCTGCTTTTTGGTTTTAGTAATATATTTTTCCCTCTTAGAACGGCAGGTATTTTTAACTGGAAATCAAACCAATTCCAGCGTGAATTTTCTTATGTAAATTTTGGAATGGCAATACCCGGAATTTTATCATACTGGTATAATGGCAATTTTCATTTGGCAGCTACCATACTCTATGTACCCGTATATCTTTTTATTACACCCTTACTTTTTAAGGAGATAAAAAGAAGTAAAATGAGAAACGGTAAATTACTTTACCTGTTTCTCCAGAATCTTATTGTGTCCGGAGTATTGATTGTACTTTTGTTTCAGTGGAACAAAGTTTAAGCAGAGGGAACTATATATGAAAAAATTCTTTGATAAATTCGGAATTATGATTCCCTTTCTAATATTCATCGTAGTAACAATTACTAATCTGATTCAGCATGGCTTAGTTAATTTTGTTGAAACCACCATTAAAAACATCTTTTTTTATCTTGTAACATGCCAGATGATTCCAAGTATTATTCTACACTCTGTAAAAAGAGAAAGTACCGCTTCTTACATCGGCTGGGAATCATCTCACTTTCAAAATACTCTTGCTGGTTATAGTCTTTCCCTATCAATTCTGGGAGTTATGTGTACAATTTATCAAGGAGCATTCTGGATAGTTACAACAATTGCGGTTACCCTGTTTCTTTGGCCCTGTGCGATTAGTCATATTGTTGAAATCAAAAAAAACGGGAATGTTAATGCGGGAAATGCAGGATACATACTTTACTGGGATATTTTTATGCCACTTTCCCTTATTGTTCTGCTGGTGATTCATTTTCAGTTATTTTAAAAACATGCTCTTCTTCTTCAAACAGATAGAGTCTAGTATCTCACATTCATCACTACAATTCTATGGATTTTCCTGATATCATTTACCTCAATTTTGAAATTAATATGCAGGAGTTTTTGCTCTGAGATTCCTTTTGATTTGACAAACTTTTCCTAATTGCCACTGTAAATGTTCACCGGCGTGAGCAGCATTTACTGTTTATCATAAATACGGAGGTTCATGAGGCAATACGATCAATTAGTGAAGTAATTGATAAGGTTATAAGTCCATATTGCAAAACCCCTTGACAGGAGAAGTAGTTTGCTTAGAATATAGGTGTTGTGAAAAAAATAACAGTGCCTGTTTCTTTTTTTTGTTTGGCCGTTACGAATGGAGCAAGTTGTGATTTCAGAGAAAATAGTTGAACGATTAAGCCTTTATAGATGGTTGCTTGAGACTCGTCTGGAAAATGAGGTGTCTAATCTGTTTTCATATCAGCTTGCATCAATGGCATGCGTTAGCCCTGCTCAGATACGAAGAGATTTAATGACCATAGGTTATTCTGGAAGTCCTGGTAAGGGCTATCTTGTGGCAGATTTGGCTAAAAGCATAGGAAAAGAACTGGACGGGGCAAAACCATCAAAAGTTGCAGTTGTGGGCATGGGTAATCTTGGAAGGGCTCTTGTTTCTTTCATTTCTGATCGAAGATCGCATCTTCAAATTGTTGCCACTTTTGATACAGACAGCACAAAATATGGCAGAGTTATTTGTGGATGCAGGTGTTATGCACAAAATGAGCTAGAAAAAATCATAAAACTAGAAGGTATTACAGTCGCCATACTTACCCTGCCATCAGATGCAGCCCAGGCAGTGGCTGACAGGCTTGAAAAAGCAGGTGTTACTGGTATTCTCAATTATGCACCGGTTCCCTTGAAGGTATCAAAAAAAGTTTATCTGGAAAATAGAGATGTAACAGCAGCTCTTGAAAAAGTGGCTTACTTTGCACGAGAAGGAGATTAGTTAATGAGTTTGGAAAGAATCAATGAAATTCTGAAGACCTATTCGAATGCAGGAAGAGATAAGTTAATTCCATTACTGCAGGATGTTCAGGCAGAGCAGGGTTTTTTGTCAAAAGAATCAGTTCAAGTTATTGGCAGGCATCTTGGATTACCTGCCAGCAAGATTTTTGGTGTAGCTACTTTCTATAATCAATTTAGATTTGAACCAATGGGGCAGTTTCATATTCAGGTTTGCAGGGGAACCGCTTGCCATGTAAAAGGCAGTTTACCGATACTTGAATCTATTCAGAAAGAGCTTGAGATTCAGCCAGGAAGAACTTCCAAAGACGGTGTATTTAGTTTAGAAGTTGTTGCCTGCATTGGTGCTTGTGGCCTTGCTCCTGTAATAGCTGTTAACGGTGAATTTCATGCCAGGTTAGAGAGTGATCAGGTGGCTGGAATTATTGAATCTTATAGAAAGAAGGCAGTGTAGTATGAGTGAAAAATTTACTATGTGCTGCAGTGAATGCTGGCATTCAACAATTAAACCATGTCCAAGTGTTATTGACTGTTTTACAACAGGTCCCCAGTGCCACGAGAGTTCAGAGTGTACAGAGAAGCAGGCTTTGCAAAAAAATATTTTAAGAAAACAAGATGTTTCCGTGCCTGCAATTTTTGTTGGAACCGGTACTTGTGGTCTTGGAGCAGGGGCAGGTAAAAGCCTTGCTGTAGTGAAAAGCTGGTTGGAACACCATTCGATTAAAGCAGAAATCATCGAGGTTGGATGTGTAGGATTGTGCGCTGTTGAACCTATCATTGATATTCAATTACCAGGCAGAGCAAGAATTTCCTTCCAGACAGTAACAGAAGATAAAGTGACAGATCTTCTAGATTCATTTATCCTTGAAAATAAGGTGCCTGAAGAGCTGGCTCTTGCTCAGTACAAATCTGAAACCCTTGAAAATTGGCAGGATGTTATTGCCATGGCAGAGCATCCATTTTTTGGTGCTCAAACCAGATGGGTGCTTGAGAATTGTGGCATAATTAACCCTGAAAGCATTAAGGAATACATATCCCGCGATGGTTACAAAGCATTTGCAGATACTATTAAAACAAAAACACCTGTAGAGGTCTGTGAAGAAGTGGATCTTAGTGGACTGCGAGGCAGAGGTGGTGGTGGTTTTCCAGCTGGGAAAAAATGGAAATTTGCCTTAGGAACACCGGCAGATGCAAAATACATTATCTGTAATGCTGATGAGGGTGATCCAGGAGCATTTATGGATAGGGCGGTTATTGAAGGCGATCCACATCGCTTAATAGAAGGAATGGCCATTGCAGCTTATGCCATAGGCGCAAGCAAGGCTTATGTATACATTAGAGCCGAGTATCCTCTAGCAGTAGAACGACTTCGCATTGCTATTGATCAAGCTAAGGAATGGGGTTTGCTGGGAGATAATATTCTTGATAGCGGTTTCCATCTTGATTTTGTGATAAAAATGGGTGCAGGTGCTTTTGTTTGCGGTGAAGAAACTGCGTTGATACACAGCATTGAGGGCAAAAGAGGCATGCCATCTCCGAAACCTCCTTATCCTGCTATTAGTGGTCTTTTCGGAAAACCAACAGTGATAAATAATGTAGAAACATTTGCAAATGTTCCAGCAATTATTTTTAGAGGATCAGACTGGTTCAGTTCCATTGGTACAGAAGGAAGCAAAGGTACCAAGGTTTTTGCTCTTTCCGGTAAAATCACCAATACTGGCCTTATTGAAGTTGCAATGGGAACATCACTCAGTGACATTCTTTTTAAAATGGGTGGCGGTGTGCCAAACAACAGAAAATTCAAAGCTGTACAGATTGGCGGACCATCCGGTGGTTGTATTCCAACCCAGCATGTTGATATCAAAATAGACTACGAATCACTTAAAGAATTTGGAGCTATGATGGGCTCTGGAGGGCTTGTGGTCATGGATGAAGATACCTGCATGGTGGATGTTGCAAAATTCTTTATGGATTTCATACAGCGTGAAAGTTGTGGTAAATGTATTCCATGTCGCGAGGGCACAAGAAGAATGCTTGAGATGTTGGAAGCTATCACCCGAGGCCGAAGAGGGGAATCAGGTTTGCAGTCACTTGAAAGATTCAAGGGGATTGTAAACATGGAGAAACTAGGTGAAGTTATTAAACAGACCAGCCTTTGTGGTCTTGGTCAGACTGCTCCTAACCCTGTTTTAAGCACGCTAAGATGGTTTAGAGACGAATATGAAGCACACATCTTTGATCGTCATTGCCCAGCAGGTGTTTGCACCAGTTTGCTTGAGTACAGTATTGAAGCTGATTTATGCAAGGGTTGCACTCTTTGTGCTAAAAAATGCCCCACTGATGCTATCATGGGTGCCAGAAAAACACCACATTACATTATTCCCGATAAGTGTATTGGATGCGGAACCTGTCTGGAAGTTTGTCCTTTCAACGCTGTGAAAGTTCAGTAGGAGGAAAAATGAAAGTAACAATAAATAACAGAGTTTTGGAAGCAAGTCAGGGCGAAACCGTACTAACAGTGGCTGCAAGAGCTGGGATTTCCATACCAACTCTGTGTCACATGGAAGGATTAGCTCCAACGGGAGCATGCAGAATTTGTGTAGTTGAAGAAATAGGAAGTGGTAATCTTATACCTTCCTGTTCACAACCTGCTTATGATGGCATGGAAATTAAAACCCATTCACCCAAAGCTCTTAATGCAAGAAAGACAATTGTTGAACTTCTGCTTGCAAATCATCCAGATGACTGTTTGTACTGTATCAGAAATGGATGTTGTACTCTGCAGGATTATTCAGAGGAACTTGGCGTAAGACAGAGAAAATTCAAAGGAGACAGATCCACTTATGATCTTGATGTCTCTAGTCCTTCCATTGTAAGAGATCCTGATAAATGCATTCTTTGTGGTAAGTGTGTACGAGTTTGTGAAGAAATTCAAGGCGTAAGTGCAATAGATTTTGTTGGTAGAGGAAGCGAAACTCATATTGGCTGTGCTTTTGAAGAAGGTTTGAATGTTTCAAGTTGTGTATACTGTGGTCAGTGCATCATGGTTTGCCCTACTGGAGCTCTTGCAGAAAAAGATGAAACAGCACGAGTTCTTACGGCACTTAGGAATCCTGAAATCACCGTGGTTGTTCAGCATGCACCTGCTATCAGTGTGACCATTGCCGAGGATTTTGGCATTAAACCGGGAACAGATATTGTGGAGAAGATGAATGGTGCAATGAGGCGAATGGGGTTTGATTACATTTTTCCAACCTCTTTTGGTGCTGACCTTACTGTAATAGAGGAAGCCAACGAGCTTGTTCAGCGTGTGACATCAGGTGGACCTTTCCCACTTTTCACAAGTTGCTCACCTGGCTGGGTTAAGTTTATGGAAGAATTTTACCCTGAACTTATGGATAATGTTTCATCGTGCAAAAGCCCTCAGCAAATGCTGGGTGCTGTTGTGAAAAGAATCTGGACAGAAGATCAGAAACTTGATCCCAAAAAAGTTTTTCATGTTTCAATAATGCCTTGTACTGCAAAAAAATTCGAATGTGACAGACCAGGTATGCGTGATGGATCAATTCGTGATGTTGATGTTGTTCTTACAACCAGAGAATTTGATCGAATGATAAAAATGTTTGGCATAGATCTTGAACAGGTAGATGGAGAACCTGCAGATAATCCATACGGCCAGCGCAGCTCCGCTGGTAAAATCTTTGGGGCCAGTGGCGGAGTAATGGAAGCAGCTGTACGAACTGCATACCAGATGATTACAGGGAAAGAACTCCCTAACTTGGAAATAAAAACAGTCAGAGGTTTTGAAGGTATAAAAGAGACCGAAGTAAAAGTTGGTGATCTGGTTCTTAAAGCTGCAGTTGTAAGCGGACTGGGAAATGCAAGAAAGCTTCTTGACAGTATTATTGCCGGGGAAAAGACATATCATTTCGTAGAGGTTATGACTTGTCCTGGTGGATGTATCGCCGGTGGAGGGCAACCATTTACATCAAATCCAGATGTAATTAGATCAAGAATGATGTCTTTATACAGCATTGATTCAGCTGCTGAAGTAAGAACAGCTCACTCAAATGAATCACTGAAAAAACTTTACAAAGATCATTTAGAAAAGCCAGGCAGCCATATTGCTCACGAAATGTTACACACTACTTATGTAAAAAGAGAGGTACTCAAGTAATATGAGTACTTCACCGCTTGTACAGTCTGTTCCCGATAAATGCAGGATGTGTTATACCTGCGTAAGGGAATGCCCTGCAAAAGCAATCAAAATTAGCAACGGTCAAGCTGAAGTTGTAACAGATCGTTGTATTGGTTGTGGTAACTGTATTACAGTGTGTACCAGAGGAGCAAAAAAACCTGTGGGATCTTTATTGCAGGTACGAGACCTTCTGAAATCAGAGAAAAAAATAGCTGCCATTATTGCTCCCAGTTTTCCAGCAGAGTTTTCAGAGGTTTCGCCAGAGAAATTAGCTGGAATAATACGAGCAATTGGTTTTGATTATGTGTGCGAAGTTGCTTTCGGAGCAGACCTTGTGGCTCATGCATATAAAAAACTTCTTACCGAGAACCCTGATAATAGATATATCGGTGTTACATGTCCTGCTGTGGTGAATTATGTTGAAAAGTATCTGCCTGACCTTGTTCCATACTTAGCCCCTATCGCTTCCCCCATGGTGGCGGAGGCAAAAGTGATCAAGATGTTGTATGGTGATGATATTGAGATTGTTTTCATTGGACCATGTATTGCCAAAAAAGGTGAGGCAGAAGATAAAACAGGAATTGATGTGTCGGAATCAATTACTTTTGCAGAACTGAGAACGCTTATTTCTTTAAGCAAAATAGATCTGGATGTTGTGGTGGAAGGCGATTTTAACCCTCCTACACCTGGGCTTGGCGCATTGTTTCCTATAAATAGAGGAATGCTTCAGGCTGCTGACTTGAAAGAGGATCTTGTTTCTGGCGAAATTGTTACAGCTGATGGTAGAAATAATTTTGTAGAAGCGTTGAAAGAGTTTTCTTCCGGTGACCTTGAAGCAAGACTTCTTGAAGTTCTTTGCTGTCAAGGTTGTATTATGGGTCCAGGTATGACCAGTAAAACTCCCTTGTTTAGCAGAAGAGCCAAGGTAAGCAATTATGCTCGGGGTATTTTGAAGAAGGTTAACTTTAACAACTGGAATATTGCAATGGAAAGATGTAGCTCCATTGACCTTTCCAGAGAGTTTTCCTCTTCAGATACAAGATTGAAGGCTCCAAGTGAAGTGGAAATTAGTCGTATTATGGAATCAATGGGTAAATTCACAATTGAAGATGAACTGAATTGTGGCGCTTGTGGATATGAAACATGCAGGAATCATGCAATTGCCATATTCAAGGGGCTTGCAGAGAGTGAAATGTGTCTGCCATTTGCAATTGATCAATTGAAGAATACTGTTGAGGAACTGGCACTTACCAGCGACGAACTTGCAGGAGCTCAAGTAGCATTAAAACATGCAGAAAAAATGGCAGGAATGGGTCAGCTTGCAGCAGGCATTGCGCATGAGGTTAACAATCCTCTTGGTGTGGTTTTAATGTTTGCTCATACTCTGCTTGAAGAGCATGCTGGAAATGAGGAATTGAAAGAAGATTTGCAAACCATTACTGTTCATGCAGACAGATGTAAAAAAATAGTAGCAGGACTTCTAGATTTTGCAAGACAGAACAAAGTAACAAGAGTTTCGGTGAATGTTCTGGAAATGGTTACTAAAGTAATAAGTGTACTTAAGCGTCCAGAAGGCATTGAACTGAGTTTTACAAGTGAAGATATAGAACCTTCCGCTGAACTTGATGAGGATCAGATTGTTCAGGTTTTAACAAATCTAACAACCAATGCTTTTCATGCCATGGGAAGTACTGGAAAACTCACAGTGGTATGTGGTGGAGACGCAGATAAAGTAACAATAAAAGTTAGTGATACAGGTAAGGGTATAAAAAAGGAAAATCTGAAGCAGATATTTGAACCGTTTTTTACCACAAAGGGTAGAGGTGAAGGAACCGGCCTGGGGCTTGCAGTTACCTATGGAATTATTAAGATGCATAGAGGGCAAATTACTGTTGATTCCAATGCTGATTCAGCAAATGGCCCAACAGGAACCACATTTACGGTAACTCTTCCCCGGAGAGGGCCAGACAACAGGTAAGGAGAAAATTATGAATACAAATAAAAAAGTACTTGTAGTGGATGATGACTCTGATTTCAGAGAACAGATGGAGATGATGTTCACAACAAGAGGATATGAGGTTCAAGCAGCTCCAGGGCGCAAAGAAGCAGAAGAAGTTTTCGCTTCTTTTACACCGGAAATAGCTGTAATTGATTTGATGATGGAAAACGATGATGATGGGTTTATTCTTGCATATCGTATTAAAAGAAAATTTCCTGAATGCATTGTTATCATGGTAACAAATGTAACAGGAGAAACTGGTATTGAATTCCCAGGGGCAGATGAGTCTTCTGGTTGGATCACCGCTGATGCCATTCTTTCTAAGCCAGTAAGATTTGAACAAATTGAAGAAGAGCTCAGGAAATTAGGAAGCAGCTAGAGATGTCAGAAGAAAAAATTCTGACCTTGCTCATTGTTGATGACGAGCAGGGGATGCGCATGGGAGTCAAAAGATCCTTGCGGCATTTCGCTATGGATATTGAAGACACAGATGAAGTTATCAAACTTAAAGTGATCGAGGCATCTTCCGGTGAAGAGGCTATTGTTATGATGCAAGAATCACCACCAGATATTGTTTTGCTTGATCATAAAATGGGTGGGATTACAGGAATTGATGTTCTTATGTGGATCAACCAGAATAATCTTGATCTTATGGCTATAATGATCACAGCATATGCTTCAATTGAAACTGCAATCGCAGCAACAAAACAAGGTGCTTATGACTTTCTTCCTAAACCATTCACACCTGCAGAGCTGAAGGTATCAGTAAGGCAGGCTGCATCACATCTTGTGGCTTTACGGCAGGCGCGGGAACTGGAAAAGGAAAAAAGAAAAGTTAGATTCCAATTTATAAGTGTACTTGCACATGAACTTAAAGCACCTCTTGGGGCAATCGAAGGATATCTTTATTTGCTCCGGGATGGTATTGGAATGGAAGACCCTGCTGTTCATGATAAAGTGGTTAAGAGAAGTCTTATAAGGCTTGGTGGCATGAGAAAACTTATTTATGATTTACTTGATCTTACTCGACTTGAATCTGGTCAGAAGAAAAGAGAACTCAGTTCTGTTGATGTTCTGGACTCTGCAAGAAACAGCATGGAAATGATGAAACCTGAAGCAGACAGACGCGGAATTATTATTTCCCTTGAAAACTCTTCAGAAACAATACCTATGCTTGCAGATAATGGAGAGTTGGAAATTGTATTTAATAACTTGATTTCCAATGCTGTTAAATACAATAAAGACAATGGTTCAGTTACTGTGGTGGTTGAAGATCAATCAGATCAAGTACTAATTTCAGTAACTGATACAGGAATTGGAATGACCGAGGACGATGTGGAAAAATTGTTTGGCGAGTTTGTAAGAATTAAAAACTCAAAAACAAGAAATATTCTTGGCAGTGGCCTGGGACTCTCAATTCTTAGAAAAATCGCATCTCTTTACAGCGGTGAAGTTTCTGTAAAGAGTACTGTTGATGTGGGTACCACATTTTCAGTTAATTTGAAAAAAACCTGATAGATCAAAGAAGGTTGCTGTTTAGCTATCTCTTTGTTAAAGGATAAAGATGAAACGGGAATTATCAAACGGCTGTTATGATTTTATCGATGATTTGTATATTGAAAATCTTGTTGATGAAACAAAAGAAAATGATATCATGGTTAGAGAGATTATTGCAAAAAGCTTGAACAAAGAAGCTTTGACTGTGGAGGAAACAGCAGCTTTGCTAGCCGTTACAAATGACGATCTTCTTGAAGAAATTTACGATGCTGCTCGAACCCTCAAAAAGAATGTTTATGGCAACAGAATTGTTATTTTCGCCCCGCTTTATACGGGAAATCTATGCGAGAATGACTGTAAGTACTGTTCTTTTCGCCGATCTTCTTCTGAAACTGTGCGCAAAACTCTTAGTGAAAATGAACTGGTGAAACAGGTGGAAGCCCTGGAAGATGCAGGGCATAAGCGTTTGATTTTAGTATGCGGCGAGCATTCCAAATACACTCCTGAGTTCATAGCAAAATCAGTTGAAACTGTTTATTCTGTAAAAAAGGGAAATGGCGACATCAGAAGGGTTAACATCAATGCTGCCCCTATGGATACGGAAGGTTACAAAATTGTTAAAGCTTCTGGTATAGGAACTTACCAGATATTTCAGGAAACATATCACCACAAAACTTACAGTAAATACCATCCGTCAAATACATTGAAGGGTGATTATCTGTACAGATTAGATGGTTTAACCAGAGCGTATGAAGCAGGCTGTGATGATGTTGGAATTGGGGCTCTTTTCGGTTTGTATGACTGGCGATTTGAAGTATTAGCCATGGTAACACATGCACGATTTTTAATGGACAAATTCGGTTGTGGTCCACATACTGTGAGTTTTCCTCGAATTCGCCCTTCTTATGGTGTCACTCTTGAGGAAAAATATCTTGTTTCAGATGCTGATTTCAAGCGTCTTGTTGCCATATTGCGTTTGGCTATTCCATATACCGGTATGATTCTTACTGCCCGTGAAACTCCAGAAATCCGACGGGAAATTATGGAATTTGGTGTATCTCAAATTGATGCAGGCACAAAACTTGAACTTGGAGGATATACCTCATCCCGAGAGCAAGAAATGCGCAAGGAACAGTTCCATATTGGCGATACCCGTGAAATGGATGAAATAGTTCAAGAGCTTCTCAAGAATGGTTACATACCTAGTTTCTGCACATCATGTTACCGTGCAGGTAGAACAGGCGAGCAGTTTATGGAATTTGCCATTCCAGGTTTTATAGAACAATTCTGCACACCCAATGCACTTCTTACATTACAGGAATATCTGCTGGATTATGGTTCTCCTGCAACAGTGAAGGCAGGCGACGCTTTGATTAAAAAAGAACTTGCCAGGTATTCCCATACAAACCGAGAAGAACTTGTTAAGAAATTGAATAAAACAAAATCTGAAGGTATCCATGACCTGTTCTTCTGATATAGTTTCAGATGGAAAGCAGTTAACTCATAAAGACATCTGTTTTCTTCTTGGGCAGACTGAGCCGGAAGCTGTAAACGCTCTATTTAAACAGGCTTATCAAGTAAAAAGAGATCAGATTGGAACAGATGTTTTCCTTCGTGGGCTTATTGAAATAGGCAATGTGTGTTTGCGTGATTGTTTGTATTGTGGAATACGAAAAAGCAATCCAAATTTTACCAGGTTCAGTATGACAAAACAGGAAATAGTAAATTCTGCTTTATGGATTCATCAGGCTGGTTACGGTTCTCTTGTTTTGCAAGGTGGTGAATTGAGAGACCCGGATTTTGCCGATTTTATAGAAGATGTTCTTCTTGAGATTAAAAAACTTTCTGGCGGTTCTCTTGGAGTAACTCTTTCTTTAGGGGAACAGGAAAAAGATGTATATGCAAGATGGTTTGAAGCTGGAGCACATAGATATTTGTTACGGATAGAAAGTTCTAATCCAAAACTTTTTCAGCAGATCCATCCACCTGGTTATAGTTTGGATGATAGAATTACCTGTCTTGAATATCTTCGAGAGACAGGTTATCAGGTGGGAACAGGAGTAATGATCGGCTTGCCTGGTCAGACAGTGGAAGATTTGGCTTCGGATATTCTTTTTTTCAAAGAAAAAGATATAGATATGATAGGCATGGGACCATACATTCCACATCATGATTCTCCCATGTTTTCAACACCTGCGACTTATGAAAAGAAAGCCAGTTTTGAAATGGGCTTGAAAATGATTGCAGTAACAAGAATTGTTCTAAAAGATGTGAATATTGCTGCAACCACAGCCCTTCAAGCATTAAAAAGTGATGGTCGTGAGCTTGGGCTCAAAGCAGGTGCAAATATAATTATGCCCAATGTAACCGATACTAAATACAGACCAGCATATCAACTTTATGATAACAAACCAGGTATAGATGAGAATTCTGAAGCTTGTAGAAACAATCTTGTTTTAGCCCTGAAAAAAGTTGGTGAATCAATAGTTTACAACAAGTGGGGTGATTCTAAACATTTCCACAAACGATGTGGTTTAAGTAAAAAAAGCTAATTCGGTTAATTTTCTTCGCAGTCGCAGAGAGATGTTTTTTTGTTTTTACCCACAAGCGGTATCGTCCATATTCTATTTTTTTGCCAGATAATCCACCTGATATTTCTAATTTGCATTATTGTTGATTATAATCATGAGAATGTGCATACGAATTTAATTTAGTCACTAGTGTCCCATTATAAATCGAAGAGGGACAATAGGTTAGGATTTTTATTTGCTTTGGACTGTAATTCAGTATTGCTAAATAGTTGTGTCAGTTCATCGTAGCAAAATGGAGTTACGCTCAAAACCTGTAGAATATTGTAGAGACTATACTCATCTAAGCAAAGTCTTTTCCTGATAATGGCAACAAGAACATAAATGGTGGAAATATGAGAAAAATCCGCTCAAGTCGTGTGTGAGTAAATACGTCTCTAATATGTTAAGTTGTATGAGATTACAGATTTGGAGTATTCGGTTAATGGGACACTACTGTAATTTAGTATGAAAAAAGCGAGGAGTGAATCATGATAGAATATGATAAGTTAAAGAAATTATTAAAGCAATTGGAGCTTCAATTTGAAAACTATCAAACACTTGATGATTCATTACCAGTGTTAATAAAAGAGGCGGTAGCTGAATCTGTTATTCAACGTTTTGAGACTTGTTGGGATTGTCTTTGGAAAATACTGAAGAGATACCTTGTTGAAGAGATAGGATTGCCGAGTGTTCCTAATGGTCCCAATCCCATTTTAAGATTAGCTAATGAAAATGACATATTGCCTACTCCAATAGAAGTTTGGCTGAAATATGCAAAAACCCGAGTCGGCACCTCTCATGATTATAGTGGAGAAAAAGCTCAGGAAGCACTGCTGATAATGGGAGCCTACATTAGTGATTCTATCAAGTTATATGAAATCATGAACATAAAGGATTGGAAATAGTGATCCAAGAACTGAATGATATAGATTTATCTATCTCTCAGAGAAATGAAATAGCGATCCTACTCAGAAGTTATCTTCCTGATACTGAAGTTTGGGCATACGGCTCAAGGGTGAAGTTTACATCTCGTCCAAATTCAGACCTAGATATCATAGTTTTTGCTAATGCAGATCAAAAAATGGATGTTTTCAAACTTAAAGAAGCCTTTGAAGAAAGTACTCTTTCTTTTCGAGTAGACTTGTTTATTTGGGATGAAGTGCCAGAACACTTCAAGCAGAATATTCAGGAAGAAAGAGTTGTTTTACAAAGAAAAAAAGCAGATTTAATAATGATTGGAAGGGAGCTTTATTAACGCAATTATACGTCGTCAATTCGGGCTTAAGAAAATCAGCTCAATCTCTTGGGGTAGGGTATCCATTTTTAGCATTGAAGGATATTCTAAATAACTATTTTCTTCCTGAAAACTTTTCCCAAATGGTTCAATCAACTGAGGTAGAGCAGCGAAGGTATTCTATTAATAGGGGAGATGTTTTTCTTACAAGAACCAGTAACACCTTCCATAAGCTTGGAATAAGTTCTGTTGCTTTGAAAAATTATCCACTAGCAACATTTAATGGATTCACTAAATGTTTAAGGCCTAAGAAGTGCTGTGAGCTAGTTCCTGAGTATGTTGGATACTATTTACGAAGCAGCACATTTCGTGATTCTATACTTGCTTTTTCAACAATGTCGCCAAGACCATGTTTAAATAATGAAATGATTAACCATCTTAGAATATTTTTTCCTTCTGTTTCAGAACAGAAAAAGATTGTGAGGGTTTTAAAGGCTTTTGATGACAGAATAGAATTCAACCGTCAGAAGAATGGCACACTGGAGTTAATAGAACAAACACTGTTCAAAAGCTGGTTTGTTGATTTTGATCCGGTGATTGATAATGCACTTGCAATTGGCAATCCAATTCCTGAACCCTTTCAAGCCAGGGCGAAGACGCGCAAGTCTCTGGGTGAAAAACACAAACCCTTGCCTGAAGTAATTCGAAAGCAGTTTCCCAGTAGTTTTGTTCTCACCGAGAAGATGGGGTGGATTCCCGCCGGGTGGCAAATTGATGTATTGAGGGAATTGTACGATAAAATCCAGAATGATTCTAATCCGAAGATTATGGAAACTGTCCATTGGGAAGGTGCTGACATCAACTGGTTTAAAACAAGAGAGCTTGCCGATTCTGGAGCTAAAGGAGCTACTCAACAGAATATCTCAAAGTCTGTTGTTGAATGTGTACCATCATTCAAGTTAAATGAGAAGCTATTCGAGGTTTTTAGTAATCATGTTAATCAAATTTGGACATCAATTCACTCAAAATCAGAAAAGATAGTAAGGTTGATTGATATTAGAGATATTCTCATCCCCAAACTTCTCTCAGGCGAACTATGCATTTCTGATGCTGAGAAACTGTCGATGAAGCTACATGAATAAGTTTACTGAACAGGCCGTATTTTTTCTTCTAATTTTTTACAAATTACATGTTTTCTTTGCTCAATCCTAAAACCAGGGGTTTTGCAGAATAAATCTTCTCTCCAAGGATATCTCAGTATTCCATTACAGATCGTTCTCAAAAGTATATCACTCACTTCATTTCAAGTATCGTTGATATTACTGATTCGTCAATCTTTCCTCTAATTCCATTGTAAAATAGCAGATTCTTATTTATTCTTTTATCTCTAAATCAAAAAGGCCATCGGTATCTATATTTTCCGGATATGTTTAAAATGAACTTGTTTTACTGGATTACTATATTTTTCTTGGAACCAACCCGTTTAATTTCTTTCGCTGGAGTTATGTTTCCAGTTTTTCGCAGAAGAATTTAATTTTACAATACTGCTCTAAGAATTGTCAGCAATTTTTCTTATTTTTTGGCTTAATTATTTTCAAAAGATCGAAATTGTTACGTAGTGTTATTGAGTATTTGTATTACTAATATGCTTTAGATGAAAGGAAAGTTGACGGCGCATTACAATGTAGTTACATTAAGAACATGAAAACTCTAAGGTTTGAATGGGACGACAATAAAGCCCTGAGCAATATTGAGAAACATGATGGAGTTTCTTTTGAAGAAGCCGAAAGTGCTTTTTATGATAAACGGGCAATTGAGTTTTATGATGAAGAGCATTCTGAATCAGAGAATAGGTTTCTAATGCTAGGGTTGAGTGGCAAACTTCGATTACTTCTTGTATGCCACTGTATAAGAGAGAATAATCTCTACTAGAAAAGCAACTAACAAAGAATCCAAATACTATTGGAGGTGAAGAGAATGAAAGATGAATATGACCTCTCTAAAATGAAGTCAAGAAGTAACCCATACGCGAAGCGTTTAAAAAAACAGATTACTCTCCGATTACAACCGGAGATAATTGAATACTTCAAGGCATTATCAGAGGATTCTGATATCCCATATCAGACTCTTATTAACTTGTATCTTCTTGATTGTGTAAATAGCAATCGCAAATTGAAAATGGACTGGGCAACAGACTAACATTTACTAATGCTTCTCAGAAGAGGGAAGTATTGATTATGAAAAATAGTGTTTTGTGAAATTGCTTTTTTCTGGTAATTTTTTCTTAATAAATCAACTAAGTAAATTGTCTAGCGAATATACAAGCATCAACAGTGCGGCCTGTCCGCGTCTATTGATATGATCCTTTGAATAATGACATTCGTACCATTCTCAATGGAGTCTGTTTTCTCTATACGAATCAGAGGAGTTTTCAATTCAGATATCCATTTTTCATGCATAGCTTTGCTGCGCATATCAGAATCACCGGTGTCATATGCTGCAGCCCATTCAAGAAAGCCCTTGTGTGTCTTGTATCTGGGATCACTGGGGGTCTCTATTTCCGGACCAAAACGATCAACCTCTCGCTCTTGCAGTCTCTGCATCCGAATATTCGACGGAATCCAGAGAAACACGGCTAGGTCGAACATCGGTATGGCAAAATCACCCCATCCACATAGCGAGCCGGAAAGCACCCAAGAATCTGTCTTCTCAAGAGCTTGCTGTAGCAGCTCTTGTCTTTCCGTTCGTTCACAGACAGTTTGGAAGGGAGGATCTGTCTGAATCCAGAAGAAATCATCGGTATCAAAGTGACGGAATCCCATCTCGTCAGCAACCGACTTTCCCAAGGTGGTGGTTCCTGAACCAGATGCTCCAAATATGTGAATTCGATTTGCCATTTCATCCTGTCCAACGCCTCAAATAAGTAGATAGTGTAAGTCTGTTTATTAGTAATGTAGCCGCTGTTCTATTGCATTTGATGGTTAGCTTTTATTTTTCGCTCTTCGAGTAAATATCTTCGAAGTTCTCTCTCTGCTCGCATAACATATAAAATGAATATTTGATTCTTTCCCATTTTATAGAAAATACGACAAGGGTCGCATACAATTTCTCGATATTGTGTTCCTGTTAGTTCAGGAGGAAATCTACCAGAGCTTGGAAAATCTTCAAGAATCTCTACCGATAAAAAAACACGGCTTATCAGTTTTTTTGCTGCATCAATATTTTCCAGAGAAATATATTCAGCAATTTCATTTAAATCATGAAGTGCAGGTATTGTCCAAATTAGCTGAGCCATTTGTTCATAGCTTCTTTAGCTTCAATATTTGAAAGAATGTTATTTTCTAAAACAGCTCTCTCGCCACGTGCAATACCCTCAAGGATTTGTACCCGAGCTTGCAACATTTCATAGTCACCAGCGTCTATCAAATAAGCTGATGGCTTCCCATGTTCCGTTATCAGGACTGGCTCCTTAGTTTCATGTAAATCCGCAAGGATTTTTGTTGCTTCTCTTTTTAGTTTAGTTACAATTTCTGTTTTCATAATAGTGATACTATTGTATCACTTATGGAATGTCAATACTAATCTGCTTGGAGCACCTCACCAGCCAATCCTCCTATAATGCCTCCTATTACTGCTCCAGGAATTACTCCATTGAAACCCCCAATAGAACCACCAGCTACTATACCAACTTTCGCTCCAACCAATACTCCTGCAGTACGTTATTGTTGGTTGCACTTCAATCTGTTTTGCAGCCCATGAAAAGAAACACAATTACGAATGTTACCATTATCTTATAAGTGATAGTAATAGCGCTAACTCCATTTGAGTTAATATAGGAATTTTTGCTAGAAGAGCGTTGACTCTTTCACAAGCTAACACTTGGCGTAACTTACACAGTTGTAACTTTAGTTCACTCTAATCTCAGGGACTGTGACAAGTTCACGCTATTGTTAGGTTATTGTTTTCTTCTTTTATATTCAGGTATACAAGAGGATGATAATATGCCATTTCATCAAGCACAAGGACTTGCTGTAGGTATTGTTTAGAAATTTTCTTTTTTATGAATCAACCTAGTACACCGATTTGATTATTGCTTGTATTTGTCTGGGGAATTGAGAAAGCATAATGAAATCATTTAGATGAGCCATGCTTTAATATTGACATATAGCCATATTTATAGCATACTCGCAACATGAGGAAAAGAACAGATTTTCAGTGGGATGAAAATAAAGAGAAAATTAATGAGAATAAGCACGGAGTATCCTTCTCGTTAGCTCAGCTGGCATTCCTTGATTCTAACAGGGTTGTTCTGGAGGATGTTTCACATAGCCAGAAGGAAAAACGTTTTTACTGCATTGGCCAAGTTACAGAAGGAATCCTGACTGTACGCTTTACCTACCGAGACAAACAGATCAGGATTATTGGAGCAGGTTACTGGAGAAAGGGGAAAAGAATTTATGAAAAGCAAAATACAATACACTGACGAACCTATGGGTGATCTCAGAGTAGTGAAGGATTTTCTTCCTACTCCCGAGGAACTGGCTCTCAAGGATGAAACTGTAAAAATCACCATTTCACTAACCAAACATAGTGTTGATTTTTTTAAGAAAGAGGCAAAACTACATCATTCACAATACCAGAAGATGATTCGAACTTTACTCGATGAGTATGTTGCTCATCAGGGATAATGCCGAATTCTGTATTTCCTGATTGTTGTTTGAATCAATAAGTTTCTGTGAAGCATCATCAGAGTACTTTTCCGGATTATTTTGAATAGGAAAGCCCGAAGTAAGTTATAAACCTAACATTTCAAATAAGTAGATAGCGTTAGGGCGTTTAATGGTGATATAGTTCGCTATGTCACTTCATTTGTTTGTTAGCTCTTAGTTTCTTTTTTCTTTCTATCGTTGCTCATGTTACAATAGTATTTACCTTTGTTAATCACAAGAGCAAGTTCTTATTTTTCCGTTCTTTATTTATGAATCAACAAAGCTATCGGAATCTATATTTTCCGGATATATTTGAAATGAACTTGTTCTACGGGATTACTATATCTTTCTTGGATCGACCCGTTCAATTTCCTTCGCTGGAGTTATGTCTCCAGTTTTTCGCAGATGTATTATTTTTAAACAATACTGCTTTAAGAATTGTCAGCAAATGTTCTTATTTTTTTGCTTTAGTATTTTGAATCAACAGGGCTGTGCTTATTTAATTGTTAGCTGATTTTCTTTCAATAAGCTGCCCTGTAATGTATTTGTGAAGTACACTTTTTACAAATGATTGATACTTTAGTCCTTCAATTGCTGCACGTTTCTTAATCTCATTTAGTTCAAAAGAATCAATACGTATATTCATTTTAGTTTCTTTTTTAACGAAATTCATAGCAGCTTCTTTTAATTTTTTTTGTGTGTTTAAATCAGGCTTCGCCAATTTAGTAACATCCAAGCTATCAAGAGCTTTTTCGAGATCTATCTCTTCTTGATTTAAGGGTTTATTTTTTGCTAATTCAGACATCATTTATCCTCCAACAAATATTTAAATTTTCTATTTGGAAAAATAGTTTTTAAAAAAATTATTTCATTATCTTCTACATACGGCACACAATAAGTGTACTGATTAATCTCAACAACCAAAATTCGTTGATCAGGATACTTCATGGAATTGGGATGAGGGAAGTCAGCTAAAACACCTTTATTATAAATTGCTTCAATGACGTTCTGAAAGGTTACGCCCCGTTCCTCAAACGAAAGTATTAAAATTAAATTCCATGAAGAAAACATACAAATTAGTGCGCACAATGTCAATACGATTCCTGGTTAGTATAAAATGATATTTTAGGATTTTTGATAAGCGAACATTCTGAACAACCTGCACAAAATATCAACTTAACCCACAGTGCTCAC
>JAOZUR010000140.1 GCA_029938555.1 Candidatus Sabulitectum sp. | reverse complement strand
TGCTTCTTTGGGAATCATGATTTAGAAAGGTGAAACCGCCATGGCAAAATGGATTCAATACGTGATTCCCTTTGAAGTTGTGTTCAACATTGCCATTATAGATAACTGTTCCATCAGCGGATTTGTCGCCAGCGACTTTTCTGAAATTCTGGATACCTTTTATAAATGCAGGAGTGAATGTATCAGCTGATTTAATCTCAATGGGATATAACTTCCCAGCTTTGCGTATAAGAAGGTCAACTTCATTGCCGTGTGAATCTCTGTAAAAAAAGAGATCAGTATCTAGCCCTCGGTTTAATCTGTATTTTAGTACTTCTGTAATAATAAGATTCTCGTAAATTCCCCCGCGTAGAGGATCCCGTTTTAGTTGGTCTGCATTCTTTATTCCCAGAAGGTAGCATACCATTCCTGTGTCTGTGAAGTAAATTTTTGATGATTTTGTTACTCTCTTCCGAATGTTTTCATAATATGGTGGAAGATCGTAAACAATAAAGGATGCCTTGAGTACCTCAATCCAGCTCTTAATTGTTATTGCGGAAACACCAACATCATTGCTGAGTGACGAATAATTTACTAGTTGACCCGTGCGCCCAGCTAACAGACGAAGAAATACCTGGAATCGTCCTAAGTCTTTTAGGTTAAGTAATGACCTGACATCTCGTTCGATATAGGTTTGCATATAACTGGCATAAAAACGGTCATGCTTCAATTGTCGGTGGTGGAGTCTGGGGAATGAACCAATACAGCTGAGATGAAACGGGTTCCACTGTTTATTAAAGTAGAGCAGTTCCTGGAAGGAAAAAGGAAGTAATCTGAGCAGTGCCGTTCGGCCAGCGAGAGTTTGACTGATTGCATGATGAAGTTCTGGTTGATGGCTTCCTGTGAGAATGAACTGACCCGGTGTTTCGTTTGCGTCAACAATCCCTTGAATGTAGGAAAGAAGCTCTGGGACTCTCTGTATCTCATCAATTATTGCTCCATCGGGACAATCTGCAAAGAATCCCCGTGGATCTTCAGCAGCCAGACGACGCACATCAGGATCCTCAAGAAGACGGTATTCCTTCTCAGGAAAAGCCATCCGTACAAGTGTAGTTTTTCCAGACTGCCTTGGGCCAAGAACAGTAACGACTGGATACTCAGAGGCACAGTCAAGCAGTTCATTCTGAATAATTCGCTTAATTTTCATGGAACTACGATATGCAGAAAGTGTGTAAATGTCAAGTTGAACTTTGGATTTGCACGGTTTTTAGAAGTGTTTTTATGAGATTATTTTAGAGTAGCTTAGATATTCATTTCCCTGGTGATTTTATTCTTTGCTGCAGTAGTGTAATTACTTAAGGCGTTTTCTCCATTAATAGTAGCAGTTGTTTTTCAATATCAATGTAGCTGAACGGTAATGGTGCTGATTCCTTGTGGACTATAATAATGTATTGCACTTGTTTATTGTATGATTAGTGAATATATAATTCAGGTAATTAAGCTGTAGGTCTGTTGAATTTATGAAATACACTGGAGGGGTAATGAAAATATCTATGATTTCTGTGATTCTATTGATAATTCTTGCTTGTGGTGGGGTAGATGAAGATTTCAGTGTGGATGGTGGTGATGTTTCATCGGTTGATTCAGTTTCTGCTGAGTGGGTGGAGTATCTACAATCTAGTGATGAGGGTCTTTGGGAGAATAGTTCAGAACATTTGTTGAATTATCAGTACAGTGGCAATCTTACTGATCCTGAAGCGGTGGATCTAATTGTATACAAGCCTTACGCATTTTGTACCTCTGGTGATACGGTTTTTGTAACAGATGTGGCAACTCAAGAAATTGTAGCACTGAATAGTGCTGGAGAGTTGTTGTGGAAAGCTGGAGGAGAGGGTGAGGCACCGGGGCATTTTCCCCGTATATCAACCTTGGCGGTTTCTTCTGAATATGTGGCAGCTTCCAATTATTATATGGGAAGAATAGAGTTTTATTACAGGGATGGTTCCTTCTCACACAGTTTAACTTTTGCTGGAGCTGAAGATATTGCTGCTATTGATGACACCACGTTTGCTGTTGCATCTACCTCAGAGCCCGGTGGAAGTATTCATATTGTTGATAGTGAAGATGGTATTCTTAGATCATTTGGTGAGGCAGAGATGATTCATTTTAGAGATGTACCCAGAATGGATCTAATGCTTTTGTGTGTTAGTAATGATAATCGACTGGCTGTTTTTAACAGGTATGAGGGATTGTTAGCCATATATGATCTGACCACTGAAGAGAGTCTTTACAGAGGAAGCCGAAATTATCCTGCTACTCCATCTGGTCCTGCTTCTTTCACAAATTCCGATGGATTGACCCAGAGATTGTTTTTTACAGTTGGGGCAAACCCATTCCTGGGGCCAGAGGGAATGCTGAATATTGTTTTTACCGGTTACATGGAAGATGGTTCATTTTTTAGTGACCCCGAGAATACAGATTTTGCACCAATAATAGCAATTGACAGATATGACTGGGACGGCAACTATCTTGATACTTATTGTTTAGCTGATTCTAGCCTTAGTAGTGCTGCATTGCTTCCTGGAAATCAATTGGTTGTTAAAAACTACTCTGAAGGAAATCTGCGTCTTTACGATCTTCAGCAGTGATTGGTTAAATCTTTTTTAGAGGTTTTGTTGAATTGTCTGTTGTTCTGTTAAAAAAAACAACCCCTTCCTCAAAAAAGAGGAAGGGGTTGAAAAGAATTGATTAATTCTTTAGAAACTTGTTTTTACACCAGCCCATGTTGTTCTGGAGAGTGCTGTTGGAAGACCGAATCTTACTTGAGCAAAAA
>JAOZUR010000139.1 GCA_029938555.1 Candidatus Sabulitectum sp. | reverse complement strand
ACTCTGGTTCAAGTTGGCTTTAACAGAAGATTCTCAAAAGCAGCTATTGCCGCTAAAAAATTCATTGGACTTTCTCATCCTCCACTTACAATGATGTATAGAATTAGTGCAGGGCATATACCTAAAGAACATTGGACTCAGACTGAAGAGGGTGGAGGTAGAATTCTTGGTGAAGTCTGTCACTTCATTGACCTTCTTCAATTCTTTGCTGACTCAAATCCTGTCAGTGTTCACGCGTATAACATTGATACAACAGACCAATCAATTGTAGCCAATGATAATACAGTGATTAGTATTAAATTCGCTGATGGATCCGTTGGCTCAATTGGTTACTTTGCCGAGGGTGGTAAATCAATGCCTAAGGAAAGATGTGAGATCATAGGCGGCAACAGAAGTGCTGTGATTGATAATTTCACTAAAGTTGAACTTTATGGCAAATCCAGAAAACAGACAAAGAAGTTCAGTGGTAAAGGACATAGTGAAGAAATGGTTGAATTTGTCACAGCGTTGAAGACTGGAACACCAGCCATCTCAATGGATTCACAGATTGCAACAACCCTTGCAAGCTTTGCAGTCTTGGAAAGTATAAAAACAGGAGCAGCAATAAAGATTGATACAGGAAAGATCTAAGAATGCCTGAACAGGATTTTCAAAGAGTAGCAAAAACAATACTGAACTGGGCTGAGCAAAAAGACTTCAAAGGGTCAGACCCCTATGATGGCCTTAACTCTAAATTACTTAGCCCATTACTAAAGCATTCAAGGTTTTTGAGACTGGCAACAATTCAAGCTGTTAAAAGAAGTCCTGTAAATCTAAGACCACTACTGATGGTTAATGAAAGCAGTAACCCCAAAGGATTGGCGCTTTTTTTATCAGGATTGGGCTTTTATAAAACAGTCACACCAGAAACAAAAAATACAATCACCAGACTAGAGCAGATGATTCTTAGTCTTGCTTCAAAACCTGATGGAACACCAGCATTTTCAGAAGACAGAGTTATTAGATCAGACATTACTTTAGAAGAAGTTGAAAATGCTGATACATTCGCCTGGGGTTATAATTTCCCCTGGCAGAGCAGAGCATTTTTACAGCCAGCATGGTTCCCGACGGTTGTTTGTTCAAGTTTTATCTTAGATGCTTTTCATGACAGCAATAGCAGATTCTACCCAGCTGTTGCAAGAAGCCTTGCCCGATTTACAGATGAAACTCTAAACATACATAAAGACAATAGTGGAATCTGTTTTAGTTACTCCCCCCGTGATAACACAAGAGTTTATAACGCATCACTGTTTGCAGCAAAGATTCTTGCACGAGCAGCACAATTCGAGGAGTTAAAACAAAAGAAGTACCGAGACCTTGCAGCAAAAGCCTGTGATTTTGTGAAAGACAAACAAAGAGAAGATGGTAGCTGGATATATGGTGAAGCCGATCATTGGCAGTGGATAGATAATCTGCACACAGGTTTTGTGCTTGAGACGCTACAAAGCATATCAGAAACACTTGAAACTAACGATTACGATAGCACAGTAATCAAGGGCCTAGATTACTATAGAACAAACCTCTTTAAAAAAGATGGTACTGCCAAATACTACAACAACAGTACCTATCCGTTAGATCCTCATAGTTTTGCCCAAGGAGCGCTAACTCTTGCTCAACTTGACCACAAAGCTGAAGCAACCAAAGTACTCAGCAAAGCTATTGATGAACTATGGGATGAAAAGAAAAAAGGTTTTATCTTTCAAAAGCATAAGAACTACTCAATCAAGCAAATCCACTTTCGGTGGAGTCAGGCTTGGATGTTTAAAGCATTATCTTACATGAACAGCAAAACACTAGAAGGGGAAGCAAATGAGAATATGGTTTGACGCAGACAATGGCCCCCATGTACTTGTAATGAAACCCCTGGTAGAAGAACTAACTAGAAGAGGCCACACTGTAAAATTCACAGCAAGAGACAGGGCAAACACTTGTGAACTTTTAGATATGTACGGTTTCGACTACACAAAAGTAGGTGGCCCTTACGGCAAATCTACAATTAAAAAAGTACTAGGCACCCTGAAGAGAGCAGCTCAACTTAAAAAAGCAATGAAGAATTGGAAAGCCGATGCATCTTTCGGACATGGTTCAAGATCTCTTCCTATTGCCTCTAAGCTTCTTAAAGTACCTAGCATTACAATGTATGACTACGAGTGGGTAAGCCCTTCAATCTTCAATAAATTCTGTAAAAAAATTCTAATCCCTGATGCTATAACAAAAGACAGAGCAGCAGAAGCAGGTATTGATCTGAACAAAGTTGAATTCTACCCAGGCTTCAAAGAAAATCTTTACTTAAATAATATACAGAAAGATCCCAAAATTTCAGAAGAACTTAATCTAAATACAGATAAAATTAAAGTTCTTTTAAGACCTCCGGCCACCACAGCTCATTACCATAACCCAGAGGCTGAAGAAATACTAAATGCTCTTCTTAAAAAACTACTCAACAACTCTGAAGTACAACTTGTCTGGATTCCTAGAACTAAAGATCAGAACGAACTTGTAAAAGGCAATCACAAGGCTCAAGTAATTGTTCCAACCAAAGTTTACCCAGGCCCTCAACTCATTCTAGCTATGGATATGATTATTGGAGGCGGTGGCACTATGACCCGCGAGGCAGCCATTCTTGGAATACCTTCTGTCTCTTTCTTCAGAGGAAAAAGAGGAGCAGTAGACGATAAGCTTGAGGCTCTAAAAAGATTAAAATTAATTGAGAAACCGGAACAGGTTGAAGAGTTAACTATTCAAATCAACAAATCACTACAACCTGCAATGGAACCA
>JAOZUR010000081.1 GCA_029938555.1 Candidatus Sabulitectum sp. | reverse complement strand
TTTCCATATTTACGCTGGTTATTGGGATTTGGTGCATCAACTAGAATGGAGTTAAACATCTAAGCTTGTGTTATTGGTTTTTTTGAAATGTATTGGCTGATTATTCTTGAATATGAAAGTTATTATCATGTTTCGTCGTTTTTTCATTGCTCTGGCAGAACGGTTGAATCTCTATTATCTTTTTAGGGTGAATGGGGGTGTGGTTAAATTAAATTTCGAAGAATTTCCATTAGAAGAATGATCATTGTTCCGGTGATTTTATCAATCATGGTTTTTGTATTCCTTATAGGGTACTTTTCCATGCGAAATGGTAGAATTGCTGTTAATGGTATATCACAAGCTCTTAGGAATGAAATAACAGATAGAATTCAAACTCGAACACTTGAGTTCTTAGATGTACCTCTTGTTATATGTGATATCACAGCAGAATCTATTAAAGATGGTTTGATTGATTATGAAAATCCCAGGGAGATGGAAAACTGGTTTATCGAACTTGTTAAGGTTTATCCACAAATCAGCAGTATTTACTTCGGAAATATTCACGGTGGTTTGGCCGATGCTGGCCGTGATACTTCCGGTGAGCTTTATGTTATCAGAACAGAAAACTATTCTGTTGGTTTGTTTAGGAAACTTCGAATTGATTCATCTGATGTTGTTATAGAAGAATTATTTGAAAATCCTAATTTTGATTCAAGAACAAGACAATGGTTTATTACCGCAAGGGATTCAGAAACTGCTACTGTCAGATCAGATCCGTTCGCTGTTTTTACTGGTGATGATATATCGATCTCAACAAGTAAATCAGTATACGATTCTGATGGAGTTTTTCTTGGTGTGGTATCATGTGATGTTTTTTTAAGTCAGCTTAATTGTTTTTTAGAGTCCATTGAAGTTGGTGAAACTGGGTTTGCCTTTTTTACTGATAATCAGGGGCGTATTCTTGCATCTTCATCAGCAAATGGAAATTCAGAATTGTTTGGGCTTTTGCCTGCTGGCGAATATGATGATGATATGATAAAAACTGTTGGCTTGCATATAGATAGTTTGTATGGAGGCCTTTCTGATGTGGATTCCATGGTAGATTTTTACTTTGAATCAGAGTATTCAAATGCATTTGTGCAAATTCTTCCCTTTAAGGATTCCATAGGAAAATCATATTACATTGTGACTGTTATTCCAGATTCAGATTACATGGAATTTTTTGATAAGAGCAGAAGAGATACTCTTGTGCTTTTGGGAATATCACTGTTATTAGCTCTTGGTTTGGGAACTCTTATTGCTAGGCTTATTACTAAACCCATTCATGATCTTCGCTCTACAGTTAAAGATATTGCTGATGGTAAAAAGAATGATTTTGCACCACACTGGATGGCTGAAGTTAATGAGTTATCATCTGAGTTCAGCAATTTAACAAATCTTCTTAATAGCACATTGGCAGATTTACAAGAAAGCAAAGAAAGAATGGATATTGCTCTTAAGGGCACAAGAGCAGCTACCTGGGACTGGAATATGTTGACAGGTGAGATACAGATAAATGAACGCTGGGCAGAAATGCTTGGTTACAGTTATGATGAAATCAAACCGGTTACAGAAAAATCATGGAACTCACTTACCCATCCAGAGGATATCTCTCATGTTTATCTTCATCTAAAAGAGCATTTTTCAGGAGAGTCTGATTTTTATGAAGCAACCTTGAGATTGAAGCATGTTAATAAAAGCTGGATCTGGGTAATGGACAGAGGTATGGTTATTGAGTGGGATAAAAAAGGGAATCCCATTAGAATGGCTGGAACTCATGTAGATATTACACCAAGGAAGCTTGCAGAGATAGAGAAAAACAGACTACAGGAACAGATTAACAAAACACAGCGGCTTGAATCTATTGGTCAGCTTGCAGGTGGGGTTGCCCATGATCTTAACAATCTTCTTACCCCAATTATAGGTTACTCAGAAATGCTTCTATCTGATATTGATACTAATTCAGATCCGCAGCCTCTTCAGGAAATACTTCGAGCCGGTAAAAGCAGTCAGCAACTTGTTAATCAGTTGCTTGCATTTGGACGAAAGCAGTATTTGCAGTTAAGTATTTTTGATGTTAATAAGTTAATATCGGATTTTTCTGTATTAATAAGAAGAACCATACGAGAGAACATTTCCATTTCTTTTGATTTGTGTGAATCTATTATTCCAGTGGAAGGGGATGTGATAAAACTTGAGCAGGTGTTAATGAATCTGGCAGTTAATGCACAGGATGCTATGCCAGAAGGTGGAACCATGCGAATAACCACATCACTATCAACTTCTGCTGCTGAGTGTTCTGGGATTTTAGAAGATGAAACTTTTGAAGGAAAATGTATTGTTTTAGAGGTTTCAGATAATGGTACAGGAATGAGTACTGAAACAATATCAAAAATCTTTGAACCTTTCTTTACCTCTAAAGGCATCAAGGGTACTGGGCTGGGCCTGGCAACAGTTTATGGAATCATTTCACAGCATCAAGGTATAATTACTGTAAAGAGCGAGCTTGGCGCAGGTACTACTTTTAGAGTTATTTTGCCTCTATCTGATAAAAAAATAGTCCAAATACCAGAAAAAAATAGTTTTGTAGACAAAATTTGCACTGAGTCAATTCTTCTTGTAGAAGACAGTGACGAAGTAAGAGAGATTGCTAAAATCACTCTTGAACGGACTGGTTTTAAAATATTTGAAGCTAAGTGTGGTGAAGAAGCTTTAGAAATTTTGAAAGAAAAAGGGAAACTGATTGACCTGATGCTTACAGATATGATAATGCCTGGAATAAGTGTAAAAAAACTGCATGATGAAGCTGTTGTTATTTTGCCTGATTTGAAAATAATTTACATGTCAGGTTATTCAGGAGATGATTTAGGAAGTTTTAGATCGGGAAATAAATCAGTTCCTTTCATATCAAAACCATTCTCTTTAGATGATCTTACAGCAAAAGTTCGATCAGTTCTTGATACAGAAAGTTAGTATTCTGTGTTGTATTATCATTATCATGAAAGGGAAAATTAAATAGAATGAAATCAGTAGATATTTGGAAACCAAGTAAATACATTTTAAAAGGTGATAAGCTTCGTGCCTCACGAGATCCAATTGAAGTTAGCCTTGGCTCTAGATTGATAACAGATATTGTTGCAACTTTTTATCAGAAATACTTAAAACAGTATGCAAATGGAAGACTTCTTGATCTTGGTTGTGGCAAGGTTCCTCTTTATGAGGCTTATAAATCTTTTGTTAAAGAGAATATATGTGTTGACTGGGAAAATACACTTCACAAGAATCCATATCTTGATTATCAGTGTGACCTAACAAAAGTACTGCCGTTTAAAAACGAAGAATACAATACAGTTATTCTTTCTGATGTGCTTGAACACATTCCAGAACCTCAGCTTCTGATGCAAGAAATTGCAAGGGTCTTGGCCTCTGAAGGAGTTCTATTATTAAATGTTCCATTTTTTTATTGGATTCACGAAGAACCATTTGATTTTCACAGATATACCGAATTTGCCCTTAAGCGTCTTGCCGAGAATTCTGGGCTAGAGGTTATTCAGATCTCGCCAATTGGGGGTGTTCCAGAAATACTCACTGATATTTACTCTAAGAACATTATTCAAGTACCTTTGATTGGAAAATTCTTTGCAATTACCACTCAATGGTTTACTTCTGTTTTCCTTGGAACTAAAATAGGCATTAAGGTTTCAAAAAGAACATCGAAAAAATTCCCGTTGGGTTACTTCATGGTAGCGAAGAAAAAATAGATTGTTAAAGTTTGCACAATCCAACTGGAATGTCATATCATACCAATGTACTCAACAATGGGTGGAGTGCAATTGAAACAAAGGATAGAATTATGGAATATTTTGATAAAAATACAACTCTCTGGAATATCACAGAGAAATATCCGGAAACCATTCCTGTTTTCTCTTCAAACGGCTTTCCACGGATGCAGAATGCGGATCAAAGGGCTAAATTTGCAAAATCAATAACACTTGAAACGGCTTTGATGTTGAAACAGCTTGATATGGAAACTTTTACAAGTCTTCTTAATCAGGCTATCAATAGCGATGATGAAGTAATTGATGTTACTTTGGCAACATCAAAACCATCAAAAAGCAAAGATGCCTTGAGTATTGTTGGTTTACTTCCATGCCCTGTAAGGATACCTTTGCTTGAGCAATTCAATGAATTTGCAGGCAAATACGATGTTCCGATTAACCATGAATTGAAAGCGGCATCCATGGGGTTAGACTGGGTAGAGAATAATATAAAAGGAGTTACTGATTCGAAAGAACTACCTGATTTATTTATATCAGCTGGGTTTGATATGTTTTTCGACGAAGAAATGATTGGTAAATTCAAAAGACAGAATGTATTCGCAGACACCACTACTATAGGTAAATTTAACAATCTTTTTGATGGTCTTGAGCTTAAAGATCCCAGAGGTCATTATGCCATGATTGGTGTGGTTCCCGCAGTATTTCTTATTAATCAGACTGAACTTGATGGTAGGCAGTTACCGAAAACATGGCAGGATATTTTAAAACCTGAGTTCGAGAAGCGAGTTTCTCTTCCTGTGGGGGATTTTGATTTGTTTAACGGTATCCTTCTGAACATACACAAGCATTATGGGGAAGAGGGAGTTGCAAAACTCGGACGAAGCCTTCTTCAGTCCATGCATCCTTCGCAGATGGTCAAAAGCAACAGATTGAAAACTAAAAAACCAATTGTAACAATAATGCCTTATTTTTTCACAAAAGTGGTTAAAGAAGGCGGCCCTATGGTTGCTGTATGGCCAGAAGATGGGGCAATCATCAGTCCTATTTTTATGCTTTCAAAGAAGGAAAAAATAGAGAAACTTCAGCCGGTGATTGATTTTTTCTCATCTGTCGAAGTAGGAAAAATATTATCCCACAGTGGTTTATTCCCAAGTGTTCACCCAGACCTTGATAACAGGATTCCATCACAGAACAAGTTCATGTGGCTGGGATGGGATTATATTTACAGCAATGATATTAGTGCTTTGATTAAAAAATGCGAAACTATTTTCAACGAATCGATCGGATAAACAATGAATCTAGTAACAATTTCAGGACCACCGTCATCAGGGAAAACGTCTGTTATACTGAAAACTATAGTTTCTTTGAAAAAACAGGGGTTGAAAGTAGCAGTAGCAAAATTTGACTGCCTTTATACTGACGACGATGTGCTTTATAAAAAAGCTGGTATTCCAGTGCGTAAAGGGCTTTCAGGTGCTCTTTGTCCAGATCACTATTTTGTAAGCAATGTAGAGGAAATTACAAACTGGGCTTTAAAGAATGAATTCGATATTCTGATAAGTGAATCTGCTGGTCTTTGTAACAGATGTTCTCCTTACATCAAAGGCATTAAAGCTGTTTGTGTTATTGATAACCTTAGTGGTATTAACACTCCCAAGAAAATAGGGCCTATGCTGAAAACAGCGGATATTGTTGTTATCACCAAGGGTGATATAGTTTCTCAGGCAGAGCGTGAAGTTTTCGCTTCCAGAGTAAACACAGTTAATCCATCAGCAATAATAATGCACATTAACGGTCTTACCGGCCAAGGAAGTTTTGAGTTAAGCACTCTTCTTTATGAAGAAGCTTTGAATATTGATTCACTTAAAGGAATGGAACTTCGTTTTCCAATGCCTGCAGCTCTTTGTTCATACTGCCTTGGAGAAACCCGAATCGGAGAAAGCTATCAAATGGGCAATGTTCGTAAGATGAAAGTTGAAGACTAATGGCAGAGATTAACAACAGAAAAATTTCGGATCTTATATCTGAGTTCCCATTTCTTACTTCCTTTTTTAGTGATAATGGATTTGAAATTTCAGGGAAAGAAGAACTTACTCTTTCTGAATACTTAGCTCAATTTGATGAAGATGAAATTGAAGACAAAGCAATTGACATCGACAATGTTGCTTTTCAGATAAATGAGTTCATTAAACAGATGATAGCCTTTTTAGGCAAAGAAGATGATGTAGTACAAACTGTAACAATTCTTCCAGGTTACGATAAATCCGGTGTAGCAGAAGATTTTGAAAAGCTTGTGATTGAACAGGGTCAGATTATATGCATTGTGGGTCCTACCGGTTCAGGTAAAAGTAGATTGTTGGGAGATATTGAGTGGGTTGCCCAAGGTGATACACCCACAGGAAGATCTGTTTTAATTAATGGAGAAATACCTGATAAAAAATGGAGATTTTCTTCCGCTGACAAGCTTGTTGCTCAGTTAAGTCAGAACATGAATTTTGTAATGGATCTTTCTGTTTACGAATTTGTAGAACTTCACGCGGAAAGCCGTATGGTTCAAAACCGAGATCAGGTAATAGAGAAAATCATTAATAAGGCCAACAGTCTTGCTGGTGAAGTTTTTACCCCTGATACTCCTATAACTAGCCTTAGTGGAGGGCAGAGCCGTGCTTTAATGATTGCAGATACTGCAATTTTAAGTAAATCACCTATTATTTTGATTGATGAAATTGAAAATGCAGGCATAGACAGAAAAAAAGCACTTAGTCTTCTTTTATCAGAAGATAAAATAGTCCTAATGGCTACGCATGATCCTGTTTTAGCTTTAATGGGAGACCGAAGAATTGTAATCAAAAATGGTGGTATTTATAAGGTTATTGATACTACTGATGAGGAAAGAAAAATTCTTTCAACCCTGGAAAAAATGGACAGAACATTACTAGCTTACCGTACGAAATTGCGTCAAGGTGAGATAATTACAAAAATAGATAATACTTAAACAAACAGGAGAATTATTATGCACGATGGATGCGCAGGATCTTTTGAAAATGATAGGCAGGTTGTAGATAAAGTAAGACAGATGGGTTTCGATTCTCAGCCTTTGCCAATGCCTCTTGATATTAAATGTGTTCAGTGTGATGAAACATTTGAGATGGTAAATTTTGAAGATAAGTGCCCCAAATGTGGTATGGTATATGGAGTTACGCCTTGTCATGCTTTCGATTCAGTGAATGTAAAACCAGCCGGTATAAATTATTAAGGAGAATCATGAAATTTATAGTAGACCAGGAAATGTGTATTGGTTGTGGTGCTTGCGAAGGTACCTGTTCTGATGTATTTGGCCTTGTGGATGACAAATCTCAGGTAAAAATAGACCCAGTTCCAGCTGAGTTACAAGCTTGTGCTCTTGAAGCTGAAGAGGGTTGCCCTGTTACAGCTATTTCACACGAATAGGAGAGTCGGGTAAATGCTGATTGCTGTGCTTCAAATGGACGATCTGGATGCTCTTAAATCTGCAAAGAGACATTTGGAAAAAAATGGATACATAACTGAGATAGGATCATTCTCTGAATTACCCAAGTCGCAGCGAAAAAGCTGGATGACTCCTAAAAATGGAGATTTTATTTTCTATCTTGAAGAGGATAAGTATCAGGCTGGAATGGAAATACTTGGCACATTCTTTGGGTACAACAGTTAAGAATTTATGAGTTCACTTTATATTTCTGATCTTGATGGTACTTTGCTTACCGGAGAAGGTTCTCTTTCTCCGGTTACATTCTCAGCATTACAAGACTTACTTGAAAAGGGTGTTCTGTTCACTACGGCAAGTGCAAGAAGCGTGGCTTCTATTCAGGATATTTTTAAAGGACTTAAATTTCACCTTCCGGTGATAGAGTTCAATGGTGCTATTATTTCCGATTTGCAAACAGGTAAGCATTTATTTATCAACAGTATAAATACCTCACTAGTTGAAGATATCTGTGGTGTTATCAGTAAACATGGATGCTCTCCTTTTGTTTCTACTTTCACCGGTTCAGAGGATCGACTGTATTACAGCAGTGTTACCAATGAAGGTGTCAAATGGTACCTGAATGATCGAAGAATTCATAATGACAAAAGACTTAGATATGTGAAGGATATTTCTAGTTCATTCAATGATGAAGTTATTTGTTTGAATGTGATTGGGAAACTGGAAGTTCTTGCAGATCTGGAATGTGAGTTAAGAGATCAATATAAAGATATACTAAAGATTCATTGTATGGAAGACCAGTATTCACCTGGTTATTACTGGCTTACAGCTCATGATATAAAAGCTACTAAAGATTTTGCAATTAAAGAGTTGCAGAAAATCACAGGACTTTCCAGCAGTGAAGTTGTTGTGTTTGGAGATAATGCAAACGATATTAGTATGTTTAAAATGGCAGACAGAGCAATTGCAGTTTCGAATGCTATTAATGAGTTAAAAAAATACGCTACTCAAGTAATTGGAAGCAACCATGAAGATAGCGTTGCTCGATTTATTCAGAGTGACATTCTAAAATGAAGTCATCTACTCCACTCATTGAATTTAAGAATATTTACCTGAGTTTTAGCAAAAAGAATGTAATACAGAATCTTTCTTTGATTATTAACAAAGGTGATAAAGTAGTTGTTTCAGGTAAATCAGGATCAGGGAAGAGCTCTTTGCTTTCTTTGGTTCTTGGTTTTATCCAACCTGATAGTGGGCAGATTGTTTTTGATGGTACTCTTGTGAATGAAAAAACTGTATGGGATCTTCGGAAACAAGTTTCTTACATAAATCAGGATGTTAGCCTTGGAGATGGAATTGTCAAAGAGTTACTTGATTTTATTTCTACTCTTAAAAAAGATAATTATTCAGATATCACAGTTGCTGAATTGATGGAGATTTTTGATCTAGATAATGATCTGATTCAAAAGAATGTTAAGGAACTATCTGGTGGTGAAAGGCAACGATTAGCAATAGTTATAGCCATAATGTTGAATCGTTTCGTATTCTTTCTTGATGAGGTTACTTCTTCCCTTGATAAACATCTGAAAAATAAAGTAGCAGATTTCTTTTTGAGTAAACCTGATTGGACTTGTGTAATTGTTTCTCATGATCCCGTTTGGCTTGAAAATCCGATTGTAAAGGTTTTTGATTTTGAGGAGGGAAAATGGAAACAGTAGATATTCCAATACTATCTCTTCTTATTGCATTTATTTTGCTGGTTATTCCCGTAGTGATTAGTTTGAAATATGGATTAAAAATTGTAAAACCACTGTTTGTTTCCATTATCAGAATGTCTATACAGCTTGCCTTGATCGGTGTTTTTCTAAAATACCTGTTTATCTGGAATAATCCTTTTGTGAATATCGGCTGGTTAACTGTTATGATTGTGGTGGCGGTATTCGCTTCAATAAAAAGCTCGTCTATAAAAATCACTAAGATTTTCTTACCAGCTTTTTTATCTTTTTTCGTCAGTACATTTACAGTAGTTCTTTATATTAATGTTTTTGTGATTCCACTTGAAAATATTTTTGATGCAAGGTATCTCATTGTTTTAGGTGGAATGCTTCTTGGAAACTCGCTTCGTGGAAATATAGTTGGAATTAGTACTTTTTATGATAGTCTGAGGACTGATTCGAAGCACTATTTATATGTGCTTTCTCTGGGTGTTTCCCGTAAGCAGGCATTGCTTCCATACATACAAAAAAGTGTTCAACTGGCTTTAAAACCAACACTTGCATCAATGGCTACCATGGGCATTGTAACTCTTCCTGGCATGATGACAGGGGTTATATTGGGTGGTGCAAGCCCTGACTTGGCAATCAAATATCAAATTCTTATCATGATTGCAATTGTTGTAAGTACAATTGTCAGTGTTGTTCTGACAATTCTTTTAACTGAACGGGTCTGTATTGATAAATACGGAGTATTGCGAACTGATGTGTTCAGGATAGGGAAAAAATAACAATGCTGTTATTCTTTAAGCATTAGAGCATCACTCAAAGCCAAAACCACTAGTTTTGATTGAGTTTTGGGGTTTCCAAGTTACCTTTGCAGGCTACAATTGAATTTGATAACTAGGGCTTCCTGAATAGCCACTAACTCTTTACATTGTAATAATATAAGTGTATATTTGGTGTATGAAAATGCATGCAAAATGGCCTATTCTGGCCAAAACCCTTGCACTTGGAGTATCACTTGTATCAGCACAATTCACGGCAACTTGAAAGCAACTCCGCTAACAACCGAGAGCGTCCCGGCAGCAGCCGGAAGGCAATGCGAAAGTAGTTGAGTTATGTGTGTCGTGATCTTGGTTATCTTGTCAAGCGTCAATATATTTTTCCTACCGTATTGTGAAGAGTGACAATCAATATTCCCGACCGTCCTCCTCAGCTAAAATATTAGCAAAATCAGCTTCAATTGGCTTACCCAATAGC
>JAOZUR010000138.1 GCA_029938555.1 Candidatus Sabulitectum sp. | reverse complement strand
CGGATCTGGGTGCAGAGGGGTTTTGAACAATATCCGACTTTTGATCTTTATGATGTATCAGGGGAACATCTGATCACGGCAGTTCTTCCTGGCAGAGATGATACAGGTCACTGGAAGTTTTACATTTCCAAGCGTGGTATTCTCGCTGTTCCAGAAGACCCAGAGAGTTACTATTCTGTGTACATAATTCAAGCTGATTTACCTGATAGCGATTACTCTGGTGAGTGAATCGGCTGCTTGACACGTGCATACAATAGATGTACATTGCTATTATGAAATATGAATGGAGTTCTGAAAAAAATGAATGGTTAAAGGAAGAGAGGAATATTTCTTTTGAAGAAGTGATTCTTCATCTGTCCATGGGTAGTGTTTGGCGAGAGGCTGAGCATCCTGACCAGATCAACTATCCGGGACAAAGGATGTATTTTGTTGTAATCAACGATTATGTTCATTTAGTCCCATTCGTTCCAGGGAGAGGTAGTGTTTTTTTGAAAACCATTATCCCCAGTAGAAGAGCGACAAAACTGTTTCTTAAAGAAAAGGAGGGCAGACATGAAATATGATAAAGAAGAGCAGTATATTCTAGAAGCACTGGAGAGCGGCAACATGAAGCTCTCTGTGCCAACGCCGGAAGAGATCGAATCAATAAAATCAGCTGCAGACAATACATTTAAAAAGGATAAGAGAATTACTATTAGATTGTACAGCCATGATTACATAGGCATTCAGAAAAAGGCCATGCAGATGGGTATTCCTTATCAGACTCTTATTTCAAGTCTTATTCACCGTTATGTTGAGGGAGATCTGAAAATAGCAACGCCGTAGTGGATCTGCTACCTTCTCAGTTTCGTTCTTTCCTGTATTTCAGCAGGTCATGTGTCAACTTTTTCCTACCAGAGATTCACTTGATGAACTGGTCGGTTTGGCCTCTGCGTAGAAGTGATTGAGTGTATGAAATAGAATGCAATAACACAGAATATGATGCCTATTGAATGAAAAATAATTCATGGGTAATCTTGATGGTATTTTTGGAAGAAAGCAAGAATGGGCATCACTGAACTTACAGACTGATGACACCTCTTTTCTGCCCGGAATCTGTTTAGGTTTCATGAGTATCCAGGAAATCAATATCGATAAAATCTTTCCTGGTCTGGGTGAAGTATCCGATTCCCAGCGAGGTGATGTTCTGGAAAAAGTGGGTTCCCTGGGAAGGATTAACATCCATGTCCGAGAATGGGGTTTCAACAAAACATCTTACAGAAGAAATTTGATTCCACTTCACCGGTATTCCCAGCCAGGGGTCTGAACTTCCCCACCTTCCAGGCCCGACAAGAAGAGAGGGTCTATTCTTACTGTTCAGCAGGCTGTTGATCTTTTGTATCTCCAGTGTTATCCCGGTTGTTTTGCTTCGGTCAAAGTCTTTGGCAGAGATGTATATGATGTCTTTTATGTCATGCATATAGCCAAACCCCAGCACCTGATGCGATATGCATATAGCTTCGGTTTCATCAATGCTGTCCATCTCTGTCAGGTTGGTGGCTGCACGGATCATGGGTCTTATCTGAAGGAATGCGAATTCATCTTTTCCGCCCTGCAATTTGAGCATCATGCTTTGCATTCAGTCTGTCTTGATTCAGCTTGATTATTGCAAGAAAAAGTCGCACATCACCTTGCCATACGAAGGTTTGATGAATGTGCTTAAGTCTTCCATTGTCGGAAAGGATTTGAAGATCACGTTCACTGTTTGCCAGAATAACAAGGGGAGCCCGGGGTAATCAGTCAGTATTTTGTCTAGCTTTCGGTCTTGCACTTGTTAATGCCCTTCAGCTGGATCTTCATATGTGCATATAGCATGTCTGAAGAGGGGAAGTGGAGTCAACCCTGTCAACCAGTTGTGCGTGATCCAACTTATGCAACCGGCAGTTTTCAGATATCTTTCAGATGCGGGATCACGGAGCGACTTGATTTCTTTTTCATTCTGTTTATTATGAGAGCTTCAGGGTTTCCGTGATAAGTTCAATATACTGACAGGTGAAAATTATTATACCGGACAGGCAGAAACAGGTTAACGAAAATTCAGATTTCGATCTGATAACCTGGCTCGTTATCAAGGAGAGCTGATGGCAAAAGAACATACCAGAATGGATTTCAATATGCTTGTATCTACCATTCGGCAGGTACATAAGCATCTCGCTGCAAGGGCAAGCAGGGCAGTTAATGTCAGCCTGACTCTCCGTAACTGGCTGATTGGTGCATACATTGCCGAATTTGAACTGAACGGTGAAGATAGAGCTAAGTACGGTGATAATCTTCTGCAGGATTTGGCGAACCATTTAAAAGAACTCAAAGTAAGTAATTCAAATAGACGCCAGCTCTATGACTATCTAAAATTCTATCGCACATATCCACAAATTAGGAGGACAGTGTCGGCACAATTGCAATCGTATGTTCCTGAATACATTACGAAAATCAAGAAGAAAATGCCGACAGTGTCGGCACAATTACTTATTCCGTCGAAACAGCTCATAGATAACCTGTCATACAGCAAATTCAAGCTACTTGTTGATCTCGATGATGAAACCAAACGTACTTTCTACGAGATTGAGTGCATGCGTGGCAACTGGTCTGTCCGAGAGTTGAATCGTCAGATTGGCAGTCTGTACTATGAACGATCTGGTTTGTCTAAGAACAAGAAAAAACTGGCTGAAATGAATCAAACTGGATCAGAGCAAGCGCCAACTGCATTGGTAATCCGTGATCCTTACATATTCGAGTTCCTTGGGATCAAATCCAAGGAAGTAATGAGTGAATCCGATCTTGAGGATGCCCTGCTTGACAAATTGCAGGACTTCCTGCTGGAGCTTGGACATGGCTTTTGT
>JAOZUR010000030.1 GCA_029938555.1 Candidatus Sabulitectum sp. | reverse complement strand
ATTGAAAAAGAACCTTTAATGATTCCTGCAAAAATCCTTCTTGCCGAGACTTACAGAGATTCAGGAGAATACGCTTCAGGAATGCAAGTACTAAAAGAAGCTCAACAAATTGCTATTGCTGAAAGTAATCAATCCGGACTTCTGTCAACTCTTCGATCATTTGGAATTTCTTTCTGGATGCGAGGTGAACTGGACGAAGCTCAGACATATTACAATGAAGCAATGCAACTGGCAAAAAAACTAAATTTCACTGCTGAAGAAAGCAGCCTTTTAAACAACTTGGGATTAATCGACTGTGATCGATCTCATTTAAAAGAGTCTCTGGCGAAATTAAACAAAAGCCTCTTAATGTCAAATGAACTTGGTTCAAAATCAGGGCAGGCACACTGCCTTTGCAACATAGGACTAGTTCACTACCGAAGTGGCAACGGAGAGATGGCTCTTGAGTACTACAAAAAATCTCTTGATATTGTGAAAGTGATACAAGATCAAGCTGGAGAAGCCAATCTGCTTACAAACATTGGAATAATCTATAATGAACGCGGGGAAGTGGAAAAGGCCTACAAAACTGTAACAGATAGCATGAAGCTGTCAGAGGTTCTGAATGACAAGCGATCAGTATGTAGAGCATTAAACAATATGGGCAGTATCATGTTAACTCTAGGCATTAAAACAAAAGCAGAAATTCACTTTTTTTCAGCATTATCCCTTGCAGAACAAATCGGCTTAAAAAACATGGAAGATATTGTACTGACAAATATTGGCATTCTTAGAATTCAGACTCATGACTGGGATGATGCGGAAAAACAACTGTTAAAATCATTATCAATCTGTATAGAAATAGACGACAAAGAAGGAATTGTGGAAAACAAAATATATTTGTCTGAAATCCACAGAAACAGGAAAGAATACCCACTGTCTATTCAATATCTTCAGGAAGCCTTATCTATCACCAAGAAGTTTCATCTTATGAGACTAGAAATAGTTCTGAAAACTGAACTGGCCATATCTATGATGCTGGATAATCAACTGGAACAAAAAGCTGAGAATTTATTCATAGCTGCCAAGAACTCAAAAATATCTGATACAAAAATTATACCTGATGTATACTGGAACTGGTCAAAATTCTGCTTACTTATGTCAAACAGTGATTCCATTTCATCTGAGCAAAAGAAGAAATACAAAAAGGAATCAGAAAAATGGAAAATAGAAGCTAAACAGGCAATTCTAAACGCAGCAGAGAAAATTCAATCATCTGAACTAAAAAGCTCTTTTTTAAACAACATTCCAATTCACAAAGAAATTATATCAGCGCTTGTAACCAAATCTCTTTAGCAATTCTATTCTTGCATTCACATCCTCTTCACACTCTACTGCTGTAGGTGAGAATCCATCAATCACACCAAGAATACCACCCCCTTGTTTCGTTCGTGAAACAATAACCTGAACAGGATTAGCTGTAGCGCAAAAGATATTGCAGACCTCGGGAACTGCTTTAACTCTGTCAAGGATCTGAATAGGAAAAGCCTCACTAAGAACAATCATAAAACAGTGACCGGCGGAGATTAAAAGAAGATTGTCTTCCGCTATTTTTTTTAACTCAAGGTCATTACCATCACTTCGAATAAGACAAGGCCCAGAAGCCTCGCTGAATGCAAGGCCAAAAGGGCTACCAGGTATTGAAGCTGAAATAACTTCATAAAGATCTTCAACTGTTTTTATGAAATGAGACTGACCTAAAATGATATTGCACCCTTCCGGATACTTCAGATCAACGGTTTCAATAATAGTATTACTCATTTATTTCTCCCTACTACCTGTATGTTTTAGTTCGAAACACTTACCTGTTTATTCCTTTAAATAAGTTCTTTACTTCTGGAACGCCACCTTGAAGAACAATGTACCCATCAGGAGGTTCACTTTCTGTGATATCGCCGCCTACAGGTGTAAGCATAATTCGTTTAACTTCCTCAATATCTTCAGTAAGACCCAGCGCCCAACCAAGTTTGATATAAGCTGCTTCAGGAAGCATGTTTCCCAAAGGAACAACGCCTCGCTGCATAAGGAATCTGCCGGTATCGTATACATACATCTGTGCAAAGCCCCATAAGGTCTGTACAGTCATAAAAACAAGAACACCAGCATCAGTTGCCCTTTGAATTGGAGCATACAATGCCTTATTCACATGACCAAGGCCTGTGCCAGCAATAATAATTCCCTTGTAACCGTTTTCTACCATAGAGTCTATCATGTCTGCTTTCATGCTGGGATAGTAATAGACCATTCCAACTTTATCACAAAAAACAGGTCGTATATTTGGTTTTCGATTGGCATCTCTTTTTATGTAGTCTTTTTTAAGAAAGGTAAATTTCTCGCGGTCTACCATTGCAAGAGGCCTGTCACCAATTGTTCTAAAAGTGCTTCTATAGCTGGAATGCATTTTCCTGACCTGAGGTCCACGGTGAAGAAGACCATACTCGTCACTGGTAGGTCCAAACATACAAACAACAACTTCAGCAGCATCAAAATAGGCAGCAGTTCTAGCCGCATGAATCAAGTTCAAAGCAGCATCGCTTGAAGGACGATCACTTGATCTCTGACTGCCCACAAGAACAACTGGTACTGGAAGATCCTGACACATATAAGTAAGAGCAGCAGCAGTGTGGCTAAGAGTATCAGTACCGTGACCTATCATTATTCCTGAAACACCTTTTTTGATTTCCTCTTCAATAGCTTTTGCAAGAATGATGTATTGCTCTGGTCCCATATCCTCACTAAAAATTCCAAAAAGTTTCTCGGTTTCAAGATTACATATATCTGCAAGCTCTGGCACTGCACCATATAGTTCACCAGGAGAAAATGCAGGAATTACTGCACCTGTTTTGTAATCAAGACGGCTGGCAATAGTGCCTCCTGTACCAAGCAATTTTACATTGGGAAATTTCGGATTAAATGGAAATTCCTGTTCTGGAATCTGGAATACGACTTTTCTTGACCCAAGTATTTTCACACCGGTAACCTTTGACGCTGAAATGCCAATGTTATAACCTGTGGCCAGTTTAATAACAATGTGATTTGCATCAGCTGTTTCACTTCTGGGAAGAACAACCCCCTCAAAAATATTCGATCCTGCTGTAAGAATAACATCATCCCATACACTAATACCGAATTTCTCCATCATTTCACGAGTAACTTCTCTGTAACCTTCAAAAATGTCCCTGCTCATCGCAAATCCCCTTAGAAGCGCCGTCTTTTTCGGGCGCCAGGTATGTTCATTAATTTACGGTAATTAGCAACCGTTCTTCTTTTTATTTTTGTTCCATTACTGTTTAAAATATCAGCTATTCTCTCATCACTGAAAGGTTTAGACTGATCCTCTCCTTTTATAATTCTTTTTATCTCTTCTTTTACTGAAATTGCTGTAACAGAGGAATCTGCACTGCCCCGGCTGAAATAATAACGCATCTCATGAATTCCCTGAGGCGACTGTACATACTTACCGTTAATTGCTCTGCTAATGGTAGACTGATTAAAACCAAGAGCTTTTGCAGCCTCCTGAAGAGTAAGAGGTCTTAAAGATTCCACTCCATGAAGCAAAAACTCCCACTGGGTCTCAACAATAAAATTTGATATTTTTTTAACTGTTTCCTGTCGTTGTTTAATGGCTTTAATAAACCAACTGGCTCTTTTAAACTTTTTCTTTACGTAGTCTTTTTCAACAGCCCCTGTTGAGGGTGACTCAAGTATCCTGCGATTTCTACTGCTGATTGAAAGATGTGGAAATCTGTTATCATTTAAAAATACTATAAATTTTCCACTGTGATTTTCTATGATAATATCTGGCACAACAACAGTGCCTGTGGAACCTGCAAATTCCGCTCCTGGCCATGGGTTAAGCACTTTTACCTGTTCAATAGCAAGCTCTACCTCATGTGGAGAAACGCTGAGTTTACTTGCAATTGAAAGAATTTGTCTTTCTGCAAGTTCACTAAAACACTTATCGATTATTTTGTATTCAAGAGACTCTAAAGCAGAGGAACCATTTCGTTGAAGTAGCTGAAAAAGCAAAACTTCTCTTGCTGATCTCTGAGCAACTCCAGGAGGGGTAAATTTCTGAACTGTGGATATGGCATCAAGCAGAATATTTTCAGGGCCATCCCACCCTATCAGCAATTCTTCCTGGGGAAGCGCCAAAATTCCATGGCGATCCAAAGAATAAATTACATAAATAGAAGCACTTTCAATATCCTCTGAAACTTCTACACTGTCCAGTTGGGAAAGAAGAAATTCACTGAGAGTTTCAGGGTTGGCAGTTTCAGGCCGCCATGGTTCTTCCTCCTGGAATTTGGTGGAAGGAGATGTTCCAATATTTTCATCTATTTCCTTCAGTAAATCCAGGGGATCTGTATCCTGTGGATCATCTTCCTGGGAATCCTCAGTAGATTCAGTCGGTGATTCCTCTAACTTTTCAGTACTTTCAGGTGCCTCCTCTTTTTCTTCAAGAAGGGGATTTTCTGATAGTTCAGTGGAAATCAAACCGTCTAACTCAATAGAGGCCATCTGCAATATCTCTAGCTGTTGACGAAGACTCTGTGTTATGGCCAGTTTTTGTACTTGCGATAACCTAATCTCTGTTCTAAGTTCCGGCATATTAAAGTGAAAACCTTTCGCCAAGATAAATTTTTCTTGCTTCTGGATTATTGGCAAGCTCTTGTGCTGACCCTGAAATCAGTACCCTACCGTCAAACATAATATAGGCCCTATCTGTAATAGCAAGAGTTTCTCTTACACTATGGTCTGTTATAAGAACTCCTAAACCTCGTTCAGAAAGATCTCTTATTATGCCCTGTATTTCTGCTACTGCAATAGGATCAATTCCCGCAAATGGTTCATCTAGAAGAAGAAAAGAAGGCTCTGTCACAAGAGCTCTTGCTATTTCAACTCTTCGCCTCTCCCCGCCTGACAAAGTAAAAGCTTTTTGTTTGGCCAGCCTTAAAACTCCAAGTTCGGAAAGAAGCTTAGTCTGTCTTTCTATTCTTTCGTGTTTTTTAAGTTTCATGGTTTCAAGAATACACATCAAATTATCTTCAACAGTCATTTTTCTGAAAACACTGGATTCCTGTGGAAGATAACCTAAACCAAGCCGTGATCGCTTATACATTGGAAGATATGTTATCTCTTTGTCATCAAGAAAAACATTACCGGAATCAGGTTTTATAAAACCAACAATCTGATTAAAAGTCGTAGTTTTTCCTGCACCGTTCGGACCGAGAAGACCTACGATTTCACCTCTTTTTACATTAAGACTAACACCATTTACTACTTTGCGCTTCCTGTATTTTTTAACCAAGTCTTTTACTATCAGTTCCTCTGACCTTTTTATAGGCTCACTCACGAAATTCTCCACTCCAGCTGTATGTTCCTCTTACAGATCCTCTGCCCATTATTTCCTCGGCTTCTCCATGAAGAAACCTGATTACAATTTCTTCCGCACTTATCGTATTTACTTCCGCTCTTACAGAATCTTCTCCTGAAACATTAAGAACAGCGCTTCCCTGAAGAAGAAGACTATCAAGCTCTTCCCCTGACCGTAAAAACGCAAACTCTGCACGCTGTGATTCAAAATTCACAGTGCTTTCCAGATTATCTAAATCACCTGAAGCAGCGCCTTCAATTCTTAGAGAATTGATAACTCCACTGGAAGAAAGAAGAATTTCCATCCAGTCTCCACTGATAGTTCCTTCTTCCGAATTTATTACAGGTGAACCAATGAGCTCCATACGGTTCTCTTCACCAAAGTATCTAAGATACTCACTAAGAGTTTCCATGCCACTGGGTCTCATGGTAACAAAAGCATTTCCCTGGGCCTCTGCACGCTCTCCTTCTTCGAAGAACTCAAGCCGGTCTGCTGTAATAACAGTAGTATCATTTTCTTCAATTCTTGTTAAAACAGGATCTATAGTAACAAAAAGGCTCTGCCTGTCTCGGTCATACAAAGCATACTCGCCCTGAACCATGCCAAGCCATTCCCCTTGAAGCACAACTGAACCTCTTGCAGTGGCTTTATTTCTGTATCTGAACCAATGAACCTGATCTGCTGTAAGAGTTGAAACTCCATCAGTAAGCAAAGAATTACCACTAAGAACCATAACCCCTGTGATTCTAGAGTAAGAAAGAAAATACGAAGTTGCAGTTAGTGTGTCTGCATCCACATGAACATTGCCTGTGAATTCAGCTCTTTCGGAGCTTTGATATACTGTTGCTGAATCAGATGTTACAGTGACCTGATCATCAGTAACAACAACATTGCCCTGTAGTTCAAGAATTGATTCACCATTCTCCATCTCTTTTGATGAGGCATGGTCTGAAGTCACGGTAAATACACCGGCAACAGAGAAAACAGTAATAGAAAATAAAAATACCAGTAATTTATTCATCAAAAGGCAACTCACCTGTTGAAACCGCTGTAAAAGATTGTCTGATAGTAACATCTCCAATAGCACTTAATCCTGTATCAAGAAGCACACCTCTACCATTGATTGTAGTAATAGTTCCTGTACTTTCTGGAATAATAAATGTTACAAGGCAGTCGGTTTCAAATGTCTCAAGAGAATCAGACCAATTTAAAAGATCTGTTTCAAGGGTTCTACCAGCTATATTTTCTGCAAAAACATTTCCCCATAAAATGGTTTCTCCACTGATCATATCAGATGTACCTGTATCACTTCTTAAAAAACTTTCTGGAACATCATTCTCATAAAAAACAATGTTTACCTTGGTCATAAAAAGAAGACTGTCAGATTCACGGTAAACAGCTGAATCACCGGAAAGCATCCAATCCCTTGATCCATCTTCGGACTGCACAAGCCTGAAGGCTGAAACTGTTTGTACCTGACCACTTTCATCAGACCAGTTTTCAGTTTGACTGCCACAAGAAAATAACAAAAAAAATGCAAAAACAGGAAGAAAAAAATAAGCCGATTGAACTTTCATCAGAACCCAAGAACAAGAGCATCATGAAGATAGATAATACCTTGAGGTTTAGAATCATTATCAAGAACAACTTGAGATGTAATTCCTCTTTCCTCCATGGTCTGCACGGCTAAAGCAAGAAGTTCTGAACCTAGTGTTGTTGATGGATCACTTGTCATTACATCTTTCAAGATAAGGTCTGATAAGTTCTTGTGGTCTTTCATGAGTCTTCCCAAGTCACCATAAACAAATACACCTTCAAGAAAACCTTTTTCATCTACCCCAATACATAATCCACGGTTCTCTGTCATAACCTGGATAACCGCAAAAAGAGGTGTTGAAATAGGAAGAAGAGGTAGGTTATCCTTTACCATCAGGTCGGAAACCTTCATTAGTAATTTTCTTCCTAAAGATCCTCCTGGGTGAACATGGGCAAAATCTGCCTGGGTAAAACCAGACAATTTAAGCATTGCCATGGCAAGGGCATCTCCTAAAGTTATCATTGCAGTTGTGCTGGCTGTAGGGGCTAGATTATAAGGACAGGCTTCTTTTAAAGAAGGAAGCTTCAATACAACATCGGCGAATCGCCCAAGTAAAGAATCTTCATTAGTAACAATAGCAACCACTGAAATATCAAGAGCTCTAAGAGCAGGAAGCAAAGCTGCTATCTCTGGGGTATCACCACTTTTAGACAAAACCAATGCAGTATCACCCCTAGCAAGAATCCCAGCATCACCATGTATTCCATCAGCAGGATGCAGAAAATAAGCGGGGTTTCCAGTACTTGTCATTGTAGCAGCAATTTTTCTTGCAACAAGCCCTGACTTGCCAATTCCACAAACTATAATTTTGCCTTCAGATTGATGAAGAAGTTCAACTGCTTTAGGAAATGTACTTGTATTTAAAGGAAGAGTTTCCTCAAGCCACTTTATTTCTATATCAAAAACTCTTTTAGCTTCAAGAAAAAGATCAATCACCCAAAACCTCCAGAATCTTGTCTGCGATTTCTCTCACAGCACCTGCTCCTCCAACAGCATCAGAAACAATTGAACAGAAATTCCTTACCTCTGAGGAGGCATCTCGGGGACACGCAGATTTACCTGATACCTTCATGGCTGGGAGGTCCTTAGAGTCGTCACCCATGAAAAGAACATCTTCAAGGGGTATGTTCAAATGTAAAGCTAACTCTGTGACAGAAGCAGCCTTGTCAAGACTTCCAAGACAAAGCAATTTCACCCCAAGGTCTGCTGCTCTTCTTCTTGTGGATTTGAAATCACGAAAGGATACAAAAGCTATATGTACTCCTTTTGCCAGAAGCCGCATAATTCCTTCACCATCTTTTGAATTGAAGGTTTGGGAAACCCCTGCCGGCCCGTAAAGCATCTTTCCATCTGTAAGAGTACCATCAACATCTATTGCAAAAAGCTGCACATTTTTTAAATCCATCAGTTTGTTCCCTCCCAGTGAGCAAGGGCAGTTTCAAGAACCATATCAGCCTGTTTAAAATCAAGCATCACCGCACTGTCACTAAGTGCATCCTTCGGGCTGGGATGAAGCTCAACAAACATTCCCCGAATTCCCCATGCTGCAACTGCACGAGCCATCTGCATAACAAATGATCTATCACCTCCGGTGAATTTACCGGCAGCTCCAGGCTTCTGCAAAGAGTGTGTAAGATCCATGATAACACCATCACATAAATTGTTCATAACAGTCAAAGATCGCATGTCTACCACAAGGTCACCATAACCAAAAAAACTACCTCGTTCAGTAAGAAATGTAGTTGGGCAACCAGATGCAGAAAGCTTATCAACTGCACCCTTCATGTTTTCAGGAGCCATAAACTGACCTTTTTTTACATTAACAGGAATACCGGTTTTACCAGCTGCCTGAAGTAAGGATGTCTGGCGACAGAGAAATGCAGGAATCTGAAGCATATCACATACTTGAGCAACCGGTTCCGCCTGCTCTGCAACATGAATATCTGTTATTAACGGAAGAGCGAATTCATTACCTGCTTTTTCCAGAATTCGTAAACCTTCTTCCAGGCCAGGACCGGCCCATGAACCCTCTGAAGTTCTATTGTCTTTCAAAAAAGAACTTTTATAAATAAAAACAGCTTTGCCTTCATGTTTTTTTCTTAAACCGTGAATGAATTCTGCTGTTTTAAGAACAAGTTTTTCAGATTCAATGCCACAAGGACCTAAAATAAAAATTGGTAAACCTGTATCTATCAGTTTCTGAACCATCTTCTTGCCTCCTCAAGATCCTCTGGGGTATCTACCCCCATGGCCTGCCACTGGCCGGGAATGACTTTTATTTTTACACCATTTTCCATCCAAGCAAGTTGCTCAAGCTTTTCTGTTCTTGAAAGATTACCTTCTGGAGATTCAGCGCAAATTGTAAGACTTTCCGGTGTGAAACAATAAACGCCTAAGTGATGAAAGTAATGTTCAGCCCCCCATGGAATCGGACTTCTTGAAAAATACAAAGCCTCGCCCATAGAATTTAAAACAACCTTCACAACAGAGGGAACAGCTCCTGAATCAGCTGATATTTTCCGAGCAAGGGTCACTACAGAATTAGTATCCATAACTTGAGTTGAAAGAGCTTTGATCCACTCCGGTTGAACAAAAGGTTCGTCCCCTTGAAGATTCACAATACGATCCCCTGGAGAGCCCAGGGCCTTCCATGCTTCATATACACGATGGGTACCACTTACAGCCGGTCCTGTAAGAACCGCCTCATAACCAGCAGATAAAACTTCTTTTTCAATTTCAGTGGAGTCTGTTGCAACAATAAGCCTGTGAGGGTCTGCTTTTACAGCACCATCAAGAACCCTCAGAATCATTGATCTACCGCAAATATCTGCCAGAGGTTTACCAGGAAGCCTGGTAGACTCCATTCTGGCAGGTATTAAAACTACCGTCCTAGCCAATTCTCTGATGTCCTTATTGAAGCAAATACTACAGTTTCAGATTCATCAATACCCCATGTTTCATAACTCACTCCAACATCTAATGAAGCTTTTCCACCGGAAATAAGATACCCGATTCCACCGGAATATCTGGAAGCCCCATCACGCCATAAACCTGTGATGGTTCTATAACCACCTCGCAAACGAAGGCTTGACAAAGGACTGTATTCAAAACCGGAAGCAATATAGCTACCTTCTTCAGTGGTAGTACCCAAAAGAGACAAAGCTTTTCTTGCAAAATAATCTACACCAACAACAAGCTGGGGAATTACTCTTGATGAAACACCAACGGTAAGTTCGCCAGGTACAGAATAATGAAATGATGTATCTGCCGACGATCCACCAACATAACTTCTTTCTATTTCATAAGTACTAGATCTGTCTGTTACAATGGAAAATCCTGCGGAAAAATATTCAAAGTTCATGAATGCCCCCAGGACAGGCCCCCATGACGGAGAAAACTCAACATCATCCCTGTAAATAGTGGATACTGGCACCATATGACCTGTGGAATCCGGAGTAGTAACAGCATCTCCAAGGGCAGAACCGAAAAAACACTTTCCACCTATTGAAAAAGCCAAATGCTCTGAAATCCTTGTAGTTAATCCAAGATAAGATTCACCTGATCCCCCAGTCCACTTAATGGTGCCTGAGCCATTATCAAAAACAATGGAATCTTCTAGATTTATCCTGGATCGATTACTGAGAAAAGCAGACAACTGCAATCGAAGCGGAAGAGGCATTATCATGGAAATATCCGGGAAAGAAGATGCGCCTGACCAAGTCAGATCATCAGTTTCACGGAATTTTGACCCCCATGAAAGTCCGGTGTTTTCTGCCCAGGCAGAAGCTGAAGGGTTGGCACCTGAAACCATATTGGAATCAACCATTCCAGCAGACACACCACCCATGGAAAACCCTCTGACACCGCCGCCAAAAGTCTCTGCACCAATACCATAACTTGGTGGCTGAAACTCTGGCGAAAAACCAGTAACAGAAATTAAAGAGGCTACAAAAATACTTAAAATTATCATAAAATCACTCCAGATTTATTGAGACATGTTTCCTTGATATCTCAAATATAATCAAGTCACTTTAAATTGTTCCATTAATGTACACTGATTCACCTAAAGCTGGAATTATTACTTCCACCTCTTTGTCTTTATGAATAAGTGCTGCAAGTGCTTCAGCAGACTTCTCTTCGCCATGTACAACAGCAACCTGTTTCACATTTTCCCCCACAGCGTGAAAATAACGCATCAGAGCGTCAGAATCAGCGTGGGCACTGAAACCATCAATGTCTACAATTTCAGCTTTTACCGAGTAAGGTTCACCGAAGATATTAACTGTTTCTCGTCGTTCGCCTATTTTTCTACCAAGTGTATGTTGTGCCATAAATCCCACAAGAACTATCGTTGCACGAGGGTCAGTGATGTTGTTTTTCAGATGATGCCTGATACGGCCATTCTCGCACATTCCAGAAGCGGAAATAATAATCATAGGTTCTTTAGCAAAATTAATAGCTTTCGACTCGCTAACATTCTGTACAAAATGAAGATTTGGGAACTGGAACGGGCTGTGACCTGCATAAAGAAGATCACGAAGTTCCTTGTCATAAACCTCTGGATGCAATTTAAATACCTCTGTAGCGTTAAAAGAAAGAGGTGAATCCACGTAAACAGGTATGCTAGGAAGTCTTCCTGCAACAAGAAGGAGATTCAAAAAATACAATACTTCTTGGGTTCTTCCAACACTAAACGCTGGAATAACAATTTTTCCCCCTCTCTTAACAGTTCTCTTGATTACTTGTTCAAGGTCAAGCAGAGATTTTTCCTGAGCCTCATGATTTCTTCCGCCATAAGTACTTTCGGTTATAAGGAAATCAGGCCTTGATGTAAGATCTGGATCCCTGAGAATAGGTCTGTCAAAACGACCAAGATCACCGGTAAACAGTAAAGTCTTCTTTATACCTTTTTCCTCAATAGTCAGCTCAACCTGGGCACTTCCAAGAATATGTCCCGCTTCAAGGAAACGAAGTGTAATTCCAGGGAAAATCGAAAATGAAAGTCCGTACGGAATTGAAACAAATTTTTCTATTGCAGATAAAGCATCTTCAAGGTCATAAAGTGGTTCAATAGGCTCCAGCCCATCTCTTAATCTTTTTTTATTCAAGTACTCAGCATCAGCCTGCTGGATATGCGCTGAATCAGGAAGCATTATTGCAGCAAGATCTCTTGTGGCTCCTGTGGCAAAAATCATTCCCTTAAAACCATTTTTCACCAGACCTGGAAGTTTTCCTGAGTGATCAATATGAGCGTGAGAAAGAATTACAGCATCCAATGAAGCAGGCTCATATCCGTACTCTCTGTTTAAACGCTCACTATCATTTCTTCTTCCCTGACTTAACCCGCAATCAAGTAGTATTCTTTTTCCTGCTATTTCCAGAAGGTGTTGTGAACCGGTAACAGCCTTTGCAGCTCCATAAAATGTAACTTTCAAGAGACATCTCCTTTATTTGGTATTTACAGATAATTAATCTCCTAATGCTTATTATGCAAACTGCCAGTGTCTATTGCAACCTCAAGGAAAATGGAACTCATTAGCTCTGAAAATTGTTATGGACAAAGAGAAAGAAAATACCTAGGTTAGGTGGTAGGGTTTGTTTGTGGAAAAAACATATTGAGAGGAGATTTATGCGCAAAGTTAACAATTTGATGTTCATCATCTTAGCCATGATTTTGGCTAGTTCTGCCATGGCAGAAGCGATTACTACAAGAGTAGACCAAGCTCTTGAAGCTGGTACACTGGCTGCAGATGAAGCGGTATTCATTCTATACAACAGTGTATACGACATCAATGCTATTCCCCTAGAATATAGCGATGGAGCAACACTTGAGCCTTGTGGCACAGCTGCATTTGATATGCTTGTCAAGCTTTATGACTCATGCTCTGTACCTGTTCAAGAGCAACTTGATGGCCCTCTTCGTGGAAGACCAAATGTAGGAAGCCCAGAGTACACAGATGAAACTGAACACTTTGTTATTCACTGGACCGACAATGGTGCAAACGCCACTGACCAGTCCTATATCGATGAGTTAACAGTTGCATTTGAGCTTGCATGGACAGTTCAAATAGAAGAACTTGATTTCGATGCACCTCCTTCCGACCAAGGCCTTGGCGGAAGTGAAAAATATGATGTTTATGTCATGAGCCTTAACCCAGGAACAATGGGTTATTGTTCAACAGGTGGGGAATTTCCAGATCCAACCACACCGGAAGCAGATTACTCAAGTCATATTGCCATGAGTAATAATGTTTCAGGTTATGGTATCGAAAATCTCCGTGAAACCACAACTCATGAATTCCAGCATGGTGTTCAGGCAGGTTATGAAGCTGCGGAACCTACATGGTTTAAAGAAAACTGTTCTGTATGGATAGAAAATGAAGTTTATGATACTAATGGTTATGCACAGTATCTTCACTCTGGCGAGAATTGTCTCCGACAGTCATGGAGAGATATTCGCAGTCCAGCCATGTACTGGTACGGCGGTTCTCCATGGCCAATGTTCATGGAAGTTAGTACTGGATCACCAGACGCAGTAAGAATGGTCTGGGAGCTTTGTGCCGACACCGTTGGTGTAAATATGCTTGGTGCCATAGATGGAACTGCACAACACTACGGAAAAGACTTTGAAACCTGGTTAATGGAATACTCCTGCTGGCGCTGGTTCACAGGAAACCGTGCAGATGATGAACATTACGAATATGAAGAATCATCTATCTGGACTCCAGGCGCCCTTGTACTTCCATGGAACAATGTTACAATGGATGAACTTCCAATTATGCTCACCGACAGTGTTTATGGCCCTGAGGCTCTTGGCATGGTATGGGTAAAAATTGATGTTGCCGACTATGACGGCTGGATCAATTTTGATTTTGATGGAAGAGACGGTTGGGAATGGGGAATCGGTGTTATCAGCACCAAAGAAGATGGTACCGACTCGTACTTCACCCAAAGAATCTATAATCAGGAAAGTACAATCAACCTCAGCGTAGATGCCACAGGATGGGATGAAGTTATTATTGCTATTCAAAACTTCACTATCTCTACCTTTGAAGCAACTTATGTGTTTGAACTTTCTACTGTTACCGGTATTGAAGAAGGCGAAGGGGCCACAGCTATTGCTGTAACACCTCTTTCTAACCCAATGGCTGGAACATCTGCTATTACTGTAACACTGCCAACAGCAGGATTCTCTACTTTGAACATCTATGATGTTTCTGGTAGAATGATACAGAACATCCACGCTGGTGAACTTCCAGCTGGAAATTCCGACATATCAATTGATACTGAAGAACTTGGTACAGGAACATATTTCGCTAGGCTTATTGCCCCAGGCGGAGGATGTTCTTCAAGATTTGTAGTGGTAAACTAGATAAAAATCCAAGGACGGGCGACTAAATCGCCCGTCCTTTTTTTAGGAGGATAAATGAGAACAACTCTTGTTTTATTGATGATTTTGACAATAAGTGCATTTGCTGATTCAATCTTTCAGCGAATAAACACAGATCAAAATCTAACTGTTGATCAAAAGGCACTTTACCTTGTATACAGTGTTATTGACCAAAACAAACTACCTGCCTTATACACAGCGGGAACAGAACCTGTAAGAAGTGGATCTCCTGCTCTGCATGAAGCAGTTCTAATGTATGACATTATTTCAGAAACTACCCTTGAAGAAATTCTTTCTTTGGTGAATCGACCAACACTTTCAGGAAGTCCACAAAGTTTTGTTTCACCTGACGGACATTTCAGAATTCACTATACCACCACAGGTGGTGATGCTAGCTCGCTAACTTATGCAAACGACATTGCTGAATACGTAGATTACTCATGGGCAACTGAATGCGGTACAATGGGTTATTTTGTCCCACCACCAGACAATGGTGCCGGTGGAGATGACCTTTATGACATCTATATTATGAATGCTGGACCAGGTACATGCGGTTACTGTTCCAGTGGCGGAGAATACAAACCTGCAGATTCAACCCATGCATCCAGCGCCAGCCATATAGTTATTAGCAATACACAAGGAGCTAACCTTAACAAGGTAACTGCTGCTCATGAATTCCAGCATGCAATTCAGAATTCCTACGACTGGCAGGAACCAACCTGGTTTATGGAAAACTGCGCTGTATGGATGGAAGATATGGTTTATGACGCTGTTAACGACTGGACAGGTTATTATAGCGGCGGAGCCATGAGAAAGCCATGGAAAGGCATTGACGCCGGTAACCCATACTGGTACGGTGGAATGTTCTGGCCAAGAATGATGGGTTTGATGTTTGATGATCAGACAGCTGTCAGAAAAGTATGGGAAAATTGTGCAGAGGGTGCCGGTTCAAATATGTGGGCTGCTCAAGATGAAATGTTTATTTCTTATGGAAGCTCTCTTGAAAAAGCTTTCATGGAGTATGGAGTATGGCGTTTCTTCGTAGGCAGTTTCTATAATGCCGCTTTTAATCTTTTTGATGATGAACTAGATTCTGTTTCAAATGCTATTGTTCTTCCATGGAATACCACAACAACTCTACCATTTACAGGCGATCATCACCCAGCGAGCTCTACTTACTTCCTTGAAACAAGAGGCATTGCCTGGATAAAAGTTGATCTATCTGATTATCAGGGTGGTTATGCTCAGTTTGAATTTGATGGAAGAGATAATTTTGACTGGAACCTGGGAGCAATTATTTTTAACGAAAGTGGTTTCGAGTTCAACTGGTATGCCTGCAACCCACAAACCGGTGAAAAAACAGTAGCCGTTCCAACAACAGGTTATGACTACGCAATCTTCTTCCCTGCTTTTATGGCAGAGACATCATTCACAGCTGAATTTGATTACGAGATATCCTACAGTACTGGAATTGAAGAGGGTGAAACCTTTGTTTCAACTGAGTTAGTAATAACATCTAATCCAGTTGTAACCGGTTCTTCTGTTACTTTCAACCTACCTTCAACTGGTTTTGCTGATCTATCCGTAATAGATCTTAACGGACGCAGAGTTTCTACTCTGTTTTCCGGCGAAGCACAGCAGGGTTTTAACTCTGTAGATTTCCAAACTGACCTTTCTTCCGGAACTTACTTTGTGGTTCTCAGACATGAAAATTCTGTAGAAACTGCAAGGGTATCTGTTCTTCGGTAGTGTTTCAAATGATATATAAAAGTGCCCGGTACAAAACCGGGCACTTTTTTCACCAAATTATATTTTTTCTGATCTCGCTAATGGTCGCTTCCACCATTGCATGTGAAAAAACTGTACAAACTCAGGCTGTAACAGCTGTAACAGGAACCACAGTTATGGTTGTGAAATTTAACCACAGTGTAACAGAACAACCGCTTCCTGAAATACTTCAAGGGTTTCCAGCCACCGCCTGTGGTCGATTTTTTAGTTCGACTCACCAAAGCACAAATGCATTCTTTCAAATCGCAGATTACGCTGACAACGCAGGTAAACTACTTCTATTAATTATTCCCGAGACTGAAACTTTTTCAGGAACCAGAGAGCACTTAGTTATCTGGATCGACAATAATGGCTTTCCAGTACGAACTGCACCAGAGATAGACTCTGCCCTGCTTGAAAACAGTCTATGGGGCACACCTTCCATAAGACAAGAGACCATACTTCAGCTTTCCATGTTTTTTAAACCTGATCTTATTTTGCAGTATGTTCCTGAAGATATGAGTGTTGAAATCATAACAAGCTACTGGAGTGAATATGCAATTGAAAATAACTTCACAGTAGCCTTGTACTCTCCACCAGACTCTGTGAATCACAGTCGAGGATGGGGTGCGTTCACCGGCAAAGGTATTATAAATGGCCATCTTGAAGGAATGGACATGAATGGATTCATATCATCTATATTAAAACTCAGTAACTTGAAGTGGAATACACCTGAACACGGATATCCAGCAATGCAGGCATTTTATGCCAGGGAGAGCGAATGAAACTCAAAACTCTAATAGACAAATCAATTAATTGGGGAGCAGGGCTTCCTGCCACACCATGGCAGCTTGCAGCTGTTTTTGCTCTAACTGTTATATTAAGAAATCTACTGGAAGCTTTCGCATTAGGCATAGTCTTTCCCGCTCCTTCATTTATGTTGCACTTTCCTGTGGCATATATTTTTCCATTGCTTATGCTTGTTTTTGTCATGCAAGTATTTAGTGGATATGATACTGCAAAACTTCTAAAAATAATGGTTTTTGCCTGGACCTTAACGCTTTTACCTCCAATTATTGATAAAATTACAGGAATAACTTCTGCAATAGGTTACTTTCCTCTGGAAAGAAGCAATGCCGCTTGGTTCCTATTGAATTTTTTTAATCCAGCGGTAACATTAACCGGAACCACCACTGGAATCAGGATAGAGGCAGCTATCGGATGTCTTTTGGCAGGAGTTTTTACTTGGGCAGTAGCTCCCAAGAAACGTATTCTTAGGGGTTTGTTAAACACAATTGCATTTGCACCTGTATTTTTGATGTTTTTTACATGGCCCTATCTAATCAGTGTGATCTTCCAACCATTTTTCCCTGGTGACGGGGTTACACATTCACTTCTGCAATGGCATGCAGCCACCGAAGCACCTACTACAGGCGCCTCGCACTACATAGTTTATTTGATAGATATGATTCCAGTTTCTTTTCTAGCCTTGTGGTTTGTAAAAAAACTGGCAATCAAGAAGTGGATTGAACTAAAAAAAGTTTTAAGAGAATTTATTCCTTTAGGGCTTGCTGCAATTCTTGGCACAGTGGCAGCAGTTTCAATTGTCCCAACCAACGGAATGACTTTTGCCGACGCAATAACAATAACCGGAGCACTGTTATCAAGTTTCTGGTTAATTACAGCAACTGCATGGAAGGGTAGTTTTAGGGCTGTAGCCTCTATTGTGGCTTTATCACTAGCTTGGGCATCAGGCTGGGAAACTCTGGTTTTTGCAGGCCTTGCTCTAACCACAGCAGGTCTTCCAGGATCAGCTAAAATAAGACGATCGATCTTTGCCTGCACTCTTTTTATCATGACTATTTCCCCTGTAGGGTTTTCCTTGGCCACCTGGGGAGTTTACACTGCAATGCTGATAATTCCTGTATTTACCATTCTCTCAGGAAAAAAACTAATCTGGTTAACTCTGTTTGTTATACCTCTAACGGTAAATCTTATGTATCCTGCAAAGGCTGATGAAAATGCATGGTTACGGGGAGTAACAAGAAGAACTGATACCTTTGCCAGATCAAGCCGGGTTGCACTTGCAATGGAGTCGGCATCTCGCCTAGCAGCTGGTGGAGGTTCATGGCTTACTCTAGGTGAAACCACACATCTCACTGGGCAAAATGAAAGATCTCGATATGTGTGTGAAACTGCCATGGCGCGAGGTGATTCTACAACTTCAGTTATGAAAGTAATGATAAATCTGGCTTTTGCTAGAGCAGATACCACTGCCTTTAACAATATAATGGCTCTATACATAGATACTGCTAATGAATCTGAAATGAACAACGCTATAACAATGCAAGTTACATTTTTATCTCTTACAGGAAACACCGCTGCTCTTAACAATATCCATTCTAGAGCTGGCATGAATCCTATGCTGCTCAGATCAATGGCCACTTCTTTCATGGCAATGGGTGATACCCTAAAATCACTGCAGTACTCCCTTGCATTTCTAGATTCTCCTGCTGCCGCTTCCAGTGACTGGGCTGGCGCTATCACACTGGCCGCTATCACAGGTGGAGCAAACTGGGACTCACTATACAACCAGGCTGAAAATAAACTGGGTTACAACCTGCCGGTGATGCTTGCCAGAGTTAGAGCATCTGTTATAAGCACAGGCACAGCGGACAGAAGAGATCTTCTGAATAGATGTCTGCTTATTAAACCTGACGGCACTGAAGTGCTTGAGACTGCAGCTTTATGGTTTTCAGCAGCAGACAATGCTGATAGCACACTTTTGTACGCCTCCAGAGCAATTGCCGGGCAAACAATTCCTTCAAGGAACAGCTTTTCTCTGGCTCTTAATGCAGCTTTAGAATTACAGAATTTTACCGAAGCAGCCATTACAGCTAGATATGCAGCATATTGTTATCCTTCAATCCCTGGTCACAGAGCTGTTCTTGCAGGAATTCTTAAAGCAGAAGGCAATCAGAATGAAGTTCAGCTTCTTGAACATTCTTTCCGTGATACACCTTGGGCACAAACCCTTTGTGATTCACTGGCATTAGTGGTATGCGAAGGAAGCTGATACTTTTATCAGTTTCCTTTGTTGTGTTTTTAATAACACTACTATCGGGACCGCCTTCCTTTGACGCCACAGATGGAGCTGAGTTTGCTGTGTGTGGTGCAAACCTTCAAATAGCCCATGCTCCTGGTTATCCTCTTTTTCTTCTGTTGTTAAGAATTTTTTCTTTGATCTTTTCTCCGCTTTACGGTCATTTAAGATTATTGAACTGCGCCCTAGGATTCTTGGCGGTTATTGTTGGAACCACAGCTTTCCGCAAATCAGGTATTGGATTCGCTTCTTCCTTGGCAGGAATCATTCTTTTCATTACAGCAGCACCTGTGATGAGTCAGTTTAACAGCCTAGAGGTTTATCCTCTGGCTATCCTTCTTGTTCTTACTGCCATGGCTCTAAAGGAAACAAAGCTATCCAGTTATGCTGCAGGAATGGCCTTGTTTGGAGGGCACCCTGTTTCAATTTTAAGCTTTCCACTTTTCTTTTCCATAAAAAAGAAATGGCCTGTTTTGTTAACCTTCCTTATACCAGCTTCTCTTTTCCTCTATGTTCCTCTTCGAGCTGGCGTTAGCAGAATAGCTCATTACGGTCATCCAGAATCGCTTAATACTCTTATAAATTACTTTACCATGTACTCAGACAGATTAAATGTTCCCTCAGTTGAGCGTCTTTTTCAAGCTCTGAGTTTTATTGGGTTACCAGGCAGTATTGTTTTTGTTTTACTTGCAGCAGCTGCTGGTAAATTCTCTCTTAAAAAGGATTCGCCAATAATTCTAGCCCTGCTGTTTCTTGCTTCCTACAATCTACCTGATCCTGCTGGGCAATTGTGGATTCTTTTGTTGCCACTTTCCTTAAGATGTGCGTATGGAATACAATTATTATTTAAAAAAAATTACATTGTTAAAATTCTAACTATTATAATAATTATCATAGCAGTTTTCAGCGGATTAAAAGCATCCGACAGAACAGAAGACGATATTACTATGCGCTGGACTATAGATGTTCTAAACTCCCTACCGATTAATTCAATTTATAGACCTGTGGCTCATGATGCTTTTTATGCAGCATACGCTGTTAACACACTGAAATTAAGGCAGGATTTAATTCTTTCAGACCCGTTTGGAAACTACTTTGAATTTTCCCCTGCTGGACCTATCCCACCACAAATCGGTGAGCGAACTGTGCATGTTTCACGAGGCTGGAACCGAGAAGACAGCTTCTCTCTCCATGGTCTGATATTCAGCCCCAAAACCAATGATGAATCTCACATACATTGGAACAGAATGGCTATATTTACATATCAGGGAAATTCTCCAGATCCAATGGCAATGGACCTGGTTGCAGAGGCTTGGATAAGAAGAATGATTCAAGAAACTAACCCTATACTAAAAGACAGTTTTTACCTGAAAGCAGTTGAATTTTCAGGTACACCCATTACCAGGAGTCGAATTGAAAATATCAGAGAAACTTTCTGAAGCAAGAGTTCTTTGCAGCCTGCTTGTACTCATAGCGATTTTGTTTTCAATTACTCCTGTTCACAATGGTAACATTTTCTGGCATCTCAGGAATGGAATTGATATTGTTGAAACAGGTGAGATCAGAACTGAAGATCCATTCACCTGGACACGACAGGGAGCTTACTGGATACAGCATGAATGGCTTGCAGAAGCAGTTATGGCTCTTGCATGGATACACACTGGCGAAGCAGGGCTTGTATTATTGAAAGCTCTTTTCATAGGCCTTTCTGTTTTCTTTGTTTTCAAAGCTTCATTAAAAAACGGAGGAAATCCAGGTTTTGCTTTTGTGTTCGGAGTCTTTTGGTTAACTCTTGCTCAACCAAGATGGATAACCCGGCCACACTTTTTCAGTATTTTCTTCTTTTCTTTATATCTATATGTTCTATCCTTTGACATAAAAAAATCATGGAAACTGGCTTTAATACTCTTCCCTATTCAAGTTCTCTGGGTAAATGTTCATGCAGGATTCGTAATGGGTCTTTTTCTTGCTTCTGTTCCTGCAATGAAAAAACTTTTAACAGCCCAATACAAGGAATTTGTAAACTGGCTAATTCCCCCTGTTTTTCTTCTGTTGGCAAGTGGAATACATCCAAACGGTTTCAGAACGCTTGAGTATCTCCCAGCTTTCCTGGCTCAACCACTATTCAAACAATCAATTCGAGAATGGTGGAGTCCTTTTGACCCCAGATATGCACCTGAAAAAATCCTTTCCCGAACTGCTATTTTGTTTTCTGCATTAACCATAGGAACAACTGCCTTACTTGCAAAATTTCCCGAGAAAATAGATAGAGGAAAACTTCTTGCTCTGTTAATGTTAACTTTAGCAACAGTTTTTGCTGCAAGGAACGGTGAACTACTGGCCCCTGCAATGTTAGCCTGGGTACCGGGAATGTTAAACATAAAATTATCAAAAAAAATCGGTTTTGCCACAGCTATAATGTTGCTGATTGTTCCATTTGTTTACGGAGTCCCTCGGGAAATAGGACCTCCCCGTGAACTGGGGGCTTATGTTGACTGGTCTGTTTATCCGGTGGAGCTTGCAGATCTACTGGAAGCACATCCTGCTATTCTCGAAAAAGCCAAAGTTTTTAACACAAATGAAATTTCAGGATATCTTGAATACAGGTTTGGTGAAAGATTTCCACTATTTGTAGATGGTAGATGCCTACTTTTTCCGGAAGATTTCCACTGGGATTACCTTATGATTTCTGAGGCTCCCAGCGAAAGATTCAAAGGTTTTCAAAGAAACTTATTTGACAAATACGGATTCAATCTTCTTATATACAATACCCTGGCACCATCGTCATCAGTATATTTAGCGGCTGCTCTTCCAGAGTGGGTGCCAATTCACATAAACGGGTTATCCAGTACATATGCCAAATGGTCTCTTCTTCAAGAAACAAATCTTGAATATCTGGGATTCAGATACTTCGATCCACTGGACCCAGGAATGTTTTTAACCACACCTTTATATCTACAGCCCTTGAACGCTCTTAGCGAACTTATAGTTCAAAGAGATCAATTGGGTATAAACCTGCTTGATGGCGTTATCGAATCTTTTTACTTCCGTAATGATACCAGTTACACAATACAGCAAAATCTTGAACCCAATCCATGGACAAGCACTCTTGAATGCTGGGTTGCCTGCCGTGAAGGTGACCTTTCCTACGCAGCAGAGCAGGCTGAAATTTCTGGTGATCCTTCTTTACAAGCTGCAGTTTCATTTTTACAAACCGGAGTACTTGAAGAAAACCAGGCGATTCTTGGCATAAGTAACAATACAATCAACTCAGAGTGGAGTGAAAAAGCTGTCCTTGTCTCAGCCCTTTGGGTAACTGGTGACCAGGTTCAGGCTCTTGAATTGTCTCATAGTATCATTGACTCTCTGCCCCCTTGGGGCATCGCACAGTCCGCATGGTTATATTCCCTTAAGGGTCAACAGAATTATGCGGAAGAACTGGCAGCACTGGCATTATCAAAAGCTCAAGGACCTATTGTTCTTGGAAAAATTGCCAAAGTATATAGAACTGGCGAAGATTACATCAAAGCAATAGAATATTGCAGAAGAGCACTGGTATTATCGCCGAATTATACAGAGGTAAGAATGGTTCTTGCCAACAGCCTTTGGGATATAAATAGTATTGAAGAAGCAGTAACAGAATACAAAGAACTGATTAATAGTGGGTTGTCTCTACCAGATTATGTTTCTAATAGAATTGCACTTGTGGAAGAATTGCAAAATGTACAATTGCCAGCAGGCAGAGAGGGGTTATAAATGTCACTTAAAACAATGTTCAGAGAATTTGTAAGTAAACTCCAGAAGGGCGGCGGAGATGTTGCCCAGGAAAAACAGAGGAAACGAGGGAAACTCACTGCACGGGAAAGGGTTGATGAAATTCTTGACAGTGAATCTTTTCTGGAAACTGACCTGTTTGTAGAGCATTCTTCAACCGACTTCGGGATGGATACAAAAAAACTTGCTGGAGACGGTGTTATAACAGGTTTCGGTAAGATAGATCAGCGTCCAGTTGCCATCTTTGCTCAAGATTTCACTGTGGCCGGTGGCTCGCTTGGCAAAGCTCACGCTGCAAAAATTGTGAAGGTAATGGACGGAGCAGGAAACAAAAAGATTCCTCTTATTGGAATCAACGATTCTGGTGGAGCAAGAATTCAAGAAGGTGTGGATTCTCTTTACGGATACGGAGAAATTTTCCTTAGAAATACAACCTTCAGTGGTGTTATTCCACAGCTTTCTCTAATACTTGGTCCTTGTGCTGGAGGCGCTGTTTATTCCCCAGCTCTTACTGATTTTGTGTTCGTTGTAGAGAAAATTTCTAACATGTTCATCACCGGACCACAGGTTATCAAAACAGTTCTCGGTGAAGATGTTTCACCTGAAGTTCTTGGTGGTGCAATAACACATACCGCCATTACTGGAAATGCTCATTTTTATGCTAAAACTGAATTTGAAGCTTTTGAACAGATAAAACGCTTACTTAGTTTTTTACCTGCAAACTGCCTCGAAACCCCGCCTAGAGCTGAATCTAAACCTCCTTTGAAAGAGCTTACTGATAAAGTCATTCCTGACAATCGCAGAAAAGCTTATGATGTTATAGACGTTATACATGGGCTTGTTGATGATAGTGATTTTATGCAGGTACATGAACTTTATGCAAAGAATATTGTTGTAGGTTTTGCAAGAATTGATGGAAAACCAATTGGTATTATTGCAAACCAACCCAAATTCCTTGCAGGCGTACTTGATGTAAATGCTTCTGATAAAGCTGCAAGATTTATAAGATTCTGTGATGCTTTCGGTATTTCTCTGCTTACATTAGTTGATACACCGGGTTATCTACCTGGCGTTGACCAGGAACATGCAGGAGTGATCAGGCATGGTGCCAAACTTCTTTACTCTTACAGTGAAGCAACTGTTCCAAAGGTTACTCTTATCATGCGCAAAGCTTATGGCGGAGCCTATATAGCCATGTGTAGCAGACATCTGGGCGCAAGTAGTGTTATTGCATGGCCAACAGCTGAAATAGCTGTTATGGGTGCCGAGGGTGCTGCAAACATTGTATTCAGAAAAGAAATAGCCGCAAGCGAAGATCCTGAAGCTACCAGACAGAAAAAGATTCAGGAATACGAAGACAAATTCGCAAATCCATATGTTGCAGCATCAAAGGGTTATGTAGATATTCTTACTGAACCAAACAAAACAAGAGATATTGTTATAAAAGCTTTTGAATATGCAGGCGAGCAGGATCATGGTAATTCATTCCGCCGTCACGGCAATATTCCTCTGTAGAACTGGAGAGGTAAACAATGCCAGATATAAGTGAAGTTAAAAAACTCAACATCGATGATACTCTGTATGAAACAGAAGTTCCTGATTCTTATGGGGTAAAATGGGAACCAAAAGATATAAAACTAATCACAGCTTTTATACCTGGAACTGTTGTTGAAGTAAAAACAATAGTAGGGGCGAAAGTAAAAACTGGTGATATTCTTCTGATTCTTGATGCTATGAAAATGCACAACGAACTCACCGCACCCATTGATGGTATTGTTGAAGTGGTTGCAATATCAAACGGGGAACGAGTTGAAAAGAATCAACTGCTTATAAGACTGAAATAAAACTCAGTTGAATTAAAAAAGAGCCCGGAAAATTCCGGGCTCTTTTTATTTACCAATTATGTTCTTTAGCGTAAACTCTGAGCTTTTGCCATAGCTTCCATTGCCTGGTTGTTACGACCAAGAGTACTGTAAGTCTGAGCAAGATACTCATAATAATCTGCATTATCTGAATCATACTCAATGGCATTCAACAAAGCCTGAAGGGCCTCGCTATCATCTTCAAGACGAATGTGATTTGCGTAAATCATATACCATGCATTAGCATACTCATCATTTGTAAGATCTTCCATCACCGTAAGTTGTTCCATAACTTCAATTGACTCATTGTAATTCTCCATAATGAAGTTTGCATGGCCTATCATTGCAAGAACCTGATAGGTATTACCCATCTGAGCTCTGCATTCTTCAAGGGCAGTTATGCCTTCATCAAATCGTTCCATCTCGATAAAAGTGAAACCTCTTGTAAGAAGAACTCCCGCTCTCATATCTGCTGCTGCATCTTCTGCAATCCAGCCTTCTTCAACACCGTTTGTAATGGCAACAAGAGCATTATCATAAATAGCAATTGCTTCATCATACTGCTGAGATAGAATATAAAATTCTGCAAGCCCAGTCATGAGGTCAGCACTTGATGGGTCGATTTCAAGACCTTTTGTATAAACACCAATAGCCTCATTCATGTACTCAGAAGCAACTGCTTCGTCTTCTGCATTCATGAATAGATTCTTTAAAATTGAACCTGAGTTATATGAAGCAATAATAACACTCTGAACCATTCGATCATTTTCATCACTAAGCTGCTGAATAAATGCGGGGTCAACAGATTCTGCAATATTTACCTGGATTATGTTTATCTGGTTTATTGCAAGATCAATTGATTCCTCAAAATAAGCGATTGCTTCAGCATGCTTTTCCTGATTAAGAGCTATTTCACCAAGCATCTGGTCATATTCTGGACGCTCTGGAACAATAGCTGCACCTGCTTCAAGCATGGCAATAGCGTCATCAATATTTCCTTCTTCAGCATAACCAATAGCAGTGTTAAAAAATGCAGGCCAGTAATTAGCCATGTTTGGCCCCATAAGAGGGTCAAGTTCATAAGTCTGAACAAAAGAAACTGCAGCTTTATCCCACACGCGCATTGCACTGTAGGCTCTTCCCTGCCAGTACCACACCTCTGGGTTAGATCCCTCACCATTGGCAATAACACTGTCAGCCAGGTGAATCGCATCCTGATATTCACCATTCTGAATGTGTACTTTAATACCTGTAACTGCCGGAGAAGAACATCCACCAATAATCAAAAGAGCAGCTATAACAGAAACCAATACCTTTACTAATTTCAAAACAATCCTCCATTCAACACATGTACATTAAATAACAAAAAAGCCCCAAGGCACATCATGAAGAAATCTGCTTCATATTGATGGTGAAGTCAACTCACACCACCTCTTGACTACGGAACAGCATCTTTGCAGAGTACACAGTTATAAGGAGGTTGAGCTGAACTGTTTTTTTATACCATTTTTGCTTCTACGGGGAGTTGTATCAATTCTTCCGTTCCAGGCAGAGCCTGCACATTATCAGACTGGGGAAAGAGTAGCTCTTATAAGTAAAGAGTTACAGGTTGTTGTATTCCTTGAAAATGGTCGGGAAGCTAACCTTGCCCTTGTTTCCACAGGCCGTCCAAGCAGACATACAACGCCCAGTGGTGATTTTGAGATTCTTTACAAACGATGGAACCCAGTTTCAAGTATTTACAGAGTTCACATGCCGTATTGGCAGTGTATTGTGGACACTGGAACAATCGGTCTGCACCAAGCAGGCAGATCAGCTGAACACCGGCTAGGTGAACCGTTGTCCCACGGATGTATTCGTTTAGGGTACTTTACAGCAAGATGGGCTTACTTCTGGTTAGATGTTGGTTCTAAAGTCATAATCCAATAAGTAAAAATCACATGTTTCTGTGTTCATTAATGTTTTCATAGGCTTGGCGGATTTTTACCATCTGATCGTTGGCAAAACTGATAAACTCTGGTGGAAGCCCTTTGGATTGAAGGTAATCAGGGTGAAATTTCTTACAGCTCTCCCGGTACGCAGATTTTATCTGAGCATCACTCATATCCGGTGTACATTCCAAAACCTTGTAAGACTTTTCAATATCACCCACTGAAGAGGTGCCTATTAACGAGTCTACAGTTCCACGGGCAAGCCTTAGGTGGAATTCCGCAGTTCTAAGTATCGAGATTTCATTAGGACCCAACACGCCGTCAGCAAGAGCAATTTGATGAAGTACAGTTAAAAAACTTGAACCAACATCCTGATTATATTGTATTATCTCTGCAAACTGTTTTATGTATTCTTCCGCAGGAGTAGAATCATCACGAGCAGCTGTAAAAACATCAATAGCAAATTTTCGGGTTTCTCCATCAAATTTAAGAACATTTGTGATAAAATCTTCTACAACTCGTATTTCTGATTTGCTTACATGTCCATCAGCTTTAGCCATTTTTGCAAGACAGCAGAAAAGAGTTCCAAAATAAGCTGCCTGCCTGCTTTCTACTGATGAAGCATTTCTGTCATCAACACCAAAATGACCAGCTGTAGCCCCTATTACCGCCCCAAGGGGGCCTCCAAACATAAAACCTATCCCAGCGCCTAACGCAGTGCCAAACCATCCCATATCACTCCTTCAATCTTCAGATCAAGTCTGAGCCTTTTGCATCAAGTGCATTAACAAGTTCCTTAATTTTTTGGGCACTGGAATCTGACATTACAAGAGTAACTTTGTCAGTGGAAACAACACTGACATTATTCAAACCCACAATTACAGTTAATCGACCAGTCTCATCAAACACCAAACTGTTTTCTGAATCAATAACTAAACTTTCACCCATATTTACCCCAGCACCCCTTGCCCCTGGCCAATCACCAATATCACTCCACTTAAAATGTGCAGGTACAACAACGGCTTTATCTGTTTTTTCCATAACACCGTAATCAATTGACTCTGATTCAAGAGTGCCATAATCCTCAAGAGATGGTGCTGTTGTATCTGGAAGCTGTACTATTGCTTTATAAAGATCGGGCATGTGTTTTTCCAGCTCAGACAAAAAACTATCAACTCTCCAGATGAACATGCCTGAATTCCATAAGTATTCTCCTGATGTTAAATACTTCTCTGCAGTTACCGAATCTGGTTTTTCTTTAAAGCTTTTCACTCTGTTGCCTGGTTTAATTTCTTCTCCTATTTGCAGATAACCATAACCGGTGGCAGGATTATCAGGAGTAATACCAATAGTGCACAAATACCCTGACTCAGCAAGCATAGTGGCATTTGCTATTGTTTTTTCAAAACCATCAACAGGTTCAATTTTGTGATCACTGGCTGCAACAATCATTACACTTTCTGCAAAACCCCTTCTTCTAAGGGTTTCAGCCGCCCAACCAATACACGCAGCTGTATTTCTGCCAACAGGTTCAAGCAAAAGGTTTTTTTCTGGTAACAAAGGAAGCTGGTTGGCTGCTATTGTTTTGTAATTTGCACCGGTAACAACAAGAACACCTTCAGCACCGGTTATGTTGGCAAATCTAGATGCTGTTTTCTGAAGCATGGTTCCACCACCGAGAAGATCCATGAATTGTTTCGGTCTGGCTTTTGTTGAAGCAGGCCAAAATCTGGTTCCTCTACCGCCAGCCATAATTACAGCAAATCTTCGTTTTTTATTCATCTTCCACCCCTATAATCCATGAATCGTTTGTTGTGGAAATGGTTCCACCATCATGGTCTGCAAAAAAACACTTTTGTAAATCAGGTAAAAAAAGCACCTCAAGAGGCTTGAGAGTTACAAGACCTCCACCGGTTTTACTCATGTAATAACTACCAGCATTAAGATGATTCTCTGAAATCCCTGTGGCTCTTCCTTTTGCTTCCCAGTTAATAGCTGAAAGCCCCTGCTCTATATGAAGCTCTCGCAAATTCCCACTTATGTCTCTTCTGCCATAATCCCAAAGGCGATAAGTTACTGTACAGTTCAGCTGAACTTCAAGCACTGTAAGCCCAGCACCAAGAGCATGAATGGTTCCTGCTGGCAGATGGACAAAAACTCCAGCTTGCCCTTTAATGTTTTGTAACAGTTTTTCAACAGAACCATCAATTACCGCATTTTTAAACTGAACTGGTGTTACTGTTTCCATTACACCATGTTTAATCAAACCTGATCCTTGAAGAACAACCCAGGATTCGTCTTTTTTCGGTGATTTTCCATCTTTACCTGGATGTACCTGCACAGATAAATCTCGAGATGCATGAAGCGTTTTAATAATCAATGGAAAAGAATCATCGGGAAAAAAGTCATCTGCTCTTCTGAAAACTCCCTGAGCATTCTCTAGGATTGTTTCGTCAAAAAACCACCATATCTCACCAATGGGTTCTTGCCCAATACTTTCAGGGGGAAGTGAACCCCATATTCTGCTAACTTTTTGCGGAATGCACCTGTAAATCATGTTTTTCCTGTTTTATTAATCAATGTGTTAAGAATTGCTTGCCCTGTTTTGTCTCTTTCAGGATGCCATTGAACTCCTATAACCCTTCCATTCCTGCTTTCAATTGCTTCAATCAAGCCATCATCGCTTCTTGCTGATACCACATAATCAGGTGGAACCTGCTCAAGTGCCTGATGATGTGAAGATGAAACCATTTTGCTGTTTCCAAAAAGAGAACGCAGCAAGGTTCCATTTTCAAAAGTAACAGAATGAGAAACAGGTTCGGAACCTGACCCATCATGAAAAACACTAGTTTTAGGAATATCCTGAATTAAAGCAACACCTTCAGCAATACCAATAAGCTGCATTCCAAGGCAAATGCCTAAAACAGGAATATCCAGTTCTAAAGCTGCGTGATACAGTTTTAAATCGTATGTGGATCGAAAAGGTCTGGGATTTCTGCTGCCTTCATCTTCTCTACCAAACAAAGACGGAGAAGGATCACCACCACCGGTAAGAACAAGCAGATCAAAATTACTTAGTATTTCAACCGGTGTTAAGTTTTCTGAAGGCAATATTGCCAAAGGAAGAATACCAGGCAAATCAAGCAGCTTCACATAACTATGATTCAACCCATATTGAAACGGCCCATACTCTTGCTGAATTTCCAAAGGGTTATCATACCATACTTGAGATACAGCTATTTTCAACACTATTTATTTACCAATCTCTGTCATTCTGCGTACTGCCTCTGATGCTCTTTCTGCAAGTTCCACAGGAATTTGAATACCCGGATCATCAGATTCAAGTGCTTTCAATATGTCCTCAAGAGTAGTCATTTGCATATCATCACATATAATAATGCCAGCTGCTACAAATTCCTTCTCGGGGAACAATGTCTGCAACCTGTAAAGCATTCCCTCTTCAGTACCGATTATGAAGCGTTTTCCCTGAGAGTTTCGGATATGTCTTATCATTCCTCCAGTTCCAAGAACTTCATCTGCCTCCCAAAGAAATACGGAAGGAGATTCAGGGTGTACCAAAATCTCTGCGTCTGGCCATTCTGCTTTTTTATCTCGTAAATCTCGAATATCAGCTCCACTGTGTGCATGACATCCACCAGGCCAAATATGTAATTTTTTATCGGTTTGTTCAGCAACCCATGTACCAAGATTTCGATCTGGTCCAAAAATAACTTCATTGGAAGGTGCAGCATTAACAACCTCAACAGAATTTGCACTGGTACAGCAAGACCATGTTTCAGCCTTTAAATCAAGTGTAGAATTTACATACATAACAGAAGAAGCTCCAGGATATTTCTTCTTCATTTTTCTAAGGTCTTCCCCACTCATGCATGCTGCCAACGAACAATCAGCTCGTGGGGCAGCCAAAACAACAATACTTTCTGGAGAAAGAAGCTTAGCAGTCTCTGCCATGAACTTAACGCCACAAAAAACCACTAACTCAGCTGCTTCCTTGGCGGCAATTCGAGACAACTCAAGTGAATCACCGACAAAATCAGCAACATCTTGTATAACACCCGGTTGATAACTATGAGCCAGTATAATTGCACCCCGTTCATCCTTCAACCGTTTTATCTCTTCTCTGATCTTGTTAGGCATTTCAAACCCCTTTAATTTAATGAAACCCAAAACTGAATACATGGGAAAATATAATCATTGTTTAACATAAGATAAATACTACGACTTCATTTAACTGATTTTAAAAAAACAATTTCTTTAAAAACTAAACTTTTGAGTTTTTCAAGCCACAGATCACCCACTCAACTCATTTTTACAAGTATCCCTTTATCAATCAAGTCTTGAATATCACGCAACGCGGTATCTTGAGAACACTTTGCAATTTTTGCCCACTTAGTGGTTGATAGGTGTCCTTTAAAACCACTTAGTAATTTATTCAAAATCTTTTTTTGTCTCGCATTTTTTTTTCACTTCTGAAAGTATTCCAGAATTTGTATTTCCGAATACCTCTGAAACAACCTGCCCTGCTTGTTCCTTACTTCAATTAACAAATCAAATATTTTGTTAGTATTCAAAACAAAATCAGGCCAACTGTCTCTCTGATATATGAATTTTTTTCTTTCATTTATTCTCCGCAATTTGCAAATTAAAACAAATAGTAGATAGTTTCATAACCGAGTCTTTCGGTTGGTGCAAACAAGAGTCCCTGTAAGGCTTTCACAAATAGAAGTCAAATGATATGAGTGTTGTCTAAAAATTTCCTTATTAAGAGCAATTTCACAGAGCATGTCCTTTTCACTTTGAGGATAGCCCTTGCTGGTCTTTTGATTGAGATGTATTCTACAATAGCTACTTTGCATATTATTTACACCAGCTTAAAAAAGAACAAACATTAATGTAGTTATGGCTTAACCTCTTCAATCAGTAATACTTCCTGTGATGAGCAGATAATTATCAACTGAATCAATTCACAAGTAATTTCTCGGCTTTGCTTGTACCTAAGTAACTGTTCAGTTGCTGCTTGTTTGGTTTTTTGAACTAAAGCATCTAGCTTCTCTTTATTTTTGGGCAGATCTTTAGATTTTAAATATTTCAGTTCAATAAGATATTCATAATTTGTTATATCAGCTTTGCTTTGAAAGAACAAATCAGCATAACCACGGTTCATCTCCGGTTCACTCTTTACATCAAAATAAGGTGAAAAACCAAGAAAAGGTGCTAGAAATATTTTGATACTATGTTCCTGAAGGACTAAATCACGCAGTGAAGTATATTCATAAAACTTATCTAAAATATACTCGAACAGGGCCTGCCACTGGCCTTTAATTGCCACATTAGCAAACTCCTGCTCTAAAAATTCAATGTCGATATCGAGTTTGAAGCGCTCTGTTAAAGCCTGGCGTATGTAATCAAAATGCATACTTCTAATTACTTCATTAGGTATAACAAGCTGATATCTTGAAGCTATGTAATGTTTCTTAATGGTCAAAAGCCCTAGATAATACAAGAATGATTTAAACTTGCTTTTCTCGAGTATATCATTCAAAGCAAAACTATGGATCAGTTGTGTATCAATTGAACCATTTTCAATAATATCAGAAAGAATTGAAAAGTTACCGTTAAGTCTTTTTTCTTCTAAAATCAGAAATCTAAGTTTCCCATAATCAATTCTTACATTCTCATCAATCAAATTACCTGGAATCATTTTTTCTTGAGAGTACTTGTTAAAAAAATACAAAATCATATCTGAGTTATATACTTTTTCATCTGTATTCCTTGAGAAGCAATAATTATTGTAGTTAACTCTAAGAATTTCTAAAATTTCACTTCGTTCTTCTTTTTTAACAACTTCTGCGTCTATGTAGTAATCTAGCATTTCTTCAACTTCATCCTGGGTAAATCCAACCATGGAGTTGAATGGAATCATGTTTGAAATATTGTCTCCAATATTCATTCCGCTTGTAACATCACT
>JAOZUR010000080.1 GCA_029938555.1 Candidatus Sabulitectum sp. | reverse complement strand
TTTTTTGCAGTAAAAATAGTCGTATTGCAGGTGGCTCTTGAATGCGGTATTTTATTCTGCATTGATAATTTGTGGGAGTCTTATTTAAGGGGTTGTTTAACTAACTTACGACCAGCCATTGACTAACCTTTTTTTAGAGGTTGAACTGGAGGAACCGATGAAGTATCAGCTACTGTCAGACGCGGACATGAAAGCAATTGACGCTCTTAAAAAACATCATGGTGGTGCAGAGCATATTGTTAAAACCATAGCCGAAATGAGGGATTTCGAAACAAGAAAACGAATCCTTGCTGAAAAGGGTTTCGGAAAAATGATCGAAGATGCAGAAGCTTATGCACTGAAATTTCCACAGGTTGAAGATTTTGAGAAAGCTAATGGAATAGTTTACAACGACTCTTTAGGTGTAGGTACCAGTCAGGTCTCTGGTTTTCAGGGAGCTAAAGTAACACTTGATGCAATGAGAAGAATTGCAGAAAGTGCTGATACCGAAAATCCATGTTATGCGCCACAGGAGATGATTTCAGTTGTAGCTCTTACAGATAACTATGTTTATAACGGTGATCTTATGGCTACTCTAACAATGTCAGAAAACATCATGAAGGCTAGCAAATTTTGTAGCACAAATCTTATTGGGATTCCACAGCCTGAAGCACGATTCAAGGAACTTGAATCAGTTACTGGTGAAAAATTTGTTAGACACGAATGTGATGATGGTGTTTGTGTTCTTACTTTGAAGAACCAGGGAACTGCTTTTGGTAACTTTGGTGGTATTGAAGTGGCAAATAATAACCACTTAATCTATCTTGATGGTATTACCCGTACTGCATTAGCAACAGGTGGAGACTTCTTCTTGAACCCAAGCTGGAGTACAATTGTAGCAATTTGTTATTACGGTCGTGATTTACCTAATCTTAACATTAAGATTTCTATGCTTCTTGCAACACAGAATCCAATGCAGTTTAGAATGCTTCTTAATATTATGAACGAGTATATCCGTGAAGATGGAACATCACCAATTTATGAAATCAACATAGGCAACGGAAGCACGGCAGCCAACTTTATTCAGTGCTCTAAAGAACTAGATGCCAGTGGAATCAAGGGAATTAGCCTTGCTGCACACATCTATATCAATCCAGATTTGGGTATGGCGAATTTTAACTGGACCAATCATATGTTTGATGTTCTTCAGAGCGGAACAAACATGACTTTCAAATACGAGAGTGATGGAACTGCACATGAGCTGGATACAATGGCTACATATTTCATTCCAGAAGAAGAGCGGGAAGCAATGAGCAGTGAGATTGGAGAGGTAATCTTCAATAAATCCCTGAGAGCATCAAAAGACGGTCGCTTAATGATGAAAAAGGGTATCAGATCTATTTTTGCTGAAGTTTCTCAAAAACGCTAATAGTATAAATACCGGTTGCCTGAAAGCTGTAAATTTTCAGGCAACCTTTAATTTGAATCCGGGGGTGAGATTCTCATGATACAGAACTGGAATGGGCGTTTCTCAGATAATATCAGTGTGTATGGAGGGTACTCAATCGGCAAACTTTTTGATCTTTTGAAGGATCCAGAGATTATTTCACTGGCTGGTGGTTTGCCTTCACCGGATATGTTTTTGAAACATGAAATGAGACTCGCCTCTGGAAAGATTCTTGAAGAGAACCTGGAAAAGGTAATGCAGTACACTGCAATCAAAGGAGAGCCAGAGCTTCTTGATGCTATCGTTGATTTTTTAGCAAGAGATAACATCAAAGTAACCCATGAAAACATTATGGTGACTTCTTCGGGTCAACACGGGTTAGATCTTATAGGAAGGCTTTTCTTAAATCCAGGTGATCTTGTTTTTCTTGACAGACCAACCTTTGCCGGTGCTATTGTTGCTTTTCAGATGCAACGTCCGGAATTTATCGGCGTGGATATCCAAGAGGATGGATCTGATGTTGATGGGTTTAGGATCAAGTTGGAGGAATTGGAAAAAGAGGGTAAAAGACCCAAGTTCATTTATGTTATTCCTGATTTCCAGAATCCTTCTGGCATAACAATGAGTCTTGAAAAAAGAAAAGCTTTGCTTGTTTTAAGTAGAGATTTTGATATTCCTATCTTAGAGGATAGTCCTTATCGTGATTTCAGGTACAATGGAGAAACAATACCATCCATTTATTCACTGGATCAGCAGCAGGGTGGCGGTCATGTAATTGGGTTGTATACATTTTCCAAACTCTTTTGCCCTGGTCTTCGAATCGGCTTTAATGTAGGCCCAGTGGATGTTATAAAAAAATTAGTAAATATCAAAGAGGGTAATGTTTTAAATACTCCCAAGTATAATCAGGATATGTGTGCTTCTTTCCTTACCGAAATGGGTATGGAAGAGCATATACAAAAATGCAGAAAATATTACGGTGAAAAACTTGCAGTATTCCTTAAAACCATGGAAGAGTATTTCCCGGAAGATATGGGAGTTACATGGACAAAACCTGACGGAGGGCTTTTCCTGTGGGTCACAGTACCCGAGGGAATTGATACTCACGAACTGTTTTATGAAGCTATTAAATACAAGGTTGCTTTTGTGCCGGGTGATGTTTTCTTCGGAGAGAACCCTAAACGAAACACCATGAGAATCAACTTTTCATTCGCGTCTAAAGAACAACTGGAAGAGGCAGTTAAAAGATTATCTGTTTGTTTAAAAAGTCAGTTGTCTTCAGGTGAAGAATGAGTAGCAGTTAGGCCGGGTAATGGAAAATAAAAAGTTACTTTTTAGATCAACCAATGGGAATTCTCCTGCGGTATCTTTTGAACAGGCCCTTCTAAAAGGCCTTGCTCCTGATGGTGGGCTGTATATGCCAGAGGAAATGCCAAGTTTTTCACCAGAGGAAATTCTTGAATTTTCAAATATGGAATATCATGAAATTGCTTTTGCAGTAGGAAAAAAATTCTTAGAGGGTGAAGTTCCTGAAGAAGATCTAAGAAAAATTGTTATGGATGCTTATGATTACAAGGTTCCACTGGAAAAGGTAATTGATAATCAGTTTGTCATGAGGCTTGACCGAGGCCCTACAGCATCATTTAAAGATTTTGCTGCGAGAATGATGGGAAGACTTATGCAGTACTTCCTCAATAGGAATAACGGTAAGTTATTGATCCTGACTGCCACATCAGGAGATACAGGAAGTGCTATTGCTAATGCTTTTTACGGGTTGGATAATGTAGAAGTAGTAGTCTTGTTTCCCGAGAAGGAAGTAACTGATCGTCAGCGCAAACAGATGACAACTCTCGGCAAGAATATTTCTATTTTAGCCCTTGATGGTAAATTTGACGATTGCCAAGCTCTTGTAAAACAGGCTTTTGGTGATTCAGATCTTGATTACCTGAATCTTTCTTCCGCAAACTCTATTAACATAGGAAGACTCATTCCCCAGACAGTGTATTACTTTTACTCATTTGCCAAGCTGCGTTCAGGTGATATTAATGAGCAAGTGGTATTTTCTGTACCTTCTGGAAACTTTGGAGATCTTTGTGGTGGCCTTATTGCTAAATCAATGGGTTTACCAGTTAAGAAGTTTGTGGTTGCAACCAATGAGAATGATGAGTATCCTAAGTTTGTAAAATCTGGTTTTTATGAAAAACTTGTACCTTCCAGAAATTGCATTTCCAGTGCTATGAATGTGGGTCATCCAAGTAATATTCCAAGACTTGTTCAAATGTATGGTGGAAAAATGGATGAGAATGGTAACATCAGTCAGGCACCTGATATGGATAATATCAGAAAAGATATGTATGCTGTGAGCATAAATGATGCAGATACTGAACTTATGATTAGTGATGCTTATAAAGAGCATGGGCTTCTTCTTGAACCACATGGTTCAGTTGGCTGGGCAGGTTTGCAGAAGTTTGTTAAAGATGAAGCAATTAAGCAAGGACAGCTCTGTATATCTCTGGAAACTGCCCATCCAGCCAAGTTCCCAGAAAAGATAATAGAGATTCTTTCTTTTGACCCTGAGTTACCTCCAAGTCTTCAAGGGCTTGAAGATCTGGAAGAATCTTATGAGCATCTTGAAACAGGTTACGAGGTTTTTAAGAATTTTCTCACAAAGAATTATTCATAGTAACAGTCTTGGGCATGCAGCTTGCTGCATGCCCTTTTTGTAAGGAATATCATGAAGTACATTATTATTCTTGGGGATGGGATGTCTGATCGTGCGATACAGAGCCTTGGAGGTAAAACGCCTTTAATGGTTGCAGATACTCCCAACATTGATTCATTGTGCGCAAAGGCAAGGTGCGGGAAGTTTGCAACAGTTCCTGCTGATCTTGCCCCTGGTAGTGCTGTGGCAAATTTATCTGTTCTTGGCTACAATGCTGCAGAAGTTTTTCAAGGTCGAGGCGTTCTTGAAGCAGCAAGCATGGGGGTAGAACTGGAAAAAACAGACCTTGCCATGCGATGTAATCTTATTTGTATAGAAGATGGAGTAATCAAGAATCACTCTGCTGGGCACATTAGCACTGAGGAGTCACACAAGCTTATTGATTCTCTTCAGGAGGAACTTGGATCCCAGTCTGTTATTTTTCATCCAGGTATTAGTTACAGGCATCTGTTTGTATTAAAAAATGGGAATGATTCTGTTTATTGTACGCCACCACATGATGTTCCTGGTACGGCTTTTGCAGATGTAATGGTAAACTCAACAAAAAAAGAGGGGGTTGAAACAGCAGAGATTTTGAATAATCTGATTTTACGATCTCAGGAAGTTTTGAAAAATCATCCTGTGAACCTTAAGCGTATTTCAGAGGGTAAAGATCCTGCTAACTCTGTGTGGTTTTGGTCGCCTGGTTTTAAACCTAAGATGAAAACTCTTAACGAACTGTACGGATTAAAAGGTGCTGTGATTTCAGCGGTAGATTTGGTTAAAGGTCTTGGTGTGTATGCTGGGTTAGATGTTATTGAAGTTGAAGGTGCCACAGGTCTTTATGATACAAATTATGAGGGCAAGGCTCAGGCAGCCATTGATGCTTTGAAAGGTGATTATGATTTTGTTTACCTTCATGTAGAAGCTACGGATGAAGCTGGCCATGAAGGTGATGTGGATCTGAAAATTAAAACCATTGAGTATCTTGATAAAAGGATAGTAAAATTTATAGTGGAAGAAACTGCTAAGATGGAGCAGGATGTTGCTATAGGTATAACTCCTGACCATGGAACTCCGTGTGATCTTAGAACACATGTTCATGACCCTGTTCCATTCTTGATTTATAGGCCGGGCGAAACTCCTGATGATGTAGTTTGTTACGATGAAGTAAGTACAGACAGCGGTAGTCTGGGTATAATAAAAGGCGATATTTTTATGAAAACACTGCTCGGTAGGTAACCGAGCAGTGCTTTAAGTACTCATTTTACTAGCTTCACAGCCTGTAGTAAGGATTCATTCAGAGTAAAAAACAGCACACCAGATGGAAGAGCAGAAGCGTTGATTGTGGCAGGTTCACCGTTAATTTGCCACTGACCGGTTAGTCTTCCATCTATTGTGTAGCAGGAAAGTTTACCTGTTTTTTCAGTTCTTATTGTGAAACTGGAAGTAAATGGGGATGTAATTGAAAGATTTATATCCACTGGAGGTTCTTGGATTCCAGTTGACCAATGCACAGCAACCACAGCATCAAGGTCAAACAGACCTCCGTCTTCAACAGCGTCGCCGCAATCTGTAAGTCTGACAAACCGAACCCATTCCAACCCCACATCCTCTAGGTCAAATTGATCTCCTCCGGAAATTTCCGGATTTGTTGGATCATTTCCAGTTGTGGGCATTAATCCTGCTAACCCCTGTAAAGTAGTGGGATTCCACGGAAACTGAATCCAGTATGATCCATTTTGGCTTACTTCAACAAAAGCACATTCTTGAAAATATCCTGAACCGGTGTCCATTACATTTTCAAAAACAGTGAAATCTACCCCTGGTTCATTGATGATACTGTTATTGATAAACTCTAGTACAACTGAACCATCCTTTCCAAGTGTAAGAAGATTGTTTTCACCAAAGGAAGGTGCTGCAGGTGTAGCATCCGGATCAGGAGGACCAAGAATGTTTTCAGGATAATACGCTTGACCATATCCTGCACCAGCTCCGTATTCCACTGCTGGTGAACCGTCAGCCCATGGGTCAGCTATCATGCAGATAATCAGAAATGCTATCATCTAACTGTTACTGCAAATCTTGCTGAAGAATAACCGGCAACTACGGTGTAAAGACCAGTTGTAAGGTTTGAAATGTTCATTTCGGTGGTAATACTGTCGCCGCTTGTAATTTCAGCAGCGATTCGCCCAGTGATATCATAGATTCTAACTGCTTCCCCTGCAATGGTTCCTGTGACAGTAATTACACTGGAGGCGGGATTAGGAGAAACTGATATGGAAATACCTGTTTCAACGGTACCACCGTTAATGCCCAACCAAGAACCGCTCACTGCAATTGCAGCAGGTGTTGGTACAGAGTAGGTCTGAACAAGGTTTTCTGAAGGGTCATAGACTCTTACCTGTCCGTTCATGCCATCTGAAATCCATAGATATCCATTCTCATCCACCGCCAAACCATTGCCACCGGTGCAGAATGGGTCAGATGAATCATGAATCACCGTTAGAGTTTCCATATTGATTGAGTAAACTCCAGCACCCCATGGGTCTGAAACATAAAGAATACCATTTGCAGCAACGCTGAATGCAGGAAAACCACCTAGTTGCAATTCAGATATAATATTTCCGGTGGTTAAATCAATAACTGAAACGAAACCTTCATTGTTGCCGTAGGTGCCGCTACATGTAGCGAAAAGGTTGTTGTTGTTGATAACTACTGACTGACAATTTGTACCGGCAGTAAGTGTATCTATAACAGAACCTGTAGTAATGTTAATAACTACAACTGATTCTCCAGCTCCCCAGCCGCCACAGGCAGCATAAAGAAGATTGTTCTGCGCAGCCATCCATTCAGGATTTGGCCCGATGCCTTCGATAGAGGAAACAGTTTGCATAGTTATAGGATTTACCATTACAATAGAATTGTTCAGAGTTGCAGATACTGCAAGTTTTCCATCAACTAAAGGAAGAGAAGCCCAGCAGTTCCAGCCTGTACCAATCCCAAGCTCTGTAAGGTTCCATGTTCCAAGATCAAATTTTTGGAGTGTGCCAGAATCATCTCCTGAATTAACAATAAAAGCTGATCCATCATGAATAATCACATCATTTGGATATGTGTGAAGAACTCCTACTGATGGGGTAACTGTACCTGTTTCTGAATCGATGTGAGCCAGATTCCCGCCACTGATTATCAGAGCATCCCCTGAGATCAAAGACATAAGAATCAGGCCGATTGTAAAAAAGCTCATTCAAGCCTCCTTTTTCGGCCGCGTGAAAAAATGCAAGGGAAAATCCCCCCCACCCTTCCCGCGAAGGTGAAGATAAAAACTGTCGGCAGAAGGTCTTCTGGCTTCCGGACCACCTACTTCCGCACCTTCTCGCATAAATGCAATGGTTTGTCACGGTTTCGTTTCCGGTTACAGCGGCGGGGCCGCGCAGGATTTTAACCTGCTTCCCTGACGCTGCCGACTTCGGTAATATATTTCATCTGTGAAAAAAAGGAGAGAATATGGGCGATTTCTTTAAGAGGGTTCATGAAATTGTAAAAATGATTCCCCCAGGTGCAGTGATGACCTATGGACAAATAGCAAAAATCATAGGAAATCCGAAGGCTTCAAGAGCTGTGGGTTATGCTCTTCGATCTGTACCTGAAGGGGTGGAGCTTCCTTGGCATCGTGTGGTTAATGCAAAAGGAGAGATAAGCACTCGTAGAACTTTTCAAGGCGATGAAGATAAATTACTTCAACGGATTCTGTTGGAAAGTGAAGGCGTTATTTTTCAGAAATCAAATAGAATTGACCTTAAAAGGTATCAGATGTTTTTCTAAAAGAGCAACCTGCTCTTCAGTTTTTTTATCAACAATCTTTGGGAGGGCTATTCTGTTTTGCTGGAGATTGAATAGTTGAATTGTCGTTCATGGCTTTTTTCAGGTTTACCATGCCTTTCAAAACACTTTGTCTAGGACACCCTATGTTCATTCTCATAAAACCGCTTCCACCAGGGCCGAACATTATTCCATTGGTTAGGGCAAGATTAGCTTTTTGAACAAAAAAGGCAGACAGCTCTTCATCATTAAGCCCAAGTTTTCTGCAGTCTAGCCAAAGAAGAAAAGTTCCTTCCGGCTCGATAGCTGTAATTTCAGGAATGTGTTCTTCCAAGTATGTTTTTACGAAGACGTAGTTCTGCCAGAGGTATGGAAGAAGCTTATCCAGCCATTGTTCTCCGTGTGTATAAGCTGCTTGTGTTCCAGTAATACCAAAAATATTTGACATATTTAAATGCAGTTTTTCAAGTGATTTGTTGAATCTATCTCTGATTTTCTTGTTAGGAATGATGTTTACAGATAGCTGTAGACCGGCAAGATTAAAAGTTTTACTGGTCGCAAAGGCTGAAATAGTCCTGTTAGCTAGGTCTTTGTTCACCGATGCTGTTGTTATATGTTTATGCGGTTTGAATATTATGTCTGCATGTATTTCATCTGAAAAAACCAGCAGATCGTACTTTTTGCAAAGTTCCGAAAGTCGATTAAGCTCTTGAATTGTCCACACACGGGAAACTGGGTTGTGTGGTGAGCATAACACAATCATTTTTGCTGACTTCGCACATGTTTCAAGATTCTGCCAATCTATTTCGTAGTGACCGTTTTTTAGGACGAGCTGATTGTCAAGCAGTTTGCGATTGTTAATAAGTATTGAATCTTTAAATGGAAAGTAAACCGGCGATTGAATGATTATTCCATCGCCTTCTTTTGTAAATTCCTGTATCATAAGATTTAATGCTGGAACAACCCCAGGAGTTGTTACTATCCAGCTTTTTCGAATCGACCAGTTGTATCTTTTTTTAAACCATGTAATTACGGAATTATAAAATTCATCGGATTTAGCAGTGTAACCAAACACGCCATGTGAAACCCGCTCCTGCATGGGAATCAGTATTTCTGGAGGTGTTTGGAAATCCATATCTGCAACCCACATAGGGTGTAACCGGTCTTGCCCGAAAAAAGCTTCAAGAAAATCCCATTTTATGCAGCTAGTATTTTCTCTGTTAATTAGTGCATCAAAATTATATTTCATATAAACTCCAAAGATGGTATTAGTATTTATCTTATGCCTATTCTACGAAAGCAAATATGAAGTTCATAGGGGTTGACTTTTACTGGATATCTTTGTCTATTTAGTAGCTATGAGGGGGACTATGAAGAAAAACTCGGTTTATTTTCTATTTTTTGTTTTTTTATCAGCTTATGGAGCTGAGCCAGAGATTTTGTGGAATGCAAGATTTTCAGATTCAGGAGGGTCAACAGTATGGGATTCTGCCGTAATTGCAGGTGGAGGTTATATTGTTGTGGGCGAAGTAACTACTGGTTTGTCAGACGATAAAGCATTGAATATATCCAGAATTGACCGTGATGGTCTTGTTCTCTGGGAGAATACAGCTCTTAGTCTTGGCAATGCGTCAGCATATTCTATAGTGGAATTAATTGACGGTTTTGCAGTGTGTGGTATATGCTCAGATTCTTCTGGAAAACATGGTTTAGTGCTGAAGATAGACAATGAGGGCAATACTTTATGGGTGCTGGATGTCGGGTATGATGGGAATGAAGCATTATTTGATTTAACCCTCAGCCCAGAAGGTCATATTATTGCAGTAGGTTACTCTTACAACAAGGAGACATCTGCTAACGATGTTTTTGCTGTATGCGTTTCAACCGCAGGCGAACTTCTTTGGCGGAAAAGGTATGTAGCTCCTGCATATCAAACAGCATATTCAGTTATTCCCGCTGCCGATTCTGAATCTGGGTTTATTTTAACAGGTTCCGATGAAGGTAATATATTTCTGATGAGTATAGATCAACGGGGAAACTGGGTTTGGAAAACAAATCACAGAATTGATGGTATTCAATCCGGTAGAAGTGTCACATCACCTTTCGAGGGTGGTTATATGGTCGCAGGAAGTACTAGGCTTGGTGGGGGTTACTCTGATGTTATTCTAGTTTCTTTTGATGAAAGTGGTAGTGTTATTCAAGAACACTCCTGGGGTACTGATGGTCCTGATAATGCATATTCAATTCTAGAGATACCTCCTGCTGGTTTTGTCGTTCTTGTGAATTCCAATAAGGGAACCGGGGATGGATACCGACCTATAATTTACAGGTTTGACCCTTGGCTTTCTGTTATTTGGACAGTAGAACTGTCTGATTTTAATTCTCTATGCTACTCATTAATCCAGACCTTTGATGAAGGGTTTGTTGT
>JAOZUR010000079.1 GCA_029938555.1 Candidatus Sabulitectum sp. | reverse complement strand
ACAGAACAGGAAATACAAGTCTTGCACAGCCCTTCAGAGATGAACTGCAAAAAAGAACCTATCGCAAAATCTGTCTTCTTCCTGGGGGAAAACCGTTTAATCCTCAATTCAACTCATTCTGGAAGATTATTCATGATGCTGATCTGGAACCTGAATGCAAGATAAGGTAATTTCAAGAGATTGTTTTAAAAACTAGTTGGATAGTATATCAGTAGAGTTTTGCTCTATTATGAGTTTTTCACAGGGTAGAAGGTTTTGGGTTGGTAATCTAACCACATTGAATTACATGAATCTGCTTGAAGCTAATCACGATTGTTTGGCGGAGTTAAGCGGTTTTTCCTCATTGATTCTGATCATTTCTTGCTTCATTTTTGCGACTTTCTTGTTGTTACCGGATTTCTCGTACAGATCAATGAAATTCTTTATGCATGTTATCGTATAGGAATGTTGCTCTCCAACCGATTCTTTAAGAATGTTTAAAGATTGCTTGAGAAGAGACTCAGATTCCTGATAATTCCCTTGCAATGTATTCACGGTAGCCATGTGCATAAGAACCAGTGCAGTATAGGGATGTGTATCACCAGATAACTCTCTCCTGATAATTAGGGCTTTGTTGAAATTTTCCAGAGCTTTTTTATACTCGCCTTTTTGTTTATAGACTTTTCCGAAAAAAGTGTAAGTAACAAAAAGATGTGGGTGATTCTTTCTCAGAATAGTGTTTTGTATTGCAAGAGCCTTTTCGTGACAGTTTAAGGCTTTGTCATAGTCTCCTGTTGCGCGATAAGCACTTCCAAGATTATTGTAGGACCAGGCAGTGTCTGGGTGCTTCTCGCCCAGTACTTCTCGCCTGATGATAAGTGCTTTTTCGTAACACTTGAAAGATTCATCATGGTTATTATATCTCTCTTGAATAACTCCAATATTGTTTATTGATCTTGCAGTATCCGGGTGCCTTTCTCCTAGTAACTCTATTCTAATAGCAAGAGATTTCTCTAGGTATTTTAGGGCTGTTTTGTAATCACCTTTTTCCCAATAAGCACTTCCGATATTGTTGTATGATTTTGCTGTGTCAGGGTGTTTCTCACCCCAAAAATCAAGTTGCATAACCAGGGCTTTTTTCTGGAAGAATAAAGCGGTATCAAAGTTGCCTTTTTCTCTATGAATTGCCCCAATGTTATTGTACTGGATTGCAATCTCAGAGTGTCCAGTGCCAAGGATGGCTTCTTTTAATTTAATGGCTTTGTCATTATAGCTTAAAGCTTGATCAAAATTGCCCAATTTATTATGAGTAATCCCCATGTTATCATAAGAATTGGCTATGTCTATATGGTTTTCTCCAAACAAGTTGATTTGAATTTTTATGGCCTTTTCTGTATGAAGTAGAGATGTTTTGTAATCGCCTTTTTCCCTAAATACAGTTCCCATAGCATTGTATGATTGCGCTGTCTTTTGATGGTTTTTGCCAAGCAGTTCTTTCCTGAGCTCTAGCGCTTTTTTAGTCCAGTCCAATGCTGTGTCATATTCACCCTTTGCAGAGTGAATTGATCCCATAATGTTGTAGCAAGTGGCAGTCTTTTGATGTTTTTTACCCTGGGTCTCTAGACAAATTGACAATCCTTTTCCACAATAGATTAAAGCTTCATCAAATTGGATAGAATTTCTATAATACTCAGCTGATCTTAAATAATACGTCAACGCATTTTCCCAGTCTTCAGCATGTTCATAATGAAAGGCACAATCTGCAAATGTTGTTTTCTTATCTGGGTTTTGTTTTACAATTGCGTCACCTGCAAGTTTATGTAAACCTCGAAGTCTTGCTCTAAGTTGCATATCATAAACCGCATCCCGCATAAGAGCATGACTGAAAATGTACCTAAGCTTGGTTACTGCTGACCAGATTCGTTCATTTTCTACTTTTTTAATTTCTGGAGTAACATCAGAGCATATAAATTCAATTTGCACTTCATTATCGTCTGCTGCTTGTATTAGTTCAATGAGAATTTTCAGTATAGGAACCTTAAACTCTCGTCCTAAAACGGAAGCTATCTGTACTGTTTCTTTTAACTCTGTAGGCAACCTATCAATCCGAGCTACAAGAATCATGTTAATATCTGATGGGATGTTATTTGGTTGTCCTACAAGGTGATATCTGTTTCCAAAAAATTTGATTATTTGATTCTCCTGCAAATACAGACAGAACTGCTCGATGTAAAATGGATTACCCTGAGTGCGTGTACGAATGTAAGCTGCCAATTTGTCATCAACTTTCCCACCCACTCGGTCTTCAATCAATTCTTTTGTTGTTACGCTTGACAGTTCTTCAAGGATTATTGATTTGCATGGAACATCATCATCAACCTTGAGCTTAGGTTTGGATCCATCATCATTGAACCTGCTTGTGGCGATGATGATTAAAGGGTAAGTCTGAAACCCACGGGTCAACGCTGTAAATAATTGATGTGAGGCATTATCAAGCCATTGTATGTCTTCAATGAACAAGATGATAGGTTCAACAAGGCACAATGCTTTGAAAAACTCCTTGATTGCCTGTTCTGTGACTATTGCACGATCCTGAGGTGTTATGATGTCATAAATAGATCCTTCCCAGAAAACACCTACAAGGGCACCAATTATTGATTCAACTCTACTTAACTCCATTATGATTTTAAGCTGTTCTGAAGATGTTATAGTTTTCTCAGGCAACTCGTTAACCTGTTTTATCAGTTTTTGGTACTCTTTCTTGAATAATGCATTTTTTTCTTTGCGAGAAATCTCTTGATTTTGTTTGAAATAGTTAAAGAAGAAGTAAGTAAATGGATTAAGAGGTTTTTTAAGAATGCTGTCTGTTTGCATAATAATGGTTCTAATTTCTTGTAGTTCAATAAGCTCATGTACCAAACGAGACTTGCCAATACCAGGATTGCCGTAGATATAAAAAACACCACCCATTTTGCCTGTAGTAAGTGGCTGCAAAGAGTCTATCAACAGGTTAAGTTCAGCGTCTCGTGCAACCATCCCACCATTAGAATATGAAGAGCTAGCTGATTCCTTCTTGCCGATTAGGTTAAAAAGAGGGATTTTATCAGCAAAACCTTTGAAAATGCGTGAATCTAATTTTTGAATCACAAAATCTGAATGTACTTGCCTGTAAATTGCTTCATCCAGATAAATAGCACCTTGCTTTTTCTCTTGAGTAAACCTTGCCGATAAATTCACAACAGATCCAATTGCGGTGTATTCGCAACATAGTTCCCTACCTATGAATCCTGAGAACACTGTTCCGTAAGTTAAACCGATATGAAGAGTAAGCTCTGGAATTTTACTAATAGCAAGGGCAAAGTTCAGAGCCCGACTGTACAAGTTTCCAGGATTTATTGGTGCTCCAAACAAGATTAGCATTATTCCACCCTTATCGCTGAAACTAATCTTGTTGAAATAACCACCGAATTGATGAGTCAGTGTTATTATTTTTGCAATACCTACAGTGAAATCACAAGTTTCATCAAAAGAAACAAAACAGGAAACAATGTCACGGAACTCTCCACATCCTTTGATGGAAAGAACTTTTTTTGGAATAAATGTGTTCTGTATAGAATAGAATTTTTCAGAAACATTTGTTTTAGAGTCATGATTTTTTTTTGCAGGCGCAGATGCAAGAGAATAGTAAGAGTCAGTTTTGTGTTTGTAGATTACTTCTTGATGATTTTCGATCTGAATTAGTATTTTATCATCAATTATAATTTCACCACTTGCAGCATTTTGCTCACTATTAGAAGATTGTATAATTGCCTTTCCACCAAAATAATAGCTGTTCTGCAAATGCTGAGAAATGATTCCCCATGAAACTAAACCGTGAGAAAGGCCAATTTTTACTGAAAAATCGAATGAACAAAATTTGGTTTCTTGCTTACTTAGATTAAGAAACAAACTTTGAAGGTGAACAGCTGCTGAAAGAGCTTGAGTCGCTTCAACTGAGTCCGAAGGGAAAATTGCTGTAAAAGCATCTCCTGCAAATGAAGAAACATATCCACCGTACGCGAGGACCACATCAATTGCAGGGGTAAATATTTGGTTGATGGCATCTGCAAGAATCTCAGCGCCTTCTTTTCCGTTATTCATTAAAATTTGTGTTATTGCGGTAAATCCTGTTATGTCAACAAACATTGTAACAGCTTGAAATTCACCTTTGAATTGTTTCTTTTCAAATTGCTCAATTATAAATGCAGGAATCATTTTTTTCATAACATTCCTTTTGTAACAATCAACCTCGTGAGTTAGTAGACATCTACAGTTAATATTTTACAATAAGTATTCTATGGCAAGCCCCGCAAAGGTTTATGTGAGTATTGTGGTTTATCAGTATGGATGAACTATATATTATTGTGTCCAATAAGCTTACAGTGTTATAGCTGATGCGTTGTTTCCTAGGAGCGTGCCCAAGAATAGTACATTGGAATTAGTTATCAGACGAACAACCAGAACACATGCAATACTGTATAACGGCAAGAACTCAAGTTTCTGATCTGGAAGTCTTTTGTATCTCCCTTGATATAAAAATTATCTCTTACAATCCCAAAAGTCAAGGATCAATGAGGAATTGATCTGCAAAACATCCTTACAGCTTTGATAGAATATAAAATATGAATAACGCTATGATTGTACTTGGAGAAAATATGGCTATGGTAAAAACACTTAATAATTTTTGAAGAATGAGTGGGGTTAGTGTATACAAATAACACAGGACTACTTTCTTATACACCAGTGTTTTAAGTGAAAAGAAGCGTGGGTTTAAAGTAAACTCACGCTTCTGTTTGTTCAGTACTTTTTTGTTTCAGTAGTGTTTTTACCAGCTGCCTATTTGGGTTTCTTCAGACCAAGATCTTTCCAAATTGGCAGAAAGTCAATCTTATCTCCCTTTGCAGCGTGGCTGGATTCAATCATTTTTAGCAGATTGACAACCTTTTTTCTGTAAGACTTGTCTTTAACTGCTTCCCTGGGTGTTTTCTCATCAAGTGCTGGTAATTTTTGGTCGGGCCAGTTGACATACAAATTTGCGTAAATTTGAGCCATAACATCTTCTGGAAGATCGAGTTTTTCTCTTGAAGGCGTTTCTCCACTTGGGATTTTTGACATATCAAAATCTTGATATTCTATTCTTGATTCTACAATCAAGTTTCCTAAAGCTTTTTTTATGGCATCTCCAACCCGCTGATATCTTTCCTGGGAATTGAGACTGACGGTCATTTTGGTATCTGAAGAAAATATGCCATTGGCAATAAGAACTGGATTTACTGTTCCATGGGGTCTTTCTTCTACCCATCTGAACTCGCTTTTTTCTTCCACGATAATTTCCTTGATATTGCCGAGAGCTTTTATTGCTTTTTGTTTGGAATTTGCTTTAAGATTGTAGTGAATTGTCATGAGCTTTATTAATTCCTGATCAGTATTTTGCATAATTGGCATTTCCTTTGGTACACAATGGATGCTCGCCCAGAGTTGAGGGGCTACAGACCAATCTTTTTTTAAGTATTTTGCCCATGTTTTTGATTTGCCATAATATTCTTTTCGCTCTCTTAACGAATCAATAACATAATCTAGGTCCATTCTTGGAATCTGAAGAGCAAGGCCAGTCATTATATATTCTCCGCGACATTTGGCAAATCTAAAGAAGTAAGTACTCCATTTTGTAAGTTCTTCACTAGCAGTCTTTTCAGTAATAGTCAGTTTTTTTCTTGACAGCAGATCAGTTACTTCAAAATGGCTTCCTGGAACTATTGCAGTAACTTCATAAAGTGAATAGCTTGCATCTCTGAAGTTTCCCAGATATTCAACTGCTGCTGGATGAAGAGTTTCCTGGTGATCTTTTAGAAAACGGTCAATAATGGAAGAGCCGTCGTCAAACCTGTAATCACTATAGGCTGAATCATATTCATTCTGAAAAACTGCTTCAGTGGTGTTTCTTATAAAATCATGTACAACTTCTTCACCATATTCCTCGGTGATATCTTCAAAATATAGTGCGTTTACTCTTATGCGAATCCCTTCATTTTCACTTTCCAGAATTTCATTCAATTTTTCATGGGCAGATATGATAGATTGTCTTGCTATGGCGTAGGTTTTCTTTTCCGTTCGCCAGCAACAATTCTTGTATTTACGACCGGACCCACAGGGGCATTTTGATAAAAGATGAGTCTTTGGTGTAAGCATAGAATCCTCCGAACATCATTGAGTAGCTACAAAATTAAAACAACACAATTATAATAATACAGTAGTCAAATATGAACGATGAGTGAGATTTTCCCAAGGTGTATTACAGGTTTAACAATTTCATCACTTCTTGCTCAAAGAAATCAGTAGTCTGCATTTTCCATTTTTTTCTTTGAATTGTTTAGCTACATTTATTTCAAAACCTGTTTTTTCAGCGTCAGATAGGAATTTTTCATGTCCAGCAAACAAATCAACTTCTTTTGTGAAGCGGATGAAATCATCTTTGTTGATTTCTTTTGATTCATAAGCTGATTCTGGAATTAACATCACATAATTACCTGACGGTTTAAGAACTCTGTAGACTTCTTTAAGAACAGCAGTTATTCCTGAAATTTCAGGTAATCCCATAAGCATCATTGTTGTATCTATGGTATTTGACAGTACGGGAAGTTGTCTCACATCACCGGCAACTGCTTCCGAATTATTTTCCTTGTGGATATGCTTAAATCTGTATTGAATGTTTCCCAGACATTTTAAATCTCTTTCTATGGCGATTGTCTGCTTAACACTTTTGCTTAGATATACCTGTTGTGATACTCCAAATCCTCCACCTGAAGCTATATCAAGAAGAATTTCAGGTTGAGTTTTCTGTATTTCTTCCATAAAAGCTAAAAAAGAACAATTCTGATTACCGCTTTCCCAAGGGAAAGCTAACAACCTTTCTGTTCGATTTCCGCATTTAAACCAATCTCCTGATTCTCGGTACTTTATCTTACCACAGATCTTTGACGGAATCGTTTCAATGGATTCTGTGGTTTTGGGTTTTTGTGACTGAATATTGTGTGCTATTTTAATTGCATTTTCAATGCCAATTTTGTTAAGGGATTTTATGGAATCTTCATAAGTCTCATATTGGGCGATGCCTAAAACTTCACTAACAGGACTTTTCCATTCATTCACTGCTGAAGATGTTAATAAAATTGGACGGCCACTAATGATAGGGTAAACCAAATTGCAATTTAAACAGACCAGCTTTCCTGTTCTTACATCTTGTTTCCAGCTTTTGCTTTTTTCTAAAGCTAATTCTGATTTGCATGAGGGACATGCCAGATATTTTGCTACTTTCTTTTTCATACTACCCTTTCAGTTGATTTTATCAATTATAACTTGCTTACTATCATGCAGATAGAAGATTTTGTCAATTCTTGACAACTGAAGTGGATTAGCATATTATGAAAGTAGAAATTTAATGTTTTTTATTATTCCCTAAAGAGGTAACAGTATTTACAGTACCCCTTTGGGTTTTTTATTTCTAACTGAATTTTGCCTTTAACTCTGCAGCGGGTTTTGCATACTGAAATTCCCCTTTGAACTTGGGCGTATGAATAGCCTTGGTTGGGCAGTGATTGTAACAGGCCCAGCATCCGAAACAATTATCATGGGTGAATACCGGTTTGGGCGATAACTCAATTGCTCCATAGGGGCAGACGCTTTTGCATATACCGCAGGTTATACATTTGCTTTCATCAACTGTTTGAATTCCGAAATCCTTTTTTGACTGTTTTCTTGACATTCTTGGAAGAATCGAATTTAAGAATCCGATTTTGACAGGGTGAGTTTCAGGCGAGTTACCTGATTTTATTGTACTTGCCTGTTTTCTAAGAAGTTCTATGAATAAAGTCAATTTTGCAATTTCCTTCGCAAGTGGTGCATGATCAAAATCCTTGCCTTTTTTACGCATAGGAGGGTAATTTTCTGGTGTGTGAAGTGAGTAACCTGATATTACTGTAAAACCTCTTGCCTGAGCAAGTTTTGAAAGAGTTTTAAGGGTTACACCGGAAATGAAACCATAAGTATTTAGGACAAATGCGTATTTATTATTTTGTTTGGCAATTTCTTCAAAGAAGGAATACATTAGTTGAGGGGCTCCTAAGAAATCCGTGAATGTAGCAAATCCAGCTAAGCAATAGTTCTCAAAATCTGGAATTCCATCTTTTTTGATATCATGCAAGTCAAATTCTAACTCTTGAATTTCATTTTTTATGAATTCAGATATTAATTTCGTATTGCCCGACCCAGAGTAATAACAGATTACCGCTTTCATCTTTTCTCCTTGGTTAGAATGAATGTTCGTTCCAGTAGTATGTAAAAAAAATTATTCTTTTATAGCATCCCAGGCCATCTGAGTTAGTGAGTTTATATCGTCAGGATTCATATCAGGTTTGCTAATAATACTGGCTGTGATTGCTCCTTTGACGAACGTAATTAGTTGTAGCGTATCTATATTCTTCACAATACCATCTGTTTTTCCCTTCTCGAATATTTCGATCAACGGTAGAAAGCTTGATAAAGTTGCATTTTTAACTTCTTCTTCAATGATTGGTGATTGGCAGAATAATTCTATGAATTTTATCTTGTAAGGGTTCTCAAGAGCAAATTCAATTGCCTTGCGCCAAGTATGTAGAATATTGTATTTAATTGAATCTTCAGTATTTAAGGCGCTTAGCATATAGTTACTGTATTTGATTTTACTCTGGAGGTATAGCTCATTAATTAATTTTTCCTTAGATGGAAAATAATTATACATGGTTCCAATTCCACACTCCGCTCTTTTGGCGATGCATTTCATAGATGTGGCCTGCTCACCATGTTCTACGAACAAGTAGATTGCAGCGTTTAAAATATTATCTCTTTTTGACATGCTCGATTATAACAAATTGGAATACTTATTCCAAATATGATGTGTCATTACTGAGATTCTTGTTTTTTGCAATCTGACATAATGCCCTTACCATATTGTTTTTTTCTCTAGCTATGGCATAATACCTGTATGTTCGTATGAATTTTCACGCACACCTGTGAGGTTGAAATGCTTCAAAACAGTTTTATACATGTTCCTTCCGTTGGAGCCAAAACAGAAAATCTTATTTGGCAGAGTGGTATTACCTGCATGGATGATTTTCTAAAAGAACCTCCAGATTTTCTTTCTACCAAAAAGATTGATTTGATTTGTAAGCACATAAAAATTTCAAATACTAAGATAACTTCTGGTGAACCAGAATATTTTTATTCAAGTTTAACTTCAGGTGAATGCTGGAGGATTTTTAAAGAATTCAGGAATGAAACGGTTTACCTTGATATAGAGACCACAGGTCTTGGTGGTCCTGGAGACATCATTACAACAATTGCTTTGTATGATGGCAAGGAAATTTTTCATTATGTGAATGGTATTAATCTTTCTGATTTTGTCCATGATATTCAAAAATACAAGGTTATCGTTTCCTATAATGGCAAGACATTTGATGTTCCTTTCATTGAAAACTATTTTGGAATCACCCTGTCCCATACTCACCTTGATTTGCGATTTATTTTGCGGAGCCTTGGGGTATCTGGTGGTTTAAAATCTTGCGAGTTTCAGTTGGGCATTGGTCGATCCGGTGCTCTGGGAGATGTAGATGGTTTTTTCGCAATTCTACTTTGGCGGGAATACAAAAAGAAGAATGATATTAAAGCGCTTGAAACATTGCTGGCTTACAATATTCAAGATACTATAAATCTTGAGTATATGATGGTATGGGCGTATAATGAAAAGCTAAACAGTATACCTTTCACATTAAAATCGCTGGAACCATGTATCGTTCCCGATAACCCCTTTGAAATTGATTCAGCCACTGTAAATCGAATCAAAAACAATAACGTAAGTTTTGGAATAGGCTGGGGCAGATAGTGAATAGATGTAATTTTTAACTTTAACCGAAGATGATCTAAAGGAATTCAGAAACACTTTCAGACGGGGAGTTCTCTGGTCCCGTTTGCTGGGAAATCATGAGGAGTTTCGATTCTGGAATATTCTTCGCAGTTTGCCAGATAAGATATGGATTCTGGTGCGATTCCAATATTTTGCTTTGAGAATGGCTTGGCCCAAATTGGCTGGTTTGACGGAATTACCAGTAGTTAACCAGCAGGAAAACTTTGCACCTTTGCGATACAGATTTTCATGGCACGGTATTCTGGAATTAAAGGTATCAGCAGCTGGCAGAATTGTATTCCACAAATGGTATACTACCGGTGAAGCTCTGGATATTCTTAAGTAGATTTAGGTGGAAGTTCGCTATTACTCAGTCAAAAAAAGTGTTTTGATATGACCGAATGAATGTCTTTGAAGTGAGGTTAACTCAATTTCAATATCCAACTCACTAATTGTATATGTTGCTCCGTCTGTATAACTCCAGAAAAAACTATCTCGACTTTCAGAGTAAGCCAGGCCAAGTGGTGTATTACAGTACAATGGTACATCTACCGCGGTGAGAAAGGTCATTGAGCTTCCATCAAAACTGTAAAAGAAGAAAC
>JAOZUR010000001.1:152357-155969 GCA_029938555.1 Candidatus Sabulitectum sp. | reverse complement strand
TCCTGCAAGCTGTTGATTTTATAGAAGATGGTAAGTTTCAACTTACATATATGCTGTACAACTATGGAACAAAAGTTAACCTTGCAGTGCTTACCCTGATAGATAGAGAAAAGTCAGAAATGATTTCTATCCACAAGTTATGGGCTCACGCATGGCAGTATCAGCGGGAATTGTTTGAGCTGTACGGTATTGATTTTCCCGGTTCTCCACGGGTGCACCAGTCTTTTGTTCTTGAAGGATGGGAAGAAAAACCACCTATGAGAAGAGATTTTGATACTCTTGAGTACTCTGATAAAACATTTTATCAGCGTCCTGGTAGAACTACTAATGATCCAGCCGAGTACATGAAAAAGAAAATGTACAATGATTATGTGCCATCTCCAACTATCAGGAGAGATGATGAATAAGCAATCTGAATGTAAGTATTCTGGATACTCTGCAGATAGAGCTAAGTATCCTGAAAAAAAAGACGGAAAACCGGTAATTGATCTTGATTCTCATAAGTTTACGAAAATATGGCAGGGACCTCAGCATCCTGGTGTAACCGGTAACATGTCTGTTGAAATAATTATTAACGGAGATGAGATTATTCAGGCTCAAACACATGTTGGTTATCTGCACAGAGCTTTTGAGAAACTTATGGAAAGAAGAAAGTATATCCAGTGTTTTCCACTTGTCTGTAGAATTTGTGTGCCTGAACCGGATACAAACGAATACTGTGTATCTGCCGCCATGGAAGATCTTGCTGGAATAGTAGTGCCAGAGAAAGCTGAATGGTTGCGAACACTCAATCTTGAGATGTCTCGAATTGCCAGTTATCTCATGTGGATTGGCGGTCAGGCTGGTTCTTTGGGAATGGGTGCAATAGGTCAGTGGACAGTTGGAATGCGTGACTTTTGGCTTGACCTTTTTGAAGAAATGACAGGTGGAAGAGTTTACCACATGTACATGATTCCTGGTGGAGTTAGAAAAGACTTACCAGATGGCTTTATTGAAAAAGCTCGGAACCTGGTAATTCGAACAAGAAAGTTACTTAAGGATGTTGAAAACACATTTCTTTCTAATGCTGTGGTAAAATCCAGGTTACAAGGGCTTGGTGTAATTACACCGGCCATGGTGGATGAGTATGGAATAGTTGGGCCTAATGCAAGATCTTGTGGCAAGGAATATGATATCAGAATCAATAATCCCTATGTAAAATACGGTGAGCTTGATGTGAAAATGATAACTTCAACAGTAGGTGATGCTTATGCAAGGGCTCAATTAAGGTATGAGGATATGCATCAAAGCCTTGATCTTATATCAGAAATTCTTGAAAGAATTCCGAAAGACGGAGCCATCCAGGCAAAACTGCCTAATGTTCTTAACTGGAAGATTCCAGCAGGGCAGACTTATATAAAAGCAGAGTCAACCCGTGGAGAACACGGATTTTACATGGTTTCAGACGGATCAGATAAACCCAGAAGGGTTTTTGCCAGAGGTGCAAGTTATACCCATGCAATAGCTGTTCTGGAAAAACTTGCAGAGAATATAAGTATTTCCGATCTTGCCGCTCTGATGGTTTCACTGCACACATGCCCCCCAGAAATTGAGAGGTAAGAAGAATGAAACTAAAAGATGTATTGTCACCCCTCCGAGTCTGGGAACGGGCTGCTCAGAAGCCATGGACCATCAAGGATCCTTTAAATGACAGACCTGGTGCTGATAATTACCGCGGATTTCACAAGAACGATTTTAGTAAGTGTATCGGTTGTGGAACCTGTGAAGAAATCTGTCAGAACGACGCAATTGATATTGTTCCAGTAGAGGGGCAGGAAACGGTGGATGGAGATAGTGGTTTGCGTCCACGGATAGATTATGGTCGTTGCTGCTGGTGTGCTCTTTGCGTGGATGTGTGCCCTACAAGTGCACTTACCATGTCAAATGATTATACCTGGATTTCTGACAACCCTGAAGACTACAGGTTCATTCCAGGAGCAGACAAAACAAAGTGGCAGGATGCAGAAACCGGTTACGAACGCTCTCCTGATATGCAGCTTATAAACTTTGACAGAGTTGAAATGGCGGAGATGCACCCTGGGCAGCGTGATAAATCCTTCATTGAAATTGTAAAAGGTTACAATAAGGAACAAGCGATGAAGGAGGCTGAGAGATGCATTGAGTGCGGTCTTTGTATTGCTACTTGCCCCGCTCATATGGATATTCCCGCTTACATTGCTGCCATCAGAGATGATGATATCGAAAACGCCTTCAGAATTCTTTATGAGACAAATCCTATGCCGGAGATATGCGGTAGAATTTGTACCCATAAGTGTGAAACTGCCTGTGCTTTACACAATAATGGAGACCCTTTGGCCATTCGTTGGCTTAAGCGATACATTGCTGATCAGATTCCAGCGGGTAAGTATCAGGAAATTCTTGGCACAAAACACTTGGAAGACACCAAGCTTAACAAAAAAATAGCCATAATAGGTGCAGGCCCAGCAGGTATTTCTGCAGCTTACTATCTTGCTATAATGGGTTACAAAACAAAGATTTTTGAGGCACTTCCAGAGTCGGGAGGTATGGCTAGGTACGGAATTCCCGAGTACAGACTTCCTTACGATCAGATTGATAAGGATGTTGAGTACCTGAAAACACTTGGTGTGGAAATTCAGTACAATACCAGAATAGGACAAGATATTTCTCTTGAACAACTTCATAAAGACTATGATGCTGTGTTTGCAGCAACAGGTCTTCATCTAGGAAGAAGTACCCGTATAACAGGGTCAGATCACCAGAGGGTGTATTTTGCAACAGATCTTCTTCGTGAAGTTACCCTGGGTAATGAAATTGATGTTGCAAAAAACATAGTTGTTATCGGTGGTGGTAATGTTGCAATGGACATTACAAGAACCCTGGCAAGGCTTCAAAATCAGAAGTTCGGCAAGGTTCAGATTCTTGCAACTTGCCTAGAAGCAGAGCAAGAAATGCCTGCTGACCTTGAGGAGATAGTTGAAGCCCGGGAAGAGAAGGCTATAATTGAGCCTGCCTGGGGTCCTGTAGATATTGAGATTAAAAATGGTAAGATTAGTGGGCTTCATGTGTCTAAATGTCTTTCGGTGTTTAATTCTGAAGGAAGATTTAGCCCTGAGTTTGATGAAAATCAGAAGAAGTTTTTCAAAGCTGATATGATTGTTGAATCCATCGGCCAGGGAATGGATCTGTCTTATCTTTCAGAAGGGATTAAATCAAAACTTAAATTTAGCCCAAGGGGTAGAATAGAAGTTAACGAGAAGTTTCAGTCAGATCTGAAATGGTTATTCGTTGGTGGAGATATTATAGAAGGTCCTGATGTAATTCACGGTATAGCAAATGGTTATTTAGCTGCACGTGGAATTGATGGATTTTTAACCAAGTAAGTCAAAACCGCCCGAACAGTATTCTGTTCGGGCGGTTTAACAACTATACTGAGTTGTTTTCTCGCAAAGCACTTATTTCATCTTCCGTTAACCCTGTGAGTTTTTTTATAGATTCTATTGACATATCTGCTTTTAATGCCTTTTGAGCAATTTCCAAGATACCCTCGCGTTTGCCTTCAAGTCTACCTTCAAGTCTACCTTCAAGTCTACC
>JAOZUR010000001.1:123039-152257 GCA_029938555.1 Candidatus Sabulitectum sp. | reverse complement strand
CCTTCAAGTCTACCTTCAAGTCTACCTTCAAGTCTACCCTCAAGTTTGCCTTCGATTTTTCCTTCAACTCTTCCTTTGACTTTGCCCTTTATGTGACCCTTTTCAAAGGCCGTATCAATTGAATTCTTAATATCTCTATAAGTATTCACACTGGCCTCATATTGTCTTAACTCATGGCGATTCATTTTAGCCAGTTCGGCTACTTTAAAGAGTTTTAGAAAAATTTTGTCTTTAATACCATTGGGAATTCGGTTGAATGTATCTAAGTTTTTCAAAAGATACAACCATTTTTCAAATTTTGTTTCCAATTCATTTATGGTTTTATTGAATTTAGGCATGGCTAAATACAGAAAGGTCAATTTATCATAAAACTCTGTTTTTGTTTCATTTTCAAACAGACTAACTTCATATCTGTATTTTTCTGGATCTGAATTGTCTTCATCAAATACAAAGTCGAGAATTCCAATGCAGTAAACATGTTTCAATTGAAAATTCCAGTGTTTCCCTTTGTTTCTTGCTTGTTCCTGTATTGGAAATGTTGAATAAAAAAGCATTCTGTCTTTAAAGTACTTTTGATCTACTTTTTGCATCTCTACAATGAAGTATTCACCTTTTTCATTCTTGCAGTACAAATCGTAAATTGCTTTACGATCACCAATTGTAATAGGTAATTTTTCATTTGGTAGAAATGAAATTTCAAGAATATTTCCTTCTTTTTCTTTAAGAAGTTCATTTAAAAAATCTAACAACAAGTCTTTATTTGGTTCTTCACCAAATAGTCGTTTAAATCCATAGTCAGTAAATGGATTAATGTATTTCTCTGGTAGTGACATACTGAAACCTCACTTTTCTCAGTAAGAGACATGGCTGCATTCAGTATAATAAATATGCTGGTTAATGTAAATCCATTTTGGTAGTTGTTACAATGAATTATATACTAATACTTTATGGGATAATAAGAGTTGAAGTAATGTTAGTTATGTATGGCGACTTTGCCTGATATTGGTAGTAACATAATCTATGATTAATTGTCTCTTGATTTTGCGCTTGAAATTGTTCAGATTGCGGAAATAGGGGCTACAAAACTAGGAAATCAATTGCCGGTAGCTAAGGTGATTCAAGTTAAAAAATACATAAAGGCAGCATATTAACGTTATATAAATTTTGCCGTATATTTCATTGGATACAACACCATTAATTATAAGGATGGAAATTATGAGTCAGTTTGAGAATGTCACTGTAATCAGAGAAGCTAACTTTTATTTTGAAGGAAAAGTTTCAAGTAGAACTGTAGTTTTTGCAGATGGTACAAAAAAAACTTTGGGAGTAATGCTTCCAGGAGAGTACAAATTCGGTACAGATTCACATGAGATAATGGAGATACTTGCAGGCGAGCTTGATGTAACTCTTCCAGGAGCTGATTCATCTATCTTAATTAAAGGTGGAGAGACATTTGAAGTGCCTGCCAATACATCTTTCACAGTGAATGTTAAAACTGTTACAGATTACTGCTGCTCTTATTCATAGGGAGGGGTCATGAAAAGATTAGACATTGGTAGATTTTCAAATTTGTTAACAGGGTACACAGAACTTCGATTACAGGAAACTCGAAGCAATGGTATTTCCATGGTAGATGGTACATTAATGGGAAATGCAAAAAGTGTTAGTAGTGGGGTTTCAGCAAGAAGTTACAAGCATGGCTCCTGGGGTTTTGCTTCCAGCCCTGAAATAGATCATGAGGCTATCAAACATGTTATAAAAGCATCTTCAGAAAATGCACTTCTTCTTGATAGATACGAGAAAAAAGGAGAGCCTGATTTTCAAACAGTTGCCGCTGCAGGAGAATGGGACTTTACTACTAATCGATCACTGGTTTCACAGAAAGACAGAGTCGGTTTTGTGAAAGATATTGATGACTATATCAGTAAGAAATTTACAAAGCTTTCTTCCAGAACTATTTCTCTTGGTAGCACCGATATAGAGAAGCAACTGCTCACATCAGCAGGTTCAAAAGTTTTCTCCATGACTCCTAGAAGTATGATGTATGTGATACAGACTGTTGATTCAGATTCAGGACCTGTTGAGCTTTATACTGTATTGGGTGGTCTGGGGCAGTTTGAAGATGTATTCATTAAACCTTCCAGCTATTTTGAAAAATTGGATGAAATATATGAACATCTTCTTAATAAAGCAGAGGGAGTATTTCCTAAAGCAGGAATCAGACAGTGCGTTCTTGATGCAGATATTGCCGGTATTCTTGCCCACGAGGCAATAGGTCACACCACCGAGGCTGATCTTGTTCGAGGCGGCTCAATTGCAGCGGACCGAATGGGGCAGATGGTGGCTAGTCCATTGATTACACTCACTGATTTTGCCCATACCTGTATGGGGGAAACATGTCCTGTACCTGTGCATATAGATGATGAGGGAACACTTGCAGAAGATGTAACGATTATTGAAGACGGAGTGCTGAAAAGTTATATGCATAATCGTGAATCAGCTCTTGAGTTTGGTGTAAAACCAGCAGGCAATGCCCGTGGAAACAAATTTAGCGATGAACCTTTAATTAGAATGAGAAATACAGCAATTCTTCCAGGCACCAGTAAACTGCAAGATATGATTCAATCGGTGGAAGATGGTTATTACCTTTTGCAGTCAAGCAATGGCCAAGCAGATTCTACCAGTGAATTTATGTTTGGGGTGGTTCTTGGTTACGAGATAAAGAATGGCAAGATTGGAAGAGCACTTAAAGATGTTACAATTTCCGGTATAGCTTTTGATATGATGAAAACAGTCACTGCTGTTTCTGATAACATGTCTTGGAAAGTAGGCATGTGTGGAAAAAAACAGCCTATATCTGTTGGAATGGGTGGACCTGCTATACAGTGTTCAATTAATATTGGAGGCAAATAATGGCAGCTGATAAAAAAGTACCAGAATTTTGTGTAAAAGCTCTTCTTGATGCAGGTATGGATCAAGCAGTTTGCAATCTGGCATTTACAAGAAAAACTGAGTTAAATGTTGAAGCTGGAAATATTTCTTTGTTAAGAACCACTGATGATGTTAGTCTGTCTCTAACTGGTATAAAAGAGATGAAAAAAGCTTCTAGCTCTATTAATAAAATTGACGAAGAATCCATAAAAAAATCAGTTCAAGAGGTTGTTGAATTTGTAAATGCGAGTGAAACTGACCCTGCAAATGGTATTGCAGAGTTACAACCACCAGAGAGTTTTACAAAAGGTTCTGAAAAACCTGATGTTGATTTGATGTACAAAAGAATGAAGTCATTTTTAGCGTACACCACTAAAAAATACCCAACTCTTACACTTGAGCAGGTTATTCTTGACCATTCAGCACAACATCGATATTACAATAATTCCAATGAAGTAGATTTCAAGTCTGTCCGTGGCGGTTATAGCATAATGCTTATGTTTATCAGCAAAAAAGGCACAGATATATCATCATTTAATTACATCGTTGTTGCCATGAACGACCTTTCTGATGAATTGTATAATTACGATGGAATTGATAGATTATTGGCTCAATCTGTTCAACAGGTCACAACGGAAAATATGCAAGGAAATTTTGTTGGTGATGTAATCATTACTCCAGAGTGCATGGGCAGTTTTGTATCGATTATAACAAGTTATCTTGGTGACTATCCCCTTATTACCGGTACTTCCATTTACAAGGATTCACTTGATAAGCTCATTGCTGATGAAAAATTCACTCTTCATTCCACACCTATTTCTAAAGAATTGACCACCGGTTACTTTTTTACAGGTGATGGGTATAAGGTAAAAAATAGTACCATTATAGACAATGGAGTTCTTAAGACTTTTCTTCTTGGATTGTATGGATCACGGAAAACAGGGCTTGAAAAAGCGGTTAATTCCGGTGGATGTTATGTGGTTGACCAGGGAGATTCGAGTTTTGAAGAAATGGTCAAATCAGTGAAAAAAGGTATTCTTTTGTGCCGTTTCTCTGGTGGAAACCCCAGTAGTAACGGTGACTTTTCCGGCGTAGCTAAAAACAGTTACTACATTGAGAATGGTAAGATTATGTACCCCATTACAGAAACAATGGTATCAGGCAATCTAAAAGAGATGATGAAAAACATAAAGAGCATTTCCAGTGAGAGGGTAAACAACGGGAACTCTATTCTTCCGTGGATAACCTTCAGTGGGGTTTCGGTATCAGGTAAGTAGCAATATTTGTGTATGTGGAATACATTTTTATAGAAGAGCAGGTAGGATTTGATAGCAGGAATTGGAATTGATACTGTTGATGTTGTTTCCTTCAGGGAAAGGCTTAATGAAAATCTTGTTAATGAGCTTTTTTTAGCTGCTGAAATAAATTACTGTAAATCTCAGGTTAGATACTGGGAGAATTTTGCAGCTAGATTTGCAGCCAAGGAAGCTACCTTTAAAGCTATGGGTTCTGGGCTTTCTTCGGGGCTTCGTTTCAAGGATGTGGAAATTGTTAAGTGTTATGATTCAGGAAGTATTTCCTTAAGCCTTCATGGAGATGCTCTTATACTTCAAAAAGAGATGAATATCAGCAAGTTACTAGTCTCTGTTTCCCACACAAAATTGAATGCTATTGCCATAGTTATTGCAGAGCGTGAACAAGTATAGACATTGGTTGTGATTTCGGTTATTTGTATCTGATATATGGTTTGTTTAAAGTTAGTAACAAGTACAGACGAGAACCCCTCTAAAAGGGAGTTCCAGTGAATTGAGAGGAGCGATTTTGAGTAACATCGGGTCCTATGAGAAAAGAAGAGAGAACTTCAGTTGGGATATAGCCAAGGAAGTTCTTGCATGGAAAGAAGACGAGATACTGAACATTGGTGCCATGTGTTCCGATAGAATTTGTGCTCAGGGTAAAGGCGATAAAAAAGCTCTCATCTGGCAGGGTTTTGGCGGTAAGCAGAAAACATATACATTCAACGACTTAAGAGTACTGTCAAATGGATTTGCAAAATTCCTTCAAGACCTTGGAGTTGCTCCAGGCGAGAAGGTTTGTCTGTTCATGGATAAAATTCCTGAATTGTATGTTTCCTTCCTTGGAGTTTTGAAAATGGGTGCTGTTGCTCAGCCTCTGTTCTCTGCTTTCGGAGACGAATCACTTGAAGTAAGGCTTTTGAGTGCAGATACAAAAGTAATATTCACTACGCGTAAGCATGTGAAAAAAGTTAGAAAGATTCAGGACAGACTTCCAGCATTGGAAAAAATTGTTGTTGTGGAGGGTAATCCTAATAAGCTTAGAGACGAAGAAATCTATATGAGTATGGAAGACTTCCGCGTGGAAAACTTTAAAGTTTATGAGGCAGGCCCAGACACTCCTTCTGTTCTTCATTATACCTCCGGAACCACAGGGCAGCCTAAAGGTGCTCAGCATGGTCACGGATCTATATGGGGGCAGGCTCTTACAACATCCTGGGTATTAGATTTAAAAGATGACGATATTTACTGGTGCACCGCTGATCCAGGTTGGGTTACCGGTACCAGTTATGGAATAATCGGACCATGGAGCCTTGGAGTTACCCAGTGTGTTCTTGATTCTGGTTTTACCTCAGCTGCATGGTACAAGTTTATTCAGGAAAACAAAGTTACTGTCTGGTACTCTGCACCTACTGCTATCAGATCTCTTATGCGTGATGGCGAAGAACTTGTTAAACAATATGACCTTTCCAGTCTCAGGCATCTGGCTTCTGTTGGTGAACCTCTTAATGCAGAAGCAGTTATCTGGAGTGAAAAAGTTTACGGGCTTCCATTCCTTGATACATTCTGGCAGACTGAGACAGGGTCAATGATGATCACAAACATCCCTGGTGTTAAGATTAAACCAGGTTCAATGGGAAAACCTTTCCCAGGTATAGAGGCTGGAATTCTTGATCTTCAAACAAATGAACCTGTTACTGAACCGGGAACAGTTGGTCTTATAGCATTCAGACCAGGCTGGCCTTCAATGTTTAAAGAGTATGTGAAAAAACCAGATATTTATAGAAGCAAATTTGTGGGAGCTGCTGATGACGCAATGCCTGCTGAACTTAGAGTAGATGAATCTATCTGGTATGTTTCTGGTGATCGGGCAAGTTTTGACAAAGACGGTTATTACTGGTTTGTTGGTCGTGATGATGATGTTATAAATACAGGTGGTCATCTTGTTGGTCCTTTTGAGATTGAATCTGCTCTTGTTGAGCATGAGGCTATTGCAGAAGCTGCAGCTATTGGAAAACCTGATGAAGTAAACATGGAAGTAGTTAAGGTTTTTATTACTTTGAATCCAAGTTTTGAGCCTTCCGATGACCTTGAGCTTAACATCATGAATTTTATTAGAAAGAGACTTTCTCCACTGGCTATGCCTCAGGAGATAGAATACATGGAAAAACTTCCAAAAACTCGTTCAGGCAAGATATTAAGAAGATATTTGAAAGCACTTGAATGGGGCCATGAAGTTGGCGATCTTTCAACCCTCGAAGACGATTAAGGAAAGGAATTATTATGGCTGATGAAATGAGAGATATGATTCTTGAGTATGTTATTGACGAATATGTAGATGAAGAAGATGATGAAGAAGTGAGTTTTGATACTCCATTAATTTCTTCAGGTATTGTTGATAGTTTTTCTATGGTTTCGTTGAAAGTTTTCCTTGAAAAGAAATGTAAAGTTTCTTTACCTGATAAGGAAGCAACTCCTGAAGCTTTTGATACGGTTAACAAAATCTGTGAACTTGTTCGCAGATTCCAGGCTTAACGGAGTAGCTGATGTACAACGAAAAAACAAGAGAATTATTTGCTGAAGATATTCAGGCTATCAAAGACAAAGGCATTTACAAAGAGAAAAGATTTATCTGTTCTCCTCAAGATGCAGAGATAGAAGTAGAGTACCCTGAAGGCGCTCCAAAAGCTAAAGTGCTTAATTTCTGTGCTAACAATTACTTGGGGCTTTCCAATCATCCTGAAATAGTTAAAGCAGCTCATGAGGGGCTGGATCAGCGTGGTTTTGGAATGAGTTCAGTACGATTCATCTGTGGAACTCAGGATATTCACAGAGAACTTCAAGATAAAATGTCTGACTTTTTAGGAATGGAAGATACTCTTCTTTTTCCTTCATGCATGGATGCGAATTCAGGTGTTTTTGAGTCTATTCTTGGCCCGGAAGATGTGATACTAGCTGACAGGCTGATTCATGCTTCACTTATTGACGGAATCAAACTTTGCTCTGCACAGTATGATACTTTCAAGCACATGAACATGAAACATCTTAAGAAAAAACTTGAACTTCATCAGGACAAGCGACATATCCTTGTTGTGACAGATGGTGTATTCTCCATGGATGGTGATCTTGCACCTCTTGATGAAATGTGTAATCTCTGTGACCAGTATGGTGCAATGATTCTTGTGGACGAGTCTCATGCTTCTGGTTTTATAGGTAAAACTGGCCGAGGAACTCACGAACACTTCAATTGCATTGATAAAGTAGATCTTATAACAACTACATTTGGAAAAGGTCTTGGAGGAGCTTCCGGCGGTTGTGTTTCCGGTAAAAAAGAGCTTATCGAGCTTTGCCGTCAGAATGCAAGACCATACCTCTTCTCGAACTCCATGGCTCCACCTATTGTAAATGCGTCAATCAAAGTTATGGATCTTGTAACAAAAGATACAGAACTTCGTGACAAACTTGAATGGAATGCAGCTTATTTCCGTAAGGGTGTTGAAGAGGCAGGGCTTTGTGTTAGACCAGGTAACACACCCATCGTTCCTGTAATGTTATACAATGCTAAACTTGCTAATGATATGTCTCGAGATATGTATGCTGAAGGTATTTATGTTATCGGATTCTTTTTCCCTGTAGTACCATCTGGAGCTGCAAGAATAAGAGTTCAACTTTCTGCTGCTCATACCAAAGAACACATAGATAAAGCCGTTGCAGCCTTTAAAAAGGTTGGCGAAAAGTACGGCATTCTTGGTCTTGATAAAAAGGGCATCATAGAAAAGTATGGTATGTAGTTACTGAAACTGGGGGAGCTGTAAGATGCTCCCCCTTTTTCATTGACAAGGATACTTGCAGTATTGTAGAATCGCCACTTGAATAAATATATGAATAACTGATAGAAGTACTACGGGAGAGGAAAACACAGATGAGTGAAAACAAGCTGGCGAATCCGGCACCTCTGGGTCTTATGGGATTCGGAATGACTACTGTTCTTCTTAACATCCACAATGCAGGATTTTTTCCTATGGATGTTAACATTCTTGCCATGGGTCTTTTGTATGGTGGAATAGCTCAGGTTATTGCTGGTCTTATGGAATTTAAAAAGGGTAATACATTTGGTACTACAGCATTTACAAGTTTTGGTTTTTTCTGGATGACTCTTGTTGTTATTATCAAAATGGGTGGTGCTGATAGGGTCTTTTTAGGCTGGTATCTTTTCATGTGGGGATTGCTTGCTTTCTGGCTCTGGTTTGCCACTTTTGGAAAGCACAGAGCGATTCAGGTTGTTTTTGCATCAGTCACAGCTCTTTTCTGGTTGCTTGCTGTGGGACATTGGTTTGAAATGCCTGCTGCTTTCAATAACTTTGTGGGCTTTGAAGGAATTCTCTGTGGCCTTTCAGCAATTTACCTTGCAGCTGCAGAAGTTCTTAACGAAGACAAAGGCAGAACAGTGCTTCCGTTGGGAATAATTAAAAAATAATCAACTAAATACGCTGCCAGGTAATTACCTGGCAGCGTATTGAATTCTTTTCTCTTTTTACATTCTGTTATCGACTAATAGCCTTAAGCGCTGCAATTAAGTATTTAGGGTTGTGTGCCGAATCATACATGGGATGTACTTTCTTTTCAGTGTCAAACAGTCCATACACAGCCATCTGTGCTGTTCTAACAGAGTATTCAACTGTGAAAACACAATCTTTTGGTGCTTCTGCAAACTGGCCTAAAAAAGCAAAATTTGTAGCTCCCTTTGGTATAACATCAGGTCTGTCACCAATTGATCTGGGCATGAAAAGACTATCAACAAAAGGCATTGCAACGGGAATACAATTTACTTTTCCAGCTTCTGTTACCGGTTTCATTAAGTCTTGAATTTTCAAATGATAGTATAACTCTTCCAACATCTCGGCACCGGTACATTCAGCCATGGTCTTGTCTATATAGTTTCCCTTTCTATCTGGATAGAGTCCGTACCCCCAGAAAATCTTAACATCATCTGGCTGATTTGGGAAATGAGGCTGGCGAGCTATAACAATTGACATGAACCAGTTTGAATCGGTTAGTGTAACAAGACCGCCTGTTCCATCCACATTGCCTGAAAAATTCTCCATGTAATCAAGAAATGTAGTGTCTTTCATTGTTACTGTAAATGAATACCACTTTTGCAAATCTATATTATCACAGAATGGAGATGGATTACCAAACGATTTATCTTTTTTTGCTAATTTCTTCCACAGTTTCCATGACCCTGAATCTTCTACTCCTTTTAGTTTTGCAGCTGTATTCCAAGAACCATTGTTTGTGCTTTCTGTGATAGAGCCATTGGTGAAAAATACAAAGTCGTTCTTTCCAAGTACGATTTCACTTTTGTCTTTTAAGTGCAGTACAGTTGCTGTTTTCTTATCGGCAGCAAGGTTGAAATCAATATCAACCACCTGAACTCCCATATCAAAATGAACCCCTTTTTCTTCAAGGTATTTTTTCATGGGTCTCACAACTGAATCATACTGGTTGTATTTTGTTCGCATGACACCACCTAATTTATACAATCCATCAACCAGATGAATAAATCGCTTCATGTATCTTCTCATTTCAGCAAGACTACTCCATTTTTGAAAAGCGAACATGGAGGTCCAGATATGCCAAAATTTTGTAGCAAAAAATGCTTGGTCGAACCAATCTTCAATTCGTTTATTGCCAAGTGATTTTTCTGAAACGTAGGTTAATTTAAGAAAATCTGCTTGCTGTTTAGTTGATAAACCATAAGAAGAGACATCAATTATTTTACCATCTTTTAACAAACGAGCTTGGCCGTTGGAAACGAAGCGTTCATTAAAGTCAAATGATTCATCTCGCACTGATACTGTTGGATCTTCCAGTGAGGGAATATGGGAAAGTAGTTCCCAATAGCATTCATAATGTTTTTCATGCATTCTTCCGCCGCGAACAACGAAACCATCATCTTTGTTACCTGCTCCATCAGTTGCTCCGCCAGCAATTAAATCTTTTTCGAGGATATGGATGTTCTTACCAAGAATGCCAGCATCTTTTTCTAAATAAAAAGCACTTGCAAGCCCTGAAATTCCACTTCCAATCAGGTATACTTTCGTATCTTCCATATTTTTTCTTTCTATCTCTTTCATGTATTCTCCTTTTATTTTTCCCGTTCACAAGGTGCACAGGATGGCTTTCTTTTAACAAGCACTATTCATCAAGAAATGATGAGATTTCTTTTTTAAGTTCTATAAATCGACTGGTCAATACAGGGAATAGATTTTTTAATAGAGAGGTGTTCTCAAGCTTGCCAGCCTGTTCCATGTCAGATGCTATGCCCACGAATAAAGAGGCACTGAGATTAGCACCAGACCCCTTTAAAGAGTGTGCAATGTGCCCTGCTTCTATGGCTTTGCCTGATTTTATTCTATCTGATAGATCTTCAATCAATACAGGTGTGTTTTTAAGGAATTCTCTAACTATAAGAGCAGCTAAATCATTATCATCCATCATTCGTTCTAAAAATTCGGATGAATCAAATACTTTTATAGTATTAGAATTTGATGTGGCTTTTGTTGAAACTTTGTCTGTTCTTTTCAAAATTTCATCAAAATCTAACCATTTTTTAAGAATTTTAGCAATAGCCGCTGGACCAATTGGTTTTGATACATAATCGTTCATGCCTGCTTTTATACAAATTTCTTTATCACCCTGCATAGCATGGGCCGTCATGGCGATAATAGGTACATTTCGGTTCATTGCTTGTGAGTCAAATTTTCTTATCAACTTTGTTGCTTCTAATCCGTCCATCACCGGCATTTGAATATCCATGAAAACAAGGTCGTATGGGATTTGTTCAAGAGCAGTTACAGATTCTTGTCCGTTGGCAACAGCGTCAACACGAATACCGGTTTTTTTCAGAATACCCATTGCAACTTGTTGATTTGTGATATTGTCTTCCACAAGCAGAATTCGGAATTTTTCAAGTTTCATTTCATGAAGAGAATATTTTGTTACAAGATTTCTAGTTGACGAAACAGGTTTTAGACCCACAAGAACTGCCAGTGCTTCAAACAATTCTGATTGTCTGACAGGTTTTGTCAGATAGGCAGCGAAACCAATTTCTTTCATTCTTTTAGAGTCTCCCCGTTGGCCAAGGGAAGTCATCATTAGTAACCGTATATCTTGTAATTTACTATCAGATTTTATAATACGACCAAGGGTTTCCCCATCCATTCCCGGCATCTGCATATCAAGTATAGCAATTTCGAATGGTTTGTTCATGGCTATAGAGTCATAAAGAACTCTTAAAGCAGAAGGACCGTCTTCTGCTTCTTCAGTATCAATGCCCCATGATTTAAATTGAATTGTTAAAATATCTCTATTAGTTTTGTTGTCATCTACAATTAGAATTCGTGTGCCTTTAAGAGCATCAGGATGAGCTTGCTGTTGCACAGGAGAATTTGATTTAATGAATTTAGCTGTGAACCAAAATTCAGATCCCAAACCGTAATCACTGATAATCCCTATTTCTCCACCCATAAGACCGGTAAGTTGTTTAGAAATAGCAAGACCAAGGCCTGTTCCACCAAATTGTCTTGTTGTACTGCTGTCAGCCTGAGTAAAGCTTTCAAATAATTTCTGCTGTTTATCTTCTTGAATTCCAATACCTGTATCTTTTACAGAAAACCTTAGTGTGATTTCATTTTTTATTGAAGAATATAGAGTTACAGTAACTGAAACCTCACCACTGGCAGTGAATTTTATAGCATTTCCAGTTAGATTTACAAGTATCTGCCGAAGACGACCTGGATCTCCAATAATCATTGTTGGTACATCTGGTGCAGATGCACAAATGAATTCTAAGCCTTTACCATCAGCCTTTATTGCCATAATCTCGGCAAAATCTTCTAATGTGTAAAGAAGATTAAAATCCACATCTTCCAACTCTAGTTTGCCCGCTTCGATCTTTGAGAAATCCAGAATGTCATTAATAATGCTTAAAAGGGCCTCACCACTGCTTCTAACAGTGTTGACATAGCGTTTCTGATCCTCAGAAAGATCTGTATCCATAAGAAGAGTATTCATTCCAAGAACTCCGTTTAAAGGGGTTCTTATTTCATGACTCATATTCGCTAGGAACTCACTTTTTGCTTTACTTGCTTTTTCAGCTGCTAGTTTTGCAGTTTCTAGATCTGAAGTTCTTGTTTTAATCTGCTCTTGTAAAAGTATATTGTTTTCAAAAACAGAATAAGAATCGCCAGAAGATCTAATACTTCTCTTGACTCTTTCCTTCAGAGAAGTATTTATTTTTTTCTGCTTTACCAGTTGCTTTTCAAGATGAGTTATTCTATCTTTCAGCTCTTCTTTGCTGCACATTTTATTAAACCTTTGGCTGGTTGCCCAAAACCACACCAGTAAGGGTCTGATTTACATGAATGGAATTAAACTGTTCTCCAAAAGTACTAAATCCAATGAAGTTGATTTTGTTCAGTTCCTGTTCAACCTCTTTACTTTTGTTTTTTTCTAATATTTCAAGTCGTCGTAGGATACAGTCACACCCAAGAGTCAGTTCAATTTGTGGGAAATCTTTTTGAATTTCTTCTACTTTACCTTTGAGAGTTTCAACAATTCCCACTCCACGAGCAACAGTTAATGGTAATCCATTATCAATTGCGCAGAAAAATGTAAGACTTCCATCTTCATTAACCTTTTCGATTGATCTTACATACCAGTCTTCACCAATTTGAAGCATAACTGGGTACATAGCAAATATTTGCGAGCTAAGTTGATCAATGTTTAAACCGATGGTTTCCGCATACTCTTCTGCTGCAGGTCCACCATTTATTTCAAAAACAATTCTTTTAGATGAATCCGCTTCTGTGATTACCATTTCATTATCGGACGGTACAAAGTGTTGCAATTTAAAGGTTTCAAACGGTAATTTTGTTTCAATTAGCGTAATAGTGGCTGAATTTGAGATGAATTTTCCATCATTGTAGATTTTTGTCTCTTTGAATTTTAGACTATCCCCGGCGGAGCCTCCTATAATAGGTACTCCATTCAGTGCTGAGTACAATGCAGCAGTAACTGTTTCCTCCATAATAGAAAGACCGTCTATTAGAAGAAAAGCAAACATTTTGTTTGGATCTAAATTGTCATTGAAGCTGAGGTTTTTACTAATTCCTTCAACGGATTTACCAATTGATTCAAATTCCATATTATCAAGTGGTTCGATTAAAGCAGTATGTAAGGAAAATACTTCGGAAGAAAAGCTAACAGCTACAATGGAATTGTTACTGTATGTTGATCCTATTTCACCGGCTGTGGTACAACCAACAACAGGACATGTAAAGTTATCTTTTATAAGGGAAGCAAGTTTATTCAAGTTGTAATCAGCCGAGCAAAAGAAGATTAAACCACCCATGTTATTCAGTGTAAGTTTTTCTACTAACTCAGCAACAGCAGTTTCCTCATTTTTAGAAAAAACCTCTGCTCTTCGGGTATAATTATTGTTAAGCATGAAACCATCCTTTTTGGTAAATATTAATAAATACAACCATCATGGTTCAAAATAATGAAGAATTGTCCTTCGGTCAATGAACAGTGTTAGTAGATGTATTTTAAATTGGCGACTATTAAGTAGTATAAGAACACTAAATTACCTTAGAAACCATTGGATACTAAAGTGCTATCCAGCTTTTCGTAACACAGTACTAGTTCAGGAAGAAGCTTCTTAAGTAGGTTTATGTTTCCATTTTTTCCTGCTTGTTCCATTTTGAATGCAATTTCTACAAGGTGAGTTGCACTAAGGTTTGATGCAGAACCTTTAAGAGTGTGAGCTGAATGACCTGCTTCGGTGGTAAGTCCGCTGTTTATATGAATATCCAGCTGTTTGATAATATCAGGAGAATTCTTTCTAAATTCATCAACAATCAAACCGGCCAGATCTTCATCATCCATCATTCTGTCAAGAAACTCAGCTCTGTTAAATATTTCTTCGACCTGCTCTGGTTGTTTGATTGTTACTGGTTGGTTTGTTAAAGGCGAAGGGACTTCGTCTTTGCATTCAAGCCATTTGGAAAGAACTTCTGATACAGCCACAGGTGTTATTGGTTTTGATACATAATCATTCATTCCAGCATTTATGCAGATGTCTTTATCACCTTGCATGGCGTGTGCGGTCATGGCAACTATAGGAACCTCTTTATTTAGTACACTTGAATCATGGGCTCTAATTAGTTTTGTGGCTTCAAGACCATCCATTACAGGCATTTGAATATCCATAAAAACAAGATCATACGGAATCTGTTCCAGTGCTGTAATTGCTTCTTTGCCATTTGCAACTGCATCTACTCGCACACCGGTTTTCTTTAGAATTCCTGTGGCAACCATCTGATTTGTGATATTGTCTTCAACAAGAAGAATCATGAAATTTTCTAATCTCATATTGGCGAGGGAGTACTTGTTTGGTTTTCTAATTTTGCTTGTTAAATTCTGTTTTACACTAAGAATATTAGCTAATATTTCAAAGAGTTCAGATTGACGAACGGGTTTTGTAAGGTAAGCTGCAAAATATGATTCTTTTGCATTTTTAGAATTGCTCTGTTTACCAAGTGAGGTCATCATTACTAATGGAAAGTTTTTCAATCTGTGATCAGATTTAATAATTCCCGCAAGAGTTTCTCCATCCATTCCAGGCATCTGCATATCAAGAACTGCCAACTGGAATGGATGGTTGTTTATTGCAGATGCGTAAAGTAACTCAAGAGCAGCAGGTCCATCTGATGCTACTTCAGCTTGTATTCCCCAAGCTTTAAATTGTATGGAAAGAATATCTCTGTTCGTGGCATTATCATCTACAATTAAAACATGATATCCATTTAGAGCATTCTTTGGAATTTGGGTTTCATTGGTTTTGTCTGATTTTTTTAAGGTAGTGGTGAACCAGAATTCAGATCCTTCATTAATTTTACTATTAATTCCGATTTCACCATGCATCAATTCTACAAGTTGTTTTGATATGGCAAGGCCAAGCCCAGTTCCTCCGTATTCTCTTGTGGTGCTTGCATCTGCCTGAGTGAAGCTATCGAAAAGAAGACTTTGTTTTGCCTGTGATATTCCGATACCAGTATCTTTTATAGAGAAATGAAGTTTAATATTTTTTTCACTTTGTGATTGAACAGTTGCAGTAACTGAAACTTCACCACTTTTTGTGAATTTTATTGCATTGCCTGCCAGGTTCACTAGAATTTGGCGTAATCTGCCAGGATCTCCTTCCATAAATGCTGGGACGCCAGGAGCGGCTGCGCAGATGAATTCAAGGTTTTTCTGTTCTGCTTTGATTGCCATGATTTCTGCAAAGTCCTCTAGGGTATATCGCAGATTGAATGGAATATCTTCAAGTTCAAGTTTGCCTGCTTCTATTTTCGAAAAGTCAAGTATGTCATTAATTATGCCCAATAAAGCTTCGCCGCTAGATCGAACTGTTTGAACATAACTTTTTTGCTCACTGGTAAGATTTGTATCCATTAATAATGTATTCATTCCTAGTACACCGTTTAATGGGGTTCTAATCTCGTGACTCATATTTGCAAGGAACTCAGATTTAGCCCTGCTTGCTGCCTGTGCATTGTCTTTTTCAATGCTCAGATTGGTTTCAGCGGTAACCCTGTGTTTTATGTTCACAAGCAGCTGGCTGAAAAGATCAAGAAGTGTTTGTTCTGCTTGAGTGAAGGTATGAAAATCTGAAACCCAGTCAAACCCCACAAAACCTATACATTCGCCATTAGAGATCATGGGTATTGTAAGTAAGCTTTTGATTCCTTGGGGTAGAAGTATCTGTTTCAGGGTACTTTCATCATCCAAATCTGTAACATTTTCAATGATCATTGGTTGACCTTGGGTATGGGCATTTACCCAGTCAGGAAAAAAAGATAAAGGAAGATTTTGAAGTTCATCAAGTTGTGGAATAATTTCTTCAGCACAAAATTCATAAGTGTTAGTGGTTGTGTTATTAATGAAGTCATAATCAAAAATGTAACTTCTATCTGCTTTTACAAATTTACCAATTTCTTGAAGAGATTCATTTATTGATTCTTCTATCTCTTCAAGTGGAAGATTAATGTATCTTGTAGATATGTCCATTAGAATTTGCTGTAGGTTTGTCTGGCTTCTAAGTTTCTGTTCTGCATGTTTCAGATCTCTTATGTCAACAAAGGTTTCAAGAAGCTTTTGCTCTCCGTCAATCTCAAGGCATTTTACAGTTTTTAGAATAGGAACAGATGTTCCGTCAACATGGAGCATTACTTTCTCTGACCTTTGTATTATTTTGTCACAATCAGTGATAGGGCAGCATCCAAATTCTGCTGGACACAAAAATTTGTGACAGATTTTTCCTACAATATCTTTTGCAGAGGCGCCAAACATTTCTTCAGCAGTGGAATTAACTCTTTCTATTACATGAGTTTCCGGATTAATCAACACTATGCCTGCATCGACACTTTCCATTATTTCTCGTTGAACTTGATTGCTTTGTTTTAGTTGTTGTTCTGTGATTTTTCTTTTTGTGATGTCGTCATTTACACCACGGTAACCAATCATCTCACCGTTGGAATCAAGAATGGGCTGACCACTGGTAAGAAGGCAGACTTTTTCCCCTTGTTTTGTAATATTCCAGTTCTCTATACTATGAAGAGGTTGCTTTTTCAAAGTAAGGGCTTGAACAGTGTTTTCCCTTTCTTGTACAGTTTCAGGGTCCATGAAATCGAATGGAGTTTTACCTAACATTTCCTCAGGGGTAAAGCCTAGAATGTTTTCTACTTTTTCAGAGCAGTATGTATATCTTCCGATTGAATCCACTTCCCAGATCCAGTCAGCCATACTGTTTGCTATATCACGAAAACGAGCAGTACTCGAAACAAGGTTCTCGTTGGCTTCTTTTTCGTGAGCATGCATTTGTTTTAGATCTTCTTTTGCCAGAGTCAGGGCTGAAGCAAGCTCGGCCAGAGGGTTGTCGGGAGATATTGATATCAATTCGTTTTCATCTCCACCAATAAAAAGCAGGCTACCAGCAAGAGCATTGATTTCATCTATATCTGACTTGCGAACATTAACCGTTGACAGTAATGAAGGATTATTCATTTGGGCGTGGGTAGAATTTATGTTATCAAAAACTTCGTCAAGTGTATTAAAGAAGATCATATTTTGCTTAAGAAATCTTCCTACTAAGGAAATTGTTGTTTTCATAAAAGGTGAAGCACCAATTACATAAGTGGCACTAGGTGAACAGTCGTATTTAGAATTTAAAGAATTGAGTGCTGCTGTGTAAATTTTGCGAGCTACTACGGATATTTTGTTAATACCTGAATAATCAGCAATTCTAATGAAACTTGTTCCTTCAAAATGTCCGTTTTTGTAAACACTTTCTAGTGTCTCTATTGCTTGGCGAATATCTTTTTCTGAAAGATAACCACTTAACTGTGAATACATTATCTGGCCGGATATGACTCCGCTTCTGTACAGTGATTGTGTTTTTTTGTTTCTGAATTCCCATTCGGGTTTGAACTGAATTTGGTTGAGATTTAAGGCATTTGGGGATCGAGACAATTCAGTTGATGAATTTCCAAGTAAATTATTTGTATTGATTGCTGTAAAGGCTTCATCAACAGTTTTCAGGAATACCATGTTCTGATTAACAAATTTAGCAAACAGGGAAATGGTTGCACGCATTGTTTTTGAGGCCCCAATAATATAGGTGACTGAAAAAGAGAAGATATATTTTTCACCTAATTGTTTAAGAATTTGGGCATAAGCCTTTCTGGTGGATATTGAGATTTTGCCTATATCTGAATAATCTGAGATGCGAACAACAGAATTGTTTTGAAAACTGCTGTATGTGTAAATGTTGTCTATGGATGCTTTTACATATTTTAGATCCTTGTCGCAAAGCGCTCCACTGAGTTTGGAATAGAAGAGTTTTCCTGGAACAACTCCACTACTGAAAGAAGCACCAGTTTCCGGGTTCGTGTAATTCCACTTTTTCTTAAATTCCATCTTATCAAAAGAAAATTCATTTGTTGATGTGTTATTTGTTGAATTGTTCATGTTTATATTTATACTATTGAAGGCTTCAGTTATGGTGGAAGAAAACTCATAATTCTGCTTTGTTAACCGTTGATAAACTGAAAGCATAACTTTTGTAGCACCTGAAGCACCAACTATGTAGGTAATAGTTAAATTGCAATTGAATTTGGTAAGCAATGTCATCTGTGATTTAGCATAAATTTTTCTGCTGGAGATGGAAATACTATCCATGTCTGAATAATCGGAAACTCGAATGATATTACAATTTTTTAAGAGTCCGTCCTCATGCAAATTTTCCCTTATGGAAATAGTTGCCCTTAGGTCTTCTTCTGTTAGTTTTCCTCGAAGTTTTGTATATAGAAGTTTACCTGGGATTACACCACCTGTAAAAGTCGAACCTGTTTCAGGATTGGTGTATTGCCATTGAGGTTTGAATTCAATATCGGAATAGTTAAAAAGTTTTAAGTCTATACTATTTTTCATATAACTACCTTACTGGATAAACTTCATAAATTTTATCAATTGATCTTTTCAAGTTTTCAAGATACTTTTACAATAGGTAATATTTTAGTAGAATGCAAGGCATGGAATAAAGTCTTTCTATTTTCCCCATATCAGTTAATATTATTTGGGTTGCCAATTCTTGCTGATAATGGAATTCAGTTTACTTCTTTCAAAACGATCTAATAGTGATTACTTTTCTACGCAAAGGAGATGTCTTTTGACCACAGTGCAATTTAGGTATGGAACTGATAATTTATGCTATCTTGTTCATGATAACAAATTTGCTTTTGTTGTTGATGGTGGAGCTGTGGATGAAATTCTAGCATATCTGAATGAGAATAAACTAGAACTTGAATTTGTTATGAATACTCACTCTCATAATGATCACACATGGGGCAACAAAGAGCTACTGGAAAAAAGTGACGCAGTTTTGATTAGTATGAAAGAGATACTTTTAATGGAAGAATTTTCTTTCCATGGTGATGCCATTAAAGTGATTCATACACCGGGACATACAAGAGATTCTGTGTGTTTTTATTACGAAAACATTCTTCTCGCTGGTGATACTCTTTTTAACGGTAAGGTTGGAAGATGTTTTACGGAAGATTATGAAAGTTTTTTTCACTCAATTAAAAAACTGCTTCTTCTGCCAGGTGAAACTCTTTTGTATGCAGGTCATGATTATGTTTTGGAGTATCTTAAGCTGGCTGAGAAGCTAGAGCCAGATAATTGTTTTTTACCAAAGTACAGAAAAGAGTACAATCCTGATGATGTTCGAGCAATGCTTTCCATGGAACTGAAAATTGATCCATTCATTAGATTTAATGAACCTGCGATCATTGATCTTCTTATAAAAAAAGGACTTCCTGTGGAAACTGAATTTCACAGGTTTAAATCGATTATATCACTTATGTAGCTGTTTACCTGCTTGGCTGTTACATTGAAAAGATGTAATTCAGAATGGAGATGAAATTAAATGATTGAAACTATACCTTCTCGACAGGAAGCTTTTACTCTGTTGAAAGAGTACAATTCAAGTGAATCTTTAATCAAGCATGCACTTTCAGTTGAAGCTGTTATGGGTTACATGGCTGAAAAAAAGGGGGAAGATCCTGTTAAGTGGGGAATAATAGGGCTGATTCATGACCTTGATTATCAGATGTATCCAGACGAGCATTGTACAAAAACCCGTGAGATACTTGAAAAGCACAATTGGCCTGCAGATTATATCCGGGCTGTTGTTTCTCATGCCTGGGGCATTTGCAGTGAAGAGAAGCCTGAATCGATAATGGAAAAGTATTTGTACGCCATGGATGAGTTAACAGGGCTTGTTACTGCATGTGTTCTTGTTAGGCCATCAAAAAGTCTTTTTGATTTAAAAGTAAAATCAGTAAAAAAGAAATGGAAGAACAAACATTTTGCAGCTGGAGTTAATCGTGAAGTTATAGAAAACGGTGCATCTATGCTTGATGTGGAATTATCTGAGTTGATTCAAGATGTAATTGATGGAATGAAAACAGTTGCTGAGGCCATAAGTCTTGCAGGAGAAACTAATTGACATAATGGTATTAGGCAGCATTTGAAGGTATCACAGGCGAACTTTTCCATTTACAGAAAAATCTTGATTACGTGGGTGAGTGGCTTGAGTTCTTTGCTACCCCCTGATGGTTTAGATTTCGGTTATAATTAAGGGGTGGTAGTTGTCTGCTTGTAAGTAATTTTTCAGCATTTTTTGTGAAACGAGATATTTTGAATAAAGTTGGATTGTTTACTCTGCTTGTAATTGTTGGTGTTGGTTTGGGTTTTCTTTCAGGAACTGTAACTGCACCTATGGTATTTGATACTCCTGTGTTTATTTCATCTATGGGGGCAACGGCAGCGCCTGTGACAGTTCCAGATGTATTAGGAATAACCAGAGCCGAGGCCCAGAGAGCCATCGAAGGTGGTAATCTTGTTTTAGCAGGTCAATGGACAGAGTATGGTAATTTTGAGACCATGGGGCTTGTTGTAAGACAGGATCCCATTGCAGGAACTCAGGTTCCACGGGGTGCTCCAGTGAATATCTTCTGGAATGTTGGACCTCTTTTCAGACCTTTTTATCCTGATTCAATTGTGGGTCTTTCTGCTAGTAGAGCAGAAGAAAAAATTGCAGACTGGCAGCTTTACACTGCAGGAAGAACTAGAATTCCCCATCCTTCTATTCCAGAGGGTGAGGTAATTGCAGTAGCACCTTGGTTTGCTGAAAGTATTTCAGTCCGCCGACCTGTAAGATTACTTGTATCTTCCGGCTGGACAGGTGTTCCAGTTCTTATTGGGTTAACAGTTGCAGATGCTGAAAGCATTCTTATTGGTAGAAGGCTTATTATGCAGGTTATAGAAGAGCGGGAAATTTCTGATATTTTGAAAGAGGGAACGGTACTCGAGCAATTCCCGTATTCCGGAGAAAATTATACAGCAGGAGATACTATATCGGTAGTTACCGGAGCTGTTGCAACAGGTGGATGGGGAGAGTGGTAATGAAAAATTTAATAATTGCCCCTTCTGTTTTAGGCTGTAACCATGGTGATTTATCTCAGGCTTCCAGTGAACTACAGAACGCTGGGGCTGATTGGATTCATCTGGATGTTATGGATGGGGTTTTTGTACCAGTTCTTACTTTTGGTGCCGGAGTTGCCTCTGCAATATGTTCAAGTGTATCTATTCCAGTTGATGCTCATTTGATGGTGGACAGGCCAGCTGACCTTATCGAGGATTTTGCAAAAGCAGGTTGTACATATATAACAATACATCCTGAGTCTTCAGAAAAGCACATCCACAGGGTTCTTGGAAGAATAAAAGAACTTGGATGCAAAGCTGGTTTGGCTTTAAATCCGGCAACTTCTCCGGAAATACTAAAGTGGGTCGCCCCTCTGGTGGATCTGGTTCTTGTAATGACAGTTAATCCAGGGTATGGTGGTCAAAAACATATTTTAGGTATGCATGAAAAGGTAACTGTTATCAGAAGAATACTTGATAAAGCAGGTTGTGAGGATACCTTGATTTCCATAGACGGAGGTGTTGATTCCTCTAATGCAAGCAAATTGGTTAATGCAGGTGCTTCTGTTCTTGTCAGCGGTTCGTATATAACTTCATCTTTTGATCAGGCAGTGGCGATTGATACATTAAGGAGTTTTGAATGAAAGTTTTGATTACTATTTCTTTCTTTATTTTGTTCTTGACTTCCTGTGGAACATCAACTTCCAGTATTAATGAAATAGAAAAAAGACTAATTGAAAATAGCTGCAGAATCAATAGAGAAGAATTGATTTTTCAGATTCATAGTATTGAATATGTACAAGATACAACTTTTTCTGAAATACCAGAATCTCTTCTTCCAGACTCTTTGCTTTTTTGCCCCTCAACAGGTTTGAATTTTATTTTGCTTGTTGACGGTGGTAATAGAAAGATTGAATGCCCATCTAATCACGGCGATTCATCTTTTTAGCCATTTGACAATTCTCTTTTTATTATTATAATTACTTGACTTTGGCAATGGACTTTTTGCGTCTTGCCAAGGTAGTGTAACTGATTTCAATGTTGTTTTATTATAATAAGAGGAGTTATCGCAGTTGTTTGACAAACTTTCTGATCGACTTGGCCAGACTTTTAAAAATCTATCTGGACGTGGTGTGCTCACCGAAAGCAATATCAGTGATGCCATGCGGGAAATCAGAAGAGCCCTGCTGGAAGCCGATGTAAACTTCAAGGTAGCAAGAAAATTTGTAAAAGAAGTAACTGAAAAAGCCACCGGTGAGAAGGTTTTAAAAAGTTTAACTCCTGGTCAGCAAGTTATTAAAATAGTAAATGAGCAGATAGTGGAACTTTTAGGCTCCACTGCTGAAAAACTGTCTTTTACCGGTAAACCTCCCCATGTTATATTGCTTTTAGGGCTTCAGGGTTCTGGAAAAACCACTACAGCTGCAAGGCTGGCGTATCTTCTACAGAAGAAATTTAATCGTAAATGTATGGTTGTTGCAGCTGATCTTCAGAGACCGGCAGCTATTGATCAGCTAGAGGTTATGGCAAAAAAAGCAGGGGCTGAGTTTTATTGTGACAGGACCCAGAAGGATCCTGCTGAAGTTGCAAGAGCTGCCATTCACAAAGCCTCTCTCCAATATAATGATGTTGTTATTGTAGATACTGCTGGAAGACTTCACGTTGACAGTGCTTTGATGGAAGAGTTGGAAAAAGTAAAAGCTGTATGTAAGCCAGATGAATCACTTCTTGTTCTTGATGGTCTTTCCGGTCAGGATGCAGTTAATGTTGCCCTTGAATTCAATGAACAGATAGGTTTTACCGGGGCTGTTCTTACTAAAATGGATGGAGACTCGCGGGGAGGCGCTGCACTTTCTTTCCGCTCTGTAACTGGAAAACCAATTAAATTTATCGGTATTGGTGAAAGCGTTAAGGGTCTTGAAGAATTTGATCCACCCAGAATGGCCGGAAGAATTCTTGGAATGGGTGACATTGTGGGTCTTGCCGAAAAGGCTCAGGAAATGTTTGATGAAAAAGAAGCAAGCAAATTACAGAAAAAAATAAAAACCAATTCATTTAATCTTGAAGACTTTAGAAAAGAACTTGTAAAAATAAAAAAAATGGGTTCACTAAATGAGTTGATGGCCATGTTACCAAAGGCAATGAGACCAGCCAATGCAGACATTGATTCTTCTCAGTTTACTCAGATGGAATCATTGATTAATTCAATGACAATAAAGGAAAGAAAACGCCCAGAGATTATTAATGGTAGTAGGCGAAAAAGAATTGCCAAGGGAAGTGGGCGAACTGTTAGAGATGTAAATAAATTGTTAAAAGAATATAGAACCATGAAGAAGATGATGAAAAAAATGCGCAATAGTAGGGGAATGGCAGGAATGTTTCGCTGATGCGAAAACAAAATTTTCTGTTTACCCAATATCTGTTGGCAAAACTGGAGGTGACGATTGGTAAAGATCAGACTTAGACGAATGGGAAGTGCAAAAACTCCATTCTACAGAATCGTGGCTGCCGATTCCCGCAGAGCGGTAAGTGGTAGTTTCATTGAGATACTTGGTTATTATGATCCGCTGAGAAAGCCCCTTGAAATGAAAGTTGATGAGGGCAAGGTATTCAAATGGTTAGGCAATGGAGCTCAACTTTCTGATACCATGCGAAGTCTTCTTCGCAAAAGTGGTACGATTGCAAAATGGAATCGCATTCTTCAAGGAGAAGAAGGAATTGTACCGGAAACAGTATTCATCAAGGGTGAAAGCAGAAACTCATAGAGACTGTCACCTGCAAACTACAATACCGGAGGATGAAATGAGAGACCTCGTTGAACACATGGCCCGCACACTGGTTGAGAACCCTGATGGTGTAGCCGTCGAGGAGACTACCCAGGAAGACATGACAGTTTACGAGCTCAGTGTAGATGAAGCCGATTTAGGTCGTGTTATCGGCAAGGAAGGTAGAATCGCAAAGGCCATGAGAATGATAATTCGTTCTGCTGCAGCTAGGCACGGCCAGAAGGCCACTATAGAAATAATGGACTAGAATTATTATGGATAAAAGAGTACCATATGGCTTTATTGAGAGAACCCATGGGTTGAATGGAAGAATGATACTGAAGCTTTTCCTGTACGGACCTGCTGTTCCCCTTGATGAGGGAACAAAACTGTATACTGAAAAAAGAGTTCTTACAGTAACCAGATCGAGAAAACGAGATAACGAACGAGTTACTGTGGATTGCTCTGAAATCTGGAAGAGAAAACAGGCTGCAGAGTTGATAGGTGAAGCTATTGAAGTAGAAACAGACAGTGTACTGAAGGACGGATTTCCACTTCCAGTATATTCTTTTTCCCATTTTACCATTATCTCTTTTGGGAAGAAATTCCCAATTGAAGAGGTTGAGTATAATAAGACAAATCCTCAATTGATTGTCAAAGGTGATAATGGTTTATTTCCTGTTCCTCTGGTTCTTGCCTTGACAGGGCAGGTTGATTCTACGGAAAGAACAATATTGATTGATCTTCCTGAAGGTCTGGAGGACGTATAGAAACCTCGCTTAATGTGGCAGTTGCCACAGTGTTCCCAGAACTGTTCTCGACTTTCCTGGAAACAGGAGTTATTGGACGAGGGCTTGAGAAGGGTATAGCTTCTGTACAGGTTTTTGATATTAGAAAGCATCCTGTAGACAAGCGTGGCTCTGTTGATGACTACCAGTTTGGCGGTGGAGCTGGAATGGTTCTTCGACCTGAACCATTGTTTGACACTCTCCAGGAAATTTCTTGGCGAGACGGTGCAAGAGTTGCCTTGATGACCCCACAAGGCAGACAACTAGATACTGAATATGCCAGAGAACTGGCTGGCTGCAAAAAACTAATTGTCTTTTGCGGTAGATATGGTGGGGTCGACGAGAGGTTTCGCCGAGAGGTTGTTACCGATGAAATTTGTGTTGGTGATGCGGTGGTGTCAGGTGGTGAGATTCCTGCTATGTATCTTATAGAAGCTGTTTTTAGATGGCTTCCCGGGGTACTTGGGCGTTTGGAATCTGCACAGAGTGACAGTTTCGCAACGGGGCTTCTTGATTATCCAAGATATACCCGTCCTGCAGAGTACAATGGAATGAAAGTTCCAGAGGAATTACTATCAGGGAACCATGCCTTAATAGCTGAATGGCGTTTCAGGGCTGCTTTGAAAAAAACAAGAGAAGTCAGACCTGATCTGCTTATAAATTGTAATGAAAAAGAGATCGAAAAACGATTTGCCTGTATTATGAAAGAGGCAGATCGCGCGAAGGAGCAGGACAATGGATGAACTGCTGAGAAGTGTTGGTCAGGCACAGATTAAAACAGATGTTCCTGATTTCAGAACGGGTGATACCGTTCGTGTTCACTATCAGGTGATTGAGGGCGATAAGATCAGAGTACAGAAATTTGAAGGTACTGTGATTGCCCGCAGAGGTGGCGGTATGGACGAAACATTTATGGTAAGAAAGATCTCCGGTGGAGTTGGCGTTGAAAGGGTTTTTCCTTTGAACTCACCTCGTATTGCCCAGATCGAAGTTACCAGACATGGTAAAGTTCGCAGAAGTAAGCTCTTCTATCTCAGGAAGAAAACTGGCCGCGCTGCAAGAATTAAAGAACGCAGAGTTTTCAACAAGTAAAGTGTCAGAACTTTATCTTTTTGATCAGCGTTACAGATCCGAGTATGGTATTATTGCTGGCTTGGATGAGGCAGGAAGAGGACCCCTTGCGGGTCCTCTTGTTGCATGTGCAGTTGTTCTTCCATCTGACTTTGATAATGAGATTCTTAATGACAGTAAGAAGTTAACAGATAAAAAACGAAGAACACTTAAACCTCTTATAGAAGAATTGGCTTTGATTATTTCTTTAGGGATTGTGAGTCCTGCTGAAATAGATAAGAACAGGATGGCATGGGCTGTAAGGGTCTCATTTAAACGAGCTATGAGTTCTGTTGTTTCCAAAGCAGATGTGTTTCTTATTGACGGAAATAGTGTCAGTGGTTTAAATGCACCATGTCGATTTATAGTAAAGGGTGATTCAAAGAGCTTAGCTATTGCTGCAGCCAGTGTAATTGCAAAAGTTACAAGAGATGATCTTATGCTTCAAGCCCACAAAAAGTATCCAGAGTATGGTTTTGACCATCACAAGGGGTATGGTACTAAAGAACACATAACAGTTATTAAAAAAATTGGACCTTCGCCTATTCATCGAATGTCTTTTGCCCCTTTAAGTCAAATTTATCAGACTGGGCAGATGTCTTTGTTTCCAGTGGATCCATTAAACCATGGGAAAGCAGCTGAGCTAAGAGCAGCCAGGTTTTACGAGAATCTTGGTTTTGAAATTATAGAGATGAACTGGAGATCACCTTTCGGTGAGATTGATATTATAGCGAAAAAAGGGAATTCTGTGGTTTTCATAGAAGTTAAATCCACGCATACTGGTGGTGAAAAACAGGCTCTTCAGAAAATCGACAAAAAGAAAATCATTCGATTAAAAAATGCTGCACTTGAATGGATATCACATACTAGTTACACCGGCGAATACACCATGGAAGCCGCACTTGTGAGTAATGGAATAATCACTGGAATACCCATACCTTAAGTTTCAAGAAACTAAAAAAATCCCAATGGACACATTAATGATTATTGATATCCTAGTAATCTTGTCATATATTTCATGAAACCAAAAACGAAAGGGGTTTTATGAAGTTATTAGTTCTTGCTCTACTCATTCTTACTGTTGCAGGGTTTGCAGCAGAGAGAGTTGTTACATGGGAATATTTCACGCAAACTGGTTGAAGCTCTTGTTATGGCGGCTGGTCAGCCGTAAAAACCGCTCTTGCACCATTTGTAGCAGCTGGAGATTTAGCTCCAATGTATTTGTTCTACAATGGACCAGCAGCGAATTCATTTAATTCTGGTAGATTTAGTCTTTATGGAGTTACAGGTACACCAACAGTTAAGATTGATGGATTAGGTGCCAGTAGTAGCCCTTCATCATATTCCAATTCCATAAACAACAGACTTTCAATACCTTCAATCATTGACATTGATGTTGAAATGGTTGGAAATTCTGCTGGAGGAACTGCTTATGTAAGTGTTACTGCCGAACAGGCTCCTGCAGCTGGAACCATAAAAGTTTGGTCAGTTATTCTTGAAGATCATGAAATGGCAACTTCCGCCTGGGGCGGATACAATGGGCAGGAAATGATGTGGATTCCTGTGGTATTTCCACTAGGAACCACAGGAGATGTTTTGAATTTCACAGGTCCGTACCCTCAGACAATAGATGTGTCTGGTTCCTATACTCTTAATTCATCTCAACATCCATATGATGATCTAAATGTGGCGACTTATGTTCAGTATACAACAGGAACAAAGGAAGTTTTAAACGCCAGCTTTATTGATCTTCATGATACTACCGCTATTTCCGACCCTGGAATAGCACCGGTAGTTTCAAGTTCTGTTATGAATTCCTGGCCTAATCCATCAACTGGTACATTTTCTGTTTCCACATTTACTCCAGACGGAGTAACAGGTTCAGTTGAAATTTTCGATGTATCAGGTCGATCGGTAGAGTCATTCTCTGCTGGAACTGTAGAGAATTTTCATTTTGAGGAAACCGGCGTTTATTTCATCAGACTTACAACAAGCACCGGTGAAGTGGTAAAGAAACAGATAACCGTTATCAGATAGTTCTTTTTCCCATCTAAAAAGGGAGGATTTTCAAAATCCTCCCTTCCTATTGACTTTTAGTTCTATTCCGGTTAATTTGCAGGCTAATACTATGCATAACATCTTTAAAGGAGATCGTAATGAGCAAATGGCTTGTAACCGGTGGATCCGGTTTTCTTGGAATTAATCTAATTCGAGCCTTGGTTGATAAAGGGCATGAGGTTATTTCGCTGGATATAGCGCCTTTTACTTACCCAGATATGGTTGACAAAATTGACCATAGAATCGTTGACATACGAGACAAAAAAGCAGTGGACCAGTGCATGTCGCAGGGAATTGATGTTTTTATGCACGGCGCTGCCGCACTTCCTTTGTATAAGAAATCAGATATTCTTTCAACCAATATTGAAGGTTCACGAAATATTATACAGTCTGCACACGAACATGGTGTGAATCGTGGAATTTACATTTCTTCTACTGCGGTGTACGGTATTCCTGAAAAACATCCTTTGTTTGAGGATGATCCACTTGTTGGTGTGGGACCTTATGGACATACAAAGATAGAAGCTGAAAAAATTGTAGAGGAATTTCGTGGTAAGGGAATGACTATTACCAGCATACGACCAAAATCATTTGTAGGTCCTGAGCGTCTTGGTGTTTTTGCTATATTTTATCAGTGGGCTTCTGAAGGTAGAAGTTTTCCTATGATAGGTCGGGGCGAAAATCTCTATCAGCTTCTTCATGTTGAAGATCTTTGCAACTCAATAATTATGTCAGCAGAGCATGAAAATGCCCAAGCGGTGAATACTGAGTTTAACATAGGAGCAAAAGTTTTCTCAACCATGCGTGAAGACTACCAAGTAGTTCTTGATAAAGCAGGTTTTGGAAAGAAGATCAAAGAGTCACCGGCACATCTGGTTATTTTTGCATTGGAAGTGCTTGATTTTTTCAATCTGTCACCACTTTATCCGTGGGTGTATAAAACAGCCACTAAAGACTCGTTTGTCTCCATTGACAAGGCAGAGAAACTTATTGGTTTTACTCCAGAGTATTCCAACAAAGATGCTTTGTTAAGAAACTATCAGTGGTACCTTGATAATGAAAGCAAATTTGAAAAGAGTGATGGTGTTACTCACAGAGCTCCTTGGAGCCAAGGTGTACTGGGGTTAGCCAGATACTTTTTCTAGGAGAATTATGAAAA
>JAOZUR010000001.1:61726-122939 GCA_029938555.1 Candidatus Sabulitectum sp. | reverse complement strand
TTGCTAACTGCTGTTCTTATAGTAGCTTGTGGAGCAGAGCAACAGCCAGCCGTGGAAGATCAGTCAGCAGATGGTATAGAGAATGTGGAAATTGTAGAAGAAATTCAGGAGATAGCTCCACTGTATCCCGAAGGAACTCTTAATCCAGCTTTAGTTACTGCTGAGGTTCCTGTATCTGGTGCAGATCTTTTTAGTGCATTTTATGCTTGGGATGGGCAGACTGTTGTTATTCAAGGATATCCTTTTGTTCATTACGGTGACAGCATTACAATAGAGGATGATCTGGAACTTGTAACCATAGCAGGAGAAAGAGATAAGCTCGTAAAAGTTACATTTACCGATCCTTTGAACCTTCGAATCGCTGCTAACGAACCTATCACTGTATCAGGAACAATAGATTATAGCTGGACAGGTCGAATTGAACTTGTAGAAGGTGTTATAGTTACTGACGCTGTTCTTATCTCTGCGGAAGAAGTAAGCCCGTATTTTTACAATGGAATTTCCGCCATAGAAGTTCAGGATTTTTTTGACATTTTCAATGTATGGATAGGTATGGAAGTTACAGTTGAAGGTTATTACAGTTCAACTACTACTTCATCTCTTGCCTCTGGTGATGTGGTAAGAATAGATCTTACTGATCCGGAAACAAATTCCAAATGCATTGCCTGTGAAATGGAAACTGCAGTTTCTGATGAAACATCTGCTACAATGATTAGTAACCGAGATAATACCCAAATACGCGGAGTTATTGAGGGTGAATCCTTCAATATAGTTGGGCTTGTAAACTGCGAACTGGTTAATAGATAAATTGAAATGCCGGGGAGAAATCCCCGGCATTATGACTTCTTTCAATCGCTGTTTTATTATAGTAATTTTTCATATTTCACAAGATATTTGTTCATTCCTGTTTTTCGAAGAAGAACTTGGACTACAAAAAATGCAGTTAGTGCCACTAGTCCACCTGCAAGAACATCAATAAGATAGTGATGATTGCCATAAATAGCTCCAAACCACATACAGATTGTTACCAGAAGAAAAACAGCAGTCAGGGCATGATTCTTCAGTTGAAAACTAGCAAGAAAACAGGTAACAGGGTTTGCTGCATGAAGTGATGGCACTGCAGCAAATACATTTGCATTGCCACTGTAGAATGTTTTGAATACCGGCCACCCCACCAGATTATCAAAGTTGCCAAGGCGGGAAGCCTGGCATGCAGTGTTTGGGAAGAATTCAAAACCGCAGTTTTCCACATACCACGGTGGCGCAGCAGGGTAGAAATAATACACTATAAACCCTATAAGATTTGTTAGAACAAAAAGAAATACCATGTTTATATACAAGGTTTTTCTCTTTGTGAAATAAAGGTACATAGCGAATCCAATAGGCATAGGAACCCAAGTGATGTATGCAATACCTGAGATAAGATCAAAAGCAGTATGCTGATGAAAAGAGAAATACTCGTTCAAAGTCATAAGTTGTTCATTAAAAAACACACCAAAATATTGTTTTTCTAATAAATACAGATCCTCTATATGTATTGTATTATACGTATAATTCGGAAATGCCCTTAAAGAATCATAGATTGTTATGTATACAATGAATGGACACATGGCAAAGAAAAATCTTCTAGTTTTTTCATTAAAGAAATAAAGAAATGCAAAAAAGGCAAAACTTACAAGGTGATCAGGACGCACTTCTATTTTAAAATACATCCACGAAAAGTAGATGATGCTGATCAAAGCCGCATAGATATATTGTTTTTTTGATGTTATCATAGTTAATGATTTTCCCTGTACCATTGAACTGTATTTTTAACTGATTCTTTGAAGCTTGTAAGAGGTTCATATCCAAGTAATTTTCTAGCCTTTTTTATAGAAAAATAATAATCTGTACCCCCATTAAGAACGCGATATTTTGTAATAATAGGAGGCTGTTCTGATTTAATAATTCTATAGAATCTTTCAACTATAGACGCCAGTGGCAAAGCAAGATTTAGAGGAATAGAGAACTTCGGGTATTTGATTCTCAGTTGATCTGCAATTGTTTCAGTGAACTGTTTCCAGTTAATGGTTAAACCATCTGTGATGATGAAAGCTTCTCCTACAGCATGTTCATTAATGGATGCAAGGTGAACTCCGTGAACAAGATTTCCCACATAGGTTGGGCATGTAAGGCTGTGGCCTTTGTTTATATAAGCTATTTTTCCACAGAGCATTGCTTTGATGTATTTATCAATGAATGTGTGATCCCATGGACCGAATACATTGCCCGGTCTAATAATAACAATATCAACATTGGTGGTGCGGTGGAAATCTAATAACCAATTTTCCGCTTCTAGTTTTGATAAACCGTAATTGAAAACAGGTTTTTTAGACTCATCTTCTGAAACTGCGTGGGGTTGGTTAAAACCATGAATTGCTGTGGTACTCATATGTACCATTCGTTTAACAGAATTATATTTTGCTGCCTTGGTTACATTTTTTGTACCTGAAAGGTTAATTTTTCTGAATAGTTCCAGCGATCCCCAGTCAGATGCAAGGCCTGCGTTATGTACAACAATGTCTATACCAGAAAGAGCTTCTTTTACACTGTGGTAATCAGTTATGTCCCCGTACCTTAGTGTGACTTGTTTCCCTTTTAATAGGCTTAAATCAGATGTGGTACGAACAAAACCAAAAACCTTAAAACCTTCTGCGATAAATTTATCAACAAGGTGGGAGCCAATAAAACCATTTGCACCGGTGATCAAAATATTTAACATTAATTTCCCTTAATAGATAATGAAAAGATCAGTGAATATACCAAGGGCGGCATGAAGAAGAACAACAATCCAGATATTTTTTGTTTTTATAGCAATGATTCCAAAGATGATTCCAAATGGAATTGAACCTATCATTTCTGGTGCAGGTTTTCCTATGTGCACAAGAGATGATGAAATCGTCTGAATTAGAATTGCAGGAACAGTGCCGTATCTATCTTTTAATCCGAAAAGTAGAAAACCTCGGAAAAAAAACTCCCATGATAGATAATAAAGAAAAGTCAAAGCAAGAAAATAAACAGATAACATCTGCTGGTTTGTAATCAAAGTTCTTGGAAGGGGATACTCAAGCAAAACAGATTCAAGAGTTGATGCATGGTATGCTGATGGTATCACGATAGCCACTATTGCAAGTAAAACCCATGGCAAATTCTTTCCAAGATTATTTAGTTTTAAAAGAGCGACTAGCTTATTTGTTTTTCCAAAGATTTTGGATATTATCAAAGGGAAAATCATCATAAGCACAAAGAAAACAAGATATTCAAGCAGGTATGCGTATACTTCGCCGCTTGTGAAGTCGTTTAGAAAAGGGAAATAAACCAGAAAATTTTCTGCTTTAGTGAAATACCTATAGATAGTCAGAAGCACTGGGGCAGAGAGTAACAGGATATAGTAGTAACTTTCCTTCCGATTATAACCTGTATCTTCAAGAATTTTCTTCATAAATGATTTTATCATAAACAGAACAATCTAATCATAGTTAACTTAGTATTCCTATAATATTTAACGAAAGAATAAGGTGAAACAATTGCTACGCAAAAATTAGTTATCTGAAGAATAAAAAAGTTTATATTTTTCACCTGAAACCTCCATTTTTTATTGTTCTCGCTTGAGGATTATAATAACTAATTCATGTGGAGAAAGTATGAAAAATACAAAGGAGAGATAATGATAGATCTTATAGATAAAGTGAAGGAAAATATAGAATCTGCTTTTCTGGAGATTGCTGATGCTGCAAACAGGGCTGGAAGAACAACTGAAGATGTAAAAATTATGGCTGTTACTAAAACTCATCCAGCAGAGTACATAACAGCTGCTGTTAAAAACGGAATCACACATATCGGAGAGAATAGGATTTCTGAAGGCGGTCGAAAAATAAGAGAATTAGGATCGGATTACGCAATTTTCCATGCTATTGGTGTTTTACACCGTAAAGAAGTTCGCCAGGCAGCCCGTGATTTTCAATGGCTTGATGCAGTTCATAAAATAGAGATTATTGAAGAAATAGCTAGAAGAAATGTTTCACCTAACATGCTTCTTGAGGTGAATACTTCAGGCGAAGAGGCAAAAAAAGGGTTTCCTCCTGATATTGATTTACTAGAAGATGTTCTTGGTAGAGCTCTAGAACTGAGTTTACCGGTAAAGGGGTTTCTTACTGTTGGGCCTTTAGGTGGGGATGTTGATAAGCAAAGAAAAGCTTTTGAAAATCTCAGGTATATTCGTGATTCAATGGAAAGCCGATTAAAAGTCTCTTTACCTGAGCTTTCTATGGGCATGAGTGATGATTTTGCTCTTGCTGTTTTAGAAGGATCAACCATGGTTCGCCTGGGAAGAAGGCTTTTCGGAAGCAGAGGTAAATGATACGATTTTTCATGAGTTTGCACTTCAACGATAATATGCGATATTTGCAGTTGTATTCAGAGCTTTTTATGCAATCGCTAATTGAAGAAAAGGAGGAACTTTGTGCGCGTAACTCCCCTTGATATAAGACGACAGAAATTCCGTAAGGGCATGAGGGGTTATGATCCCGGAGAGGTTGATGCCTTTCTTGAAATGCTTGCTGAAGCCTGGGAAGATGTGGCAGAGAACACTTTGATTGAAGCTAAAGAACTAGAAGTACTAAGGGCCAGAGCCAGCGACTTTGATCGTATGGAAGGTGCTGTACGCGAAGTTCTTGTTGCCCAGCAGAGAAGTGCTGATGTTGCCCGTGAAGAGGCTAACAGAGAAGCAGATCTTATTATAAGAGATGCAGAATTGAAATCTCAGAAAATGCTGGATGAAGCAAGGAAACGGGTACAGATTCTTACAGAAGCCATTAGAGAACTTCAAGATAGAAGAATGGAAATACTGTTAAAGATGAATTCTTTCATTGAGACACAGAAAGCCATGGTTTCCATGGAAGAAACAAGAATTAAATCTGAGATTATTCCTGCTGAGGAAAGACTTCCCGGTGAGGAAGACGGTGATATGCCCCTGTTGCAGCTTTCTGAGTTGTAGATCAAGATAGCTGGATGATTGTGGTTATTGGGAACCAGCATGCTTGAAATGGGTACAATCAATAGTCATAGAATTTTTAGGTAGTTGTAAAAGAAAAAAACAGTTTTCTGTTTTACCGGAGGTTAAATGTTATCAGCGGTTGTTGTTATTGCTGTGTTATCTCAATTGGTTTCTTTAAATGTTCAAGATGAATTAATCTGGCATGTTGAAGATGTTTCAATTGAAGAGATGGAACCAGGGTTATATAGAATCAGTGCTCCAGGTTTTTCTTATGCTGAAGATGGTTCTGTTCTTCTACCTGAAAAAACAGTAATGATACCTGTGCCTCCTGGTGAGGATTTTAGTGTATCCGTGGTTCCAGCAGGTGTGCAATCTCTAGGTAAAACACCAGTTATAGCAGCATCAGAGGTTGATGAAGATGGATATGAAAGTTTTGTACCAGCGGATTTAACCCGAATTCAACCAGGCTGGGGTGAAGTTGCCGGCAGTGGTACTTTCAGACGGGCAGGTTACGTTGCAGTAAATCTTCGTCCAGTTGTTATACAGAATGGAGAATTGCTTTCTGCAACTTCCCTTCAGGTAAATATTGATTTTAACAGATCTTCAAGAACAGAAACTGTTTCCGGTCATGAAGGAGAAATATTTAGATCTGTATTCGGTACAAATCAGGTCTGGAGAACCCCATTATCTTATAGGGCGGAAAGCCCTTTCTGGGGAAAACCATGGGCCAAAATTCAGGTTGATACAGCAGGTGTTTTTGAAATAACAGGTGAATTTATTCCGCAAGCTGTTGGTATGCCTTCAGCAAGTTTTTCTATGATTACCGGCAGGGGCAGAACAATGAGTTATTCAGATCCAGCTTCTGATGCTTTTGTTCCATTGCAGGTGCCTATTTTCATTGATGATGGTGGAGATGGTATTTTTGATAATTCTGACCGAATAATTTTTTATGGTCGTGGTTTGTCCTGGTGGGGTGAATTCCAGTCAGACCATTACAATAGTTTGTATGACAGCCTTAATGTGTATTGGTTGACCTGGGGAGGTGCCGGAGGGCCTTTTATGGATCAGCTTGATGGTTCAAATACCGGAGCACCATCAGCTGGAACAAGTTATGTAAATAGATTGCATTTTGAGAAAAATCAGACACTGGCAGTGGAAAATCACTTAAGCCGTGTAGATGATTTGTTCGCATGGGATAGAATCGCTTCTTCAAGTTCCACCACTGCTTACTTCAATTTTTCATCGCCTGGTACCACAGGCCAGGGAACTATTAGGGTGAATCTAACTGTTCATGCCGGTAGCAAACTTCTTTTTACAGCCACTGTAAACGGAGCTGTGATGGCAGATACTATAGTTGCATTATCAGAGGTTCTGTTCTGGGATTTCCCCGTTACCGGCCTTAAAAACAGTGGAAATTCTTTTGCTTTAAAAATAGAAAATTTAGCAGCAACTCAAGATGTTTTTGTGGTTTATACAAACTGGTTTGAGGTATTCCCAGAGACCGGCTTTAGAAGCTGGTCAACCCAGTGTCAGGTTCCACTTGATGGTGTGTTCCCCAGCGGTGAAAGAAGAAGCATTTCCTGGGCACAGAATTTAAGTGAAGAATCTTTTGTTTGTATGGTTTTGAATGATACTTCTGTAGTGAAAATAAATGTTCCAACAGGCAAAACTTTCGAAGTTGATATGCCTGAAGACTGGAGAGAACCAGTCATGTGGGTTGTGCCTGGGGGAGATTTCAAAACACCTGTAAGTATCACATCCAGTGCGCCTGGTAGAATTCAAAGTGTGCTTTCATCAGGAAGTACAGTTTACATCTATCCAGATGAATTTGCCAACGATATGCCACTGTTTGTTCGTGGAAGATCTCAGGAAGAGGTTCAATTTTTATCATTAACTGAGATATATGACGAGTTTAACGGAGGTGTTCGAGACCCAAGCGCAATAAGAGCTTTTATGGATTATGCTATGAATCATTGGAGCAAAGCACCAGATCAGCTTGTTCTTGTGGGAAACGGCCATTTTGATCCAAGGGGTTTTACCACAACAAAACCTTGTTTTATAGATATAATAATATATACATTTTATGGTAGCTTACCTGTATGCTCTGATTATATATATACTGTTTTGGAAGACTATGGTCTTCCTCAGGCTGCGGTAAGCCGGATAGCTGTGGATAGTAGAACGGAATTGCAACTTGTGGCCCAGCGCTCTGCTGAGTACAGTGACCCTTCTCAGGAAAGTGGAATTTGGCAATCGGTTATTCTTGGGGCTGCTGATGATGAAAGATCACCTAAATACCCCAATTCTGATGAACTTTATCACACAATGGATGTTGAAAATATATTTGTTAATCATATTCAAAACAGATTTATACCGGAACGGCATTATCTAATTGAGTATGACTGGAACAGCAACTGGAAAAAACCGGAAGCCAGACAAGATTACATAAATACATGGCAGCAGGGCTCTCTGATTTCCTTTTTCCTGGGTCATGGTGGTTTTGATCAGATAGCTGATGAAGGGCTTTTGTTCATTGAAGATGTTGATCTTCTTGCATGTGGCCCCAGGTTGCCTTATGCTTTTTTTGGTTCTTGTGATGTCGGGGTATTCCAGAACCCTAATTACTCATGTATTGCTCAAAAAATTACTGTTTCTTCAAGTGGAGGAGCCATCGTTGCCAGTGGAGCAAGTACTTATAGTGTTGGTTCACAGAATGCAAAGTACTTGATCAAAATTCTGAACCGCCTTCTGTCTAAATCTGAGTTTTCCATAGGTGAATGTCAGTGGCTAGGTCTTCTTGATGGCAATTTCAACGATAATGACAAACCTTATATTGTTTTTGGTGACGGCTCTCTTGATCTTGCTTTACCAGATTCTGGGTTTGCCCTGTCACCGCTTGATTTACTCACCTCAGAACCATCTGCGGTTGAAGGCTCTTTAGACAGACAGGGGCTTGTTTTGTTAACTGCATGGGAATCCGCCGTTCCTGATTCTTATTATACTCATAATCATAGTTATTTGCTTGAGTACCTTTCAACACCAGGTATTTTTTACCGAGGGCTTGTTGAAGCTTTACCAGATTTTTCCACGGAAATTTTTGTTCCGTCTTTTGCCAGAACAGGAGACCTTGGCAGAGTTCGGTATTTCTCACCAGGGTCAGGTGGTGGTAGTCTTGCTTGTGCTTATCCTGAGTCTATAAATCCTGGAGTTTCATCAGGTGATGAAGATGGTCCTGAAATAGAATTGTGGCTTTCCGGATTCCGTGGTATTGAACATCCTTCCGTTACAGGTGACATTACATTTGAAGCAGCACTTGAAGATGTATCGGGAATTAATTTGTTACCATTTCCCGGAGCACAGCTGGCTTTATACATAGACGATTCGCCTGTTGATGTTTCTGATTACTTTACCTATGAAATTGGTTCCAGCACTTCCGGTAGAATTGTTTATCCTCTTCCAGCCTTACAGCCTGGGGATCATTTGTTAAGGTTGAGAGCTTCCGATAATGTTACAAATATCAGTTGGGCCGAGATGACTTTTACTCTTTCTGAAAGCTCTAGCCCAGGAATTGATCAGTTTTTTGTGTATCCAACTCCTGCATCCACCGTTGTTTCATTCAACTGGGTTCAATCAATGGAGGCTCCAGTATCAATTTCCATTTACTCCATATCAGGGCGCCTAGTTAAAATGCTCGGGAACTTGCCAGGAAGAAATGGATACAATCAACAGTACTGGAATTTACTTGATGAAGACGGCTCTGCCGTTTCTTCAGGATCATATATTTATGTGGTTTCTTCAGGCGATTCCGAAGAAACTGGTGTTCTCACTATTGTTAGATAATTGTTAATACTTGTTAAAATATAACTTAGTTCAGGAGGAATTTATGAAATCGTTCTTTAGTTTCGCTATTGTTGTACTGCTTGTTGCTCAAGGTGCATTTGCAGTAACCACCAGTGTTATCTGGATGGATATAACACCTGGTGCCCGTGCCAACGGCATGGGTGAGTCGTTTACAGCGGTTGCCGATGATGCCACAGCGTCTTACTGGAACCCTGCAGGGCTTGCTTTTGTTGAAGAAGGCGAAAGAGAAATAACTTTACAGCACTCGCAATGGCTTCCTCAGCTTGCTGATGATCTTTACTATGAGTTCTTAGGGTATGCACAGCACCTTCAGGGCTGGGGTGGAGTTGGCGGAAACATCACTTTCATGTCCATGGGAGAGCAGCAGGAGATCGTAGAAGGCAGTACTGATCCTATCGGTACATTCTACTCTTATGGTATTGCCGTCGATGGGGCTTTTGGAACTGAAGTTGCCCCGGGGCTTGCTGTTGGACTTGGTTTGAAATTTATTTATGACCACCTTTATTACGCTGACAATGGAAAAGGATCTTCTTTTGCGGCAGATCTTGGAGTTCTTTATCATCTTCCAGAGCAGCCAATTGGAGATATTTCTGTAGGTGTAACAGTAAGCAACCTTGGACCTAATATGAGTTATGGCGGAAATAGTGAAAACAATCCGCTTCCAAGAAAGTTTAAAATAGGTGTTGCTTTTGTTCCTTTTGAAGACGAACTTACATCCCTTCTTATCGCAGCAGATTATACAAAACTACTTGTTGAAATTGATGATGGGATTTCTGAAGAATTAAAGGGAAACAAGTGGGGCACAGGAGCAGAGTTCTGGTATTACAACCTTCTTGCTCTCAGGGCAGGATATGTTCATGATACTGAAGGTGAAACAACTATTTCTGGTGTTTCTTTTGGAGCTGGTTTGCAGTGGAATGATTTCCAGCTAGACATGGCTTTTATTCCAGTTGAAGAATCTCTTCAGGGTTCCGGTAAGTACAATCAGAAGTACAGCCTTACGCTGCAATTCTAATGACTAGATTTTTATTTTTACTTTTATTTTTTGTTATGGGGGGAGTCGCTTTTGCGGCTCCACCTTTTCCTGGAAGTTTAGTTCAGGATGTGCCTAGTGGAATTTCTGATGGTTTTCCAATTGTTTCTGAACATGGAGTGGCTCTTTCCCTTGATGCCGATTCTACCATAAGAGTGTGTGTTATTAAAGTTGAATTTCTTCCTGATTACACAGATTCCACCAGTGGAAATGGTGAATTCGAGAGCGATAGCAGTACTGTGGCCAATCTAATGGCACAGGTGGAGAGCTATTACAGAGATGTAAGCAATGGTTATCTTGAACTTGAACTTACCCAGTATCCACACGGCAGTACAGCTTTTCTGGTTAACCACCAGATGGGTTTTTACGGAGTAGATTCAAAAAACGGGCTTGGGCAGTGTGAATTGTTCAGAGATGCTGTTCTTGCCGCTGATGAACAGATTGATTTTTCAGAATACGAAGCAGTGATAGTTTTACATGCAGGAGCTGGTAATGAAGCCGATATTCTTGGCAACAGCCCTAACGACATTCATTCAATGTTTTTGAATTCTTCAGATCTTAAAGGTTATCTTGGTATTGATTTTATTCAAACTAATGATGGTGTAAAGGTACGAGAAGGTTGCATAGACCCTGAGCGTGAAGCTCAAGACAATTATGGTCTTGGTGTGCTTGGTACAATTGTTCATGAATTTGGGCATCAGCTTGGTTTACCTGATCTTTACAATACTTATACAGGTGGTGTGGGTATTGGTGGATGGGGTGTTATGGGTTACGGTCAGTGGTTAATGAATGGTTACTGGCCTTCTGCACCAGGAGCGTGGTCAAGAATTGCCATGGGTTGGCTTGATCCTATTGAAATAACCTCAGGGGAATACACAGTTGAACAGATGGGTGCAGTTTACAAAGTGCCTCTTAATTCCACAGAGTACCTGCTGATAGAAAACAGACAGCGTGATCCTGATGGAAACGGCCAGTGTGGTCCAGATGAAAGAGATTATGGCCTTCCAGGGTCTGGCATTCTTATCTGGCATATTGATGAAACACGGCTTGGTGCTTACAGGACAGCAAACATTGTCAATGTTGATCCCCAACATAAGGGTGTTGATGTTGAGGAAGCTGATGGCATACAGGATTTGGATTATGGATTTGCCTCATGGTTCAGTATTGAAGGAAGCGAATATGATCCATGGAAGAGAGATGGTTATGCGTGGGAATTCTCACCTGAAACCACTCCTTCCAGTGATGCTTCATGGGGTGGGTATACAGGTGTAAAAATTGACGTACTTGATGAGTCCGCAAATTCCATGCGTTTTGTTTACAGCCTTTCGGGTTTAGTTCCTCAGTGGCCTGTTGAACTAAGTGGTGCAAAACAGGGTTCACTTTTCTGGAACACAGCTGAAGGTGAATTTGTTGTGGCTGTAGCCGGTAACAACCAGGCTAAAGCAATTTCTGCAAATGGAGGTCAGCCCATTCCAATGGGAATGAACGTTACTGCGCCGCTTGTGGTATTTTCAGTTGATGGAACAGAATATCTAGTGATTGCTGAAGCTGACGGTGAAATTCATTTACGCCTTCCGAACTGGTCCGAAGCAAATGGCTGGCCGGTTGATCTTTCTTCGCCAGCTGTACAGGTTATTGCATCTCAATCAATGAACAGTATTTTTGTAATTCTTGAAAATAGTACAGTTTACAGAATTAACCCTGATGGATCTTTTGTTCAAGGGTGGCCTAAGAGTTTTGATATTAATATCACCGGAGCGTGCCTGTTTCCCCATGAGACAGACCCAGGTCTTATCATTGTTACCGCGGACGGTTCTCTTAGAAGATTGGGCCCAGCTGGAGGAGGAATCTTCGGATGGCCTGTGCATCCGGGAAATGAAAATTCAACTTTACCTATTGCCGGAGATTTTGATCGTGATGGTATTGTGGAAACTGCAGTAATTTCAGCAGGAAAATTATGGATGTACCAGGAAAATGGTGCTATGGAAGTTGGTTTCCCTGTTACTCTTCAAGGGCAAGTTCTTTCAGATCCTTTTATGGCTGATCTTGACGGCAATGGGAATATTGAAATTCTTGTTGAAACCACATTAGGTATGGAAGCTTTTTCTTCATCGGGAACCATCTTAACGAATTGGCCGTTCGTAACAGCTGTTGATTCACTGGCTTTTAATTATTCAAGATTCACATGGGGAATTGGTGGAAGTGGGTTTGCCTGTGCATCTCTAAGGGATGGAAGGGTCTTTATCTGGAATTCTAACGGTGATTCTTTGGGTAACAGTCCATTTTCATTTGGTGATAATCCAGTTGGAGTCCCGATTTTTCGAAAATTTGCTGGCGAAGCACAGAGCAGAGTCATGGCTTTGTCTTCATCAGGAACTCTTGGTGCCTTCTTTACGGATTATGAACCAGTTGGGTGGAATACAGGTATGGACCGAGGCGGAGAGAGGTGCTGGCCTCATGAGCAGCTTCCCGCAGTTGTGTCTTCTGGTAATTTGCTGGATGAAGATAAATTCTTTGTGTGGCCCAATCCTGTTGTGAATGGCTCTGCCCATATTCGATTTGTTCCAGGCAGTGATTCCTCGTACAAGATTCGGGTGTTCAATGTTGCAGGAGAACTGGTTTCTGAATATCAGGGTGAAGCTGCAGCCCGAGTTCCCTGGGAAGTTGATTGGTTTACAGCTAATCTGGCTCCAGGCATTTATTATGTGTGTCTCGAACTGACTTCAGCAGGAGAGACTGCCGAGGCTCTCTTTCATGCGGCGGTGGTGAACTGATGAAAAAAACAATTGTGATACTTCTTTTGATTTCTTCCTTGCTTGTTGCAGCAGATAAAGGCACTGTATTGCGCTCTGTTGTTCTACCTGGATGGGGTCAGAATTATGCAGGCCATACCACGCGTGGAACCATATTTATGGGGCTTGAGGCTTCTATATGGACAGGTGTGGGTATTTCTTATCTTCAAGCAGTATTCAACCGTGATGATTACAGAAATCTAGCTATGGAAATGGCAGGAATTGATGTTTCAAATCGGGACAGAGATTTTCAAGATGATGTGGGGAATTTCTCCAGCAGTGATGAGTACAATGATTACATTCGAAGCCTTGCAAGGTATTACCACCCCGATGATATAGAGGCTCAGCAGAATTATTTTAATAATCATAGTAGATATGGAGCAGATGGTTGGAATTGGTCCGATGCTAGTTCCCGTAACAATTATGATGAAACTCTTAGGGTTAGTCGGGAATGGTTCAGAAGAACTACCTATGTTGCAGCCTTTGCTGTTGTGAACAGAGTTGTAAGTGCGATTGATGCTTCTTTGCTGGATCCTTCAGAACCTGGAGTTTATACGGCAATTGATTTTCCAGAGAGTGCTGATTTTTCATCAGTTAGATTTACAGTGGGGGCAAGATTCTAATGACAACATTTTTTCTACTTTCCATGATTCTTGGAATGGGTCGTTATGCAGTTGATGGAACCTTTCATTTCCCACAGATACAGCAGATGGATTTAAGACATGATCCAGTAAACCTGCCCACAGGTGATCTTGCAGGAAAAGACGGTTCTCACCAGGTGGGAGATGTGGTTAACTTTTGGGCCATGGATGAAAGAGGTCCAATACCCATGTTTTATCTTACCAGTGCCACTTGTCGATTTGCTGGGGATATCTCTTATATATTTGTGGAAGATAACCAGTGGGGTTTGAATTTTAATCAGGATGCAGTTGATTCTCTTTCAGCGGCTCTTGAGGGTGAAGATGGTATTACAGCTACAGATGCTAAGTATTTTGGAGATATACCAGATCTGATTGATAACGATCACAGAGTGTATTACCTTATTCTTGATATTCAAGATAATTACGGAGTTGCCGGACAGAACTGGTATATTGCCGGTTATTTCAGCCCGTATAATATGTTTACTGAATGGGAAGCCCGAAATTATTACGGTGGCCATTCAAATGAAGTAGAGATGTTATACATCGATTGTTATCCAAGTTTAATGGAAGATGCTACTTTTACTGCAAGTCATGAGCTTGTTCACCTGATACAGTATGGCATTAAACCATTCAGTGGTGAAGAACTTTGGGTTCTTGAAAATCAGGCTCAGGCAGGAACTTTTTTATGTGGTTATCCAGCTCCTCAGGTGGAAACTTTTGTTGATTTCGGAGGAGTTTCACCCATTAAGTGGACCGATTATACAGATGGAGAGAAATATGTGGCCGGTTATGGAGCTGGTTATCTTTTCTTCTCATATCTTTTCGAAAACTATGGTGGGGCAGACTTCATCTGGAACAGTATGCATGGAACAACAAAGGGCATTGAAGGCGTTATCGATGCAATAGAATCAGCAACCGGACAAACAGTTCACATGGAAGAAATTCTTTCCAACTGGATGCTTTCGTGTTTTATTGATGATAAATCCATTGGTTATGGATGGGACAGTTTTAAAATATCCGATTACGACACAGGAGGTAACAGACCAGGGCTGGATTATACAGCAGTTGTGACTGCAACTCCTTGGACTGATAGCTGGCATGATGTGGCAGGATATCAGGGTAATTATTACAATATAGGTGATAATCTAACTGGTAGTCTTCGTGTTGAGGGTAGCGGAATAGGTAATTTAGAAGCTTATTTTTTCAACGGTAATACAGTAACAAAATTGAACTCTGGTAGTGCTTATGATGTGGCAGTTACTTTAGAGAACAGTGGTACTCTTATGCTTTTGTGTAACAGTTTTGCCGGTCTTGATATTAATGTTGCCGCTGGTACTATTGGTGGTGGTGCTAATTTTGCAGTTTACCCTAATCCTTGCCTGGGTGATTTGTATTTTCAATTCACTTCAACAGGTGAACCAGTTGTACTATCCCTTTTTGATCAAGTTGGTAATCACACTGAAACAGTAACTCTTTCCTCTTCTTCAGGGGAAACTGTAGTAACATACTCAGGAGCTTCAGAGCTTGCCTCTGGTATTTACTTCTATCGTTTTCAGCAGGGCTCTAGAACGGAAACAGGCCGTGTTGCTGTGGTTCGTTAGTGTTATACTGATTTCTGGTTATAGTTTTCCAGATATTGATATTATTGACCTTGAAATAGATGCAGCCGGCACAGTCTGGCTGCTTTCTTCTTCATCACAGGTAATCAGACTAGATTCCAGTGGAAGTTTTTCTTCTTTTTCTCCAGCGTTTTATGGATTTCCTTCAGGCTTTTCAGTTTCTCCAACTGGAAAATGGGTGCTTTCCTATCTAAACCCCGGAGTGGTGTGCAGGTATGATCAAAATGATATTCTTGTTCAAGAAATTAGTTTTCCCAATGCTGGAGATGTGATTATTACCGGATTGAATATATGGGTTATTGATGCTGATAGGGGGTATGTGATTTCATCACAGGGTGAGGTCATAGGCCGAAACTGTGTGGATAGAAATTCCAGATTTTCACAACAGAAAGCAGGTCAGGTAATAGTTTCAGGTTCAATGGGTGTTTTTCTTGTTGAAGCAGGATCAGTACCTGTAAAAATTGCAGAGACAGGCAGCGGCTGTTTTTCAGAAAATGGTATTTTGCTTCTTACGAATGGATATCTTTTGGAAATAGGCGGAGATACTCTTCTTACTGAATTGCCCTATAACCATGTATCTGCTTCTCCGGTGGGTGATATGGTTATTTTATGGGGTAATGGTAAACCTGTGGTTCTTGAATGATTCTGTTTTTTGTTCTAGTTTCTGTTCTGATACCCAGTGAAACAAAACTAGGTCGAACACAAGACTATTCGTTCATACTTGTGGGTACTGGGAATGAATATATACCGGTTTCTGAATTACCATGGCTTGATCCATTATCGTTGATTGCTACCGTGCAAGGTGATAGCATTTCAGTTATTCTTACATCTCAGGGGCCTTCTGTTGGTTTTTTGCTTCAGCCCATTCCTGAAATAGGAGATACCATTCGAATATCTGCAGACACACTGGAGATATCAGTTTCACAGGTATCTAAACTGAATATTCAACCACTTGAAAAGGGTGATGCAGTGGAACTCCCCCTTTTCTCTGCAGATTTTAATCCTATACCCGAAGGACTTTTTTTATCAGGGTCAAAGAGGTTGGGAGTTTCACTTGGTTCAGGTGGTGGAATTTCTCAGGGAACAGAGCTTTCTATCCAGGGAATGTTGGCACCGGGAATAACCATTAATGGAAGAATTACAGATAGAGACCTGCCACTTGGTTCATCATCTTCTGAAGCTCTATCCGACCTGGATAAAATTCACATATCAATTGATGGGAATACATGGAATGTTCAGATGGGGGATTTGAACTGGGAGAGTCATGGATCAGTCCCTTGGCGAACGGAGGTCAGTGGTTTTAGTGCCGAAGTAAAACCGGTTGATAATTTTGGTATTTCCGGTGGTTATGGAACAACAGGAAGTGAAAGACAAAAAGCTGTTTTTTTCACAGAAGAAGGGCTTCAGGGGCCATATACTTTTGCAGCTGGAGGTTCTGTTACCTCCGCCAGTGAAATTGTTTTTCTCGATGGGGTGAGACTTAGCCGTGGAGCAGGAGCTGATTATGAGATAGATTACGCTGCAGGTCTTATTACATTCACCACAGAGAGGTTGATCAGACGAGACCAAAGGGTAGATATTTCATGGTATAGAGAAGGTGATGGTTTTCGAAAAGATCTAACCAGACTTGAAACAATATTTCAACCAGTTGAGAATCATTTTATTAATTTTTCATCTTTTTCCAGAACAGACAATACATCTGTTCCATTGGGTTTTGTAATGACTGATGACGTTGAAATTGCTTTAAGAAATGCCGGTGAAAACCCTGAGGATGCATGGATTGATGGCGGAACATTTGTCGGTGAGAACAATGGTAGCTATACCTTAGACAGCCTTTCTATATACACTTATGCAGGGGTTCAACAGGGCGATTGGAGTGTGGAATTCCAGGTGCCACCTGATGGTGCTGGCGATTATACCTATGATTCATCAACCGGTGGATACCTTTGGGCTGGTCAGGCAATGGGAACCCACTCTGCAAGAAAATACATAACTATACCCAATTCAATTGATCTGTTTGGCTCTGAAGTGAATGGTAGTATTGGGATTGTTGAGAATTACAGTATTTTCACGAATTTTTCCCAAAAGCAGGGAAATCTGTTTAATGAAACTAATACCACCAGGTCAGGCACTCTTTCAGGTGGACAGATTGCAGTAACAACTTGGGAATCTGGTCCATTAGTAAATTTGAGTGGAAGGTATATTTCTGAAGGATTCAACGCACCTGATGACATTGATACTGATGCTGATCTTGAAAAATGGGGATTACCCCCTGGCTGGAAAGGCAAAGACAATTTTGTTTTAGGTGATTTGGGTGGATTAAGACTTCTTTTCAGGGCAGGAGAACGATTTCTTGAGCATGGTGGAACTTCAACAATTGCAGGAATAGATTACATACCTTTTCAGGAAAGACTTCAAGTAACTGTATCTTTAAATGGGCTTTCAAGATCATCTACAGAGTTGCTTATAACAGGTCGAAAAGGTGTAATCAACACAGATTTATCTGTTCAACTGGAATCCTTTATTCCTTTTGTTAATTCTTCATACACACACGAGAGCTGGGGGGATAGTCTTTCAGGCGGCCTGGTGATTTCCGAACTGGGAGTGCATTCAGAAATCGGAAGCTGGAAATCTACAACCACTGCAGGAGGCGAAGTAGATAACAGAAATGGTCTATCTCTTCCAGATAAAATACTAAGGCTTGGTTTTCTCACAGCTGGATCAGGAATGTCCTGGAATGCAAATGGAAGTTTTCAGCATTCTACAGGATGGTTTGATGGTGGAGGTTCAACCAGCTCTGATGCAATTAAGGCCGGTTATTCAGGTAGGCGGGGTGGCGTATGGGCTTACGGCCAGTATGTCGCTGGTGGATACTTCTCAAAGCTTATGGACATTGTTTATACATGGGTAGGTAGTGGAAACGGTGATTACAGTTATGATGAGGAATCAGGGGAATACTATCCAGATTCTTCTGGTGATTACATACAAACTTTTATTCCTGGTCAAGGAGAAACCAAGGTTCTCGAGGCTTCTCTTAGTGGAGGGCTTTCGTGGTCAGATTCTACAAACTCAGCTGGAATTGACGGAACATTTACCCTTTCTGCTTTAGATGCAGCACATAAGCTTAAGACTTACTCTTTGGCTGGGGCTTTTGATACATATTCACCTGGAGGTTGGAATGTTTCTCTTTCGCCTTATCTTACCTGGGAGCAGAAGTTAGTTTCAAGATTTACCGTGCGTGTTTCAGCTTTTGATCAGATTGAAGATTATAGCGGTGTGGGTTATACAAGGGAATCCTTTAGAAAGCTTGAGTTGATTCCAATGCTAAAACCTTCAGAATGGCTCGAGATAGAGTTAACAGGTATGGCTGCTTTTCGAAGAAGAAATCTGTACGGTAACAGAGAAACAAATGAAACAGGAGTCAGCTTGAATCCTACAATTATTACTGAATTTGGCCTTGATACAGGGATAAAAATTTCAGCAGAAAGAAGAGTTGAACTTCAGGGAAATTTGAATAGGGTGAATTGGGGTTTTGAACCTCATTTTTTAATGAATGGTGGTGGTTGGACAGCCTCTGGTAGATTTACCAGTTGGTTTATGCCTGGTGATGAAGAAATTCCTTCCTGGTTTTTTGATGGAAGAACCACCGGATGGACCCTTGAACCAAGGCTTTCTGTGGGAAGAAATATTAATAGGTGGTTCCACGTGACTTTGTTTTACTGGGGTAGAAAACCATCAGACAGTCCTTGGACCCAACGGGGCGGTCTGGAAGGAACTGTGAATTTTTAATGGTTGCAATATTACTAGCTACGATTCTGTCAACAGTTTTTGTGAAAATAACTGGGGCTCCGCCATTTCCTCACCTGCGGAATGAGATTGAGTTAACTGATGAGGATATATCAGATCTGCAAGAAGAAACTTTGAACTGGTATCTGCAAAATGGATATCCTTTTGCAACTGCAGTTATGTTTTTATCAGATGTTGATACCATTACAGTAAATACCATTCCTGGCAGGCATGCCACACTTGAGGATATTAGATTTTCTGATTCTGTAAAAACCACTTCAAGAATTCTTCTTAGAGATTTGAGCCTTCGCCAGGGAGATTTATATCATAGGCAGCCTGTTAACCTCTGGTTAAACGCTTTGCAGAGATATTCATTTATTGAATCAGCAGGACCGGTGAGTGTAACCCTGGGCCCAAACGGAAACATTATTCTTCTTGTACCTTTAAATGAAGCTCCTGTTGGATGGTTTTCTGGTGATATTGATTTTTCAAGCACTGGAGGTTTTACTGGAGGTGGTGAGATTGTATTTACGAGTCTTTTCGGCACAGGTCGCAGACTTGAACTTGCAGCATCAGCAGTTGATTGGGGAGGTGTGGATGCCAGGGTTATGTACCGTGAACCATGGATTTTATCTTCTCCTGTTTCAGTTCAACTTGAAATTGAGCAGCAGGTTCCCGATAGTGGCAGTATTGTAAGAGAATGGTCCAGCCAAGTGATTTTGACTGTTGGAAACATAAATGTGTCTGGAGGTGGCGGTACCTGGCAGAGCTGGCCTGTTAATCAACCTTCAGAGAATTATAGATACGGTTCTGCTGGATTGGCTGTGGATTATACCACCACCACCAGTCAAGGGCCTCGGGGTTTCAGAGGAGAGCTTATAACCCAAGCTGGAAGTGCCTCGGGTTCAGACTCAACTTATGTACTTACCAGGGCAAGCACAGAGATGAATTACACAACATATAAGGGCATGTTAGGCATGTCAGTTACAGTGAAGGCTGGTGGAATTATCAGTGGCGATTGGTTACCTTCCATGGTTTCGCGCCTTGGAGGTTATGGTACACTAAGGGGTTATGTGAAAGACTCTTGGAGGGCAGGTGTTTGGGGCATAACATCTCCGGAAATACTGCTTGGCGAGACTGCCACGCAGATATATCTGTTTTCAGATATAGGAGTACTAAATACTGCTGCTGACGGGATGTTTTATCCTGTGTCAGCAGGTCTTGGTCTCCGTGGAACCGCAGGAGGGCTTCAATTTGATGCCGGTAGCGGTTTTCCAGTTGATCAAGGGTTAGGTTCTGCTCGGTTTTATCTTTCAGCTCTTATTAGTTTGTAATTCAGGAATATGGGCTGTATTTATCTCTTCAATATTCCAGAATGGAGGCAGTGGATTCTTTGTAATTCTTTCAGCCATTAGTTCAACTTTATCTTTTTCTACCCCATGAATATTTCGAGAGAATGCTGTGTGTGGATTAACTATCAGTCGAATAATTTTCACAGGGATATTGAATGCCTGCGCAAGAGAATAGTATGGTGCAATCTCCCATGCTGAAGTATTTGTGTTATCTACTACAAGTGTGATTTTGCATGAGTCTTTTACGGATGTGTTTAAGTTAAACAGCCTTGTGGTGAAATTCTTGAGACAGGAGGAATGTGCTTGGGAAAGTTTTGTGGGATCAAACTTGTATGATCCGTTTTTGTCCAGAAAGAATGTATCAGCACTGAACACTTCTGTCATGTACGGGTTAGTATTATTTTTCACCCAGGTTGATTTACCGGAACCGGGGATTCCGCTGACAATAATTACTTCTTCAATTCTATTCATTGGTAATTCCCAGCATGGTTTTGAGTTCTTTTAAATCTACTTCACTTTCTAAGTCAATATCATATTTTTGTTTTAACTCCATGACTTCTTCAAATTTTTCTTTGGCTTCTTTTTCTCGATTAAGTAAAACAAGGCAGTTACATAATCCAATAACTGGCGCAGCTAATGTTGAATGATCACCGGCAAATGAAAGGCGCTTGTATGACTCGTTGAAAAAACTAAGAGCCAAGCTAGTTCTGTCAGTTTTTAGCATTAACCAACCAAGGGTAGTAAGCGCCCTTCCCTGGGTTAAAAGTGCATTCACTGTGCAGGAAAATCTAAGTGCTCTTCTTGCCTCGATTATTGCATCATTGATCTGGTTTTTTTTAGAAAGTACACCGGCAAGGTTCAAATAACAAATTGAAAGTGAACGCTTGTCACCTGTTTTCTTAATCATATTAAGGGATTCCAGAATGTGTTGCTGAGCCATGTTGTAATCTCCAGCAAGTTTATATGCAAGGCCTAAATTGCCATGGAATGTCATTACTCCGCGGGTATGGCCAATATCTTCCGCAAGTTTTATTGCTCTGTTCAGAGCTTCTATAGCATTTGCAGCTTCACCGTATCTTGCAAGTGCACCACCAAGATTACCTAAAGTAATGCATTCGCCTCTTATGTTGCCTGTTTTCCTGTGAATAGAAAGCGCCTCACGGTATTTGTTCATTCCACTTATTCTGTTACCCATATTTATTTCAACATGCCCCATATAAGCAAGGGCATTTGCTTCTATTCCAGAGTCACCGCAGTTTTTACCCATTTCATAGGTTTTTTTGTAGTGCATCAAAGCATCTGCAAGACTTCCAGTTCTTTGAAGTAATATTCCAAGATTACCATGTAGCCTTGCACAACTTCGTGCATCAACTGAATCCTCATACATTAAGGCTTTATTAAGAACAGCCAGTGCACTATCTTTTTTCCCCAAGGCTACATTTACTGCACCTGCTGCACCGAGAGAATTTGCTAGTGTGTTTGAGTCGCCCGCTTTTTCGGCAGTTTTTGCTGATTGCATATAGTATTCAAGAACATCAAGCAGTGGCATTCCCAGATTTTCTTTTGCTTGGGCAATTATGAAATATGTTAGTGCAAGTTGTTTGCCTTGGAAAGTTTTTTCCATTTCCAACCCTGTATCCAGAGCAAGTTGAAATTTCCCCAACAGTGAATAAAGTCGTATTTCCAGATATTTTGCTCTGGTGGAAAATTCGCTGTCTTTTGATAATCTTTTCAAAACTTCAATTGATAGTTGTTCAGCTTGACTGGCGTCTGCAGCAGTTATACATAACTCCATGGCGTCCAAAAGCCATGGTACAGCATCTTTTCCAGAATTAGATTCAATGCAATGTCGGGATATAGTTATGGAAAGATTTGTAAAATCAAGAGGGTTTTGATTAGTAGCTAAAACTTTCATTGCTTGCCTGTGCATGATTATTTTGTTTTCTTTGAGAATGGAATTATAAATAGTCTCTGCAATCAGAGAATTCAGAAAACAAAATGTATTATCTTTTTGAAAACTAAGAAATCCTAAATTTAATAATCTGGCAAGCAGTACTCGTGCTTTTTCTTTTCCCAAACCGGTAAAAACATCAAAAAACAGGACTTCGCTGAATCCATTGCCTAGAACGGATGCTAATTGAAGAGCGAACTTCTCTTGAGGTTTGAGGATGGAAATTCTTGCTTGAAGGGAAGAGTCTGAAGTATCTGATACCTTATGCACAAGCTTTTTGTTAAGAAACCATAAATATTGACTGTTGCGTCCTAAAATTCCTGCTTCCGATGCGTAAACTATCAGTTCAATCATAAGAAGGGGATTACCGTCGGTCTTTTCTAAGAGATAATCTGCCAATCTAATGTCTTCACCTTGTTCAGAAGATCCAAGTATGCTTTCTATAAGGCTAAGGGTGGATGTTTTGCTTAGCCCATGAATTTCAATTTTGTCAGCTGAGTCGAAAAGAAATCCTCTAGCTGGGTTTCTGGAAGCAATGATAAGGAATATTCCAGTATCAGTAATAACATGACTCATTTGGTCAAGAAGCTTGAGAGACGCAACATCAGCCCACTGAAGATCATCAATAAAGAGAATAAGATTGTCATTTTGTTTGATTCGTTTAATTTCAGCTAGAATATTACTGTATGGATCAAATATTCCTTTTTTCATAAGGGGCAACCAAGTGCCAAGAGGTGATTGATCCCAGAGTTTGTTTTTAAGTCGGATTACTTTTACATTGCCCTCGGACAACTTAGTTAGAAATTGCTCTATTAATTGTGTTTTGCCAGAGCCAGGTTTACCGGAGATAAAAACAGGTGGAGAATTGAACCATGTTAAATAGGAAGCAAAAGCAGTTTGTAATTTTTGCATCTGTTTTTCACGCCCAAACAGAGGAACTTTATATAACAGCGGATTTGTTAACAGCGAGTTCTCTTTCTTTTTGGGTTGCCAGGCTTTGTTTCTGTTGTTTAAGATAATCTGATCCCATTCAAAAAAATCACTACATGAAAGCATTGCAGCACTTGAAACAATAAAGGAATCGGATTTACTTTCTTTCATTAACTCACAAGATTCATCAATACAGGACCCTTTAACAGAGAATCCGCCTTTAGAATCAGGTGTAACAATAGCAGTATCGTATGCAATTCCAGCTGTAGCATTAAGTATAACAGGCTGGTTGTCTGAATCGATTTTGCTTCCCATTGATTCAATACTTGAAAAAAGGTAAAAACAGCAATCAATTGTTCTTCGACATGAATGCTCTGCTGAGCTTCCTGCTCCAAATAATCCTAAAATTTGATTTGAACTTACTTTTGAAAATGAACCACCAAAAGCTGCTATGCAGGAGGATAGTTCGTTTATAATCAAATCGTTTATGCTTTGTATGTTAGTATTCGATTCATCGCTTTTTTTAGGTGAAATGTTGAAACTCACTGATAAAGCTGCAACTTTTCGTTTTTCTCCGGGAATCACTTTTGAATGATGGATTCTTAAGCTGGTTTGTGACTCTGTAGACGTATTCTTAACTTCCATTTTGACTCCCTCTAAAAGCACCACCAGTTATTAACCACAGAAGCAAAACTAAACGATTTTGCCGCTGAAGCCAATGGTTAAGGACAACTTGACTATATCAATACTTGTTCATATAGTAATATAATGAAAATGGAAAATGTATTTAGAGCACTGTCAGAAAAAAATAGACTGAGAATTACACTTCTTCTTGAAATGGGACCGCTTAATGTTTCAGAAATAGTTTCAGTTCTTGGGTTATCACAGTCAAATGTAAGTCATCACCTCAAGTTATTACTAGACTCTGGTATAGTGTTACGATCAGGGCGTGCTAACTGGGTTTTTTACTCTAGAAAAAAGGGTAACCAGATGGTAACAGAGCTTGTTAAAGCTGCCTTTAACAACCGATTTGAATTGTCAGGATTCAGAGATGATATGACTAGATTAGCGTTATGTCATGGTTTAAGAAGAGATACTTCTAAAGAGTTCTTTGATTCTGTAGGGGAAGACGGCATGAAGAATCTTTTAAAAAATCTTCCTCAAACCGATGAATATTTACCTTTTATAAAAAATTATCTGGGAACAAAAGAGCTAATTCTTGAAGTTGGTACCGGCGGCGGAACCATGATTCCATTCCTGATTGATAGTGCCGTTAGGGTTCTAGCTGTGGATAATTCCAGAGAAATGTTGGGTAGAGCTCTGAAGTTTGTAACAGCCATGAAAATTAATCAGAGAGTAGAACTGAGACTTGGTGACGCTGAGCATCTTCCTGCAGGTGACTCTATGGTAGGGGCTGTTTTTATGCACATGTTACTTCACCATTCAGGAGACCCAGCACAGGCTGTACAAGAAGCTGCTAGAGTTTTGAAACCAGGTGGTACACTAATTGTTGTTGATTTGACTGAACACTCTAATTCAGTTTTTAAGGAGGAACAGGGTGATTTATGGCCTGGTTTCAGCATAGAAAGAATAAACGAATTATTAGTTAAAGCGGATTTTATTGTGATGGATAGCGAAATATTCAACAAAGGAACAGTTCTCGCTGTTGCGGGAAGAAAAAAGGAGAAATAATGGATTACAAAGTAAGGGATATATCACTTGCGGATTATGGAAGGCGTGAAATAGAAATAGCTGAGCATGAGATGCCAGGCCTAGTTTCTATTAGAACAAAGTACGGTTCTAAAAAACCTCTTGAAGGACTCAGAGTTATGGGTTCTTTGCACATGACAATTCAGACTGCCGTTCTTATAGAGTCCCTGGATGCAATCGGCGCTGATGTTAGATGGGCAAGCTGTAATATTTTTAGTACTCAGGATCATGCAGCAGCTGCGATTGCAGAAAAAGGGTATCCTGTATTCGCCTGGAAAGGTGAAACTTTGAAGGAATACTGGTGGTGCACCAGACAGGCATTAACATTTCCTCAGGGCAAAGGTCCTAATTTGATTGTTGATGATGGTGGCGATGCAACAATGATGATTCATCTTGGTGTTGAACTAGAGAAAGAGTACAAAACAACAGGCAAATTACCTATTATAGGTGAAGGGGCTGAAGATATTGTTACCCTTCGTGAAAACCTTATTGAAGGCCTTGAAGATTCTCCTGAATTCTGGACCGGTGTGGCCGCTGAAATGATCGGGGTTAGTGAAGAAACAACCACAGGTGTTCACAGACTTTATCAGATGATGAAAGAGGGAAAACTTCTTTTCCCAGCATACAATGTGAATGATTCAGTAACAAAAAGTAAATTTGATAACCTTTATGGTTGCAGAGAGTCTCTTGCAGACGGCATTAAAAGAGCTACTGATACCATGATTGCAGGCAAAACTGTAGTTGTCGCCGGTTACGGTGATGTAGGTAAGGGTTGTTGTCAATCAATGCGTGGTCTTGGTGCTCGCGTTCTGGTCACAGAGATTGATCCCATCTGTGCCCTTCAGGCAGCCATGGAAGGTTATGAAGTAACAACAATGGAAGATTCCCTTACAGAGGGAGACATTTTTGTAACAACCACTGGAAACTGTGGTGTGATTACTGCAAAACACATTAGCATGATGAAAGATCAGTCTATAGTTTGTAACATTGGCCATTTTGATAATGAGATTGAAGTGGAAGTACTTGAAAATTGGCCTGGAGTACAAAAAATTCAGATTAAACCTCAGGTTCATAGATTCCTTTTCCCTGATGGACATTCAATTTATCTACTTGCTGAAGGTAGATTGGTAAACCTTGGATGTGCCACCGGTCACCCTAGTTTTGTCATGAGCAGCAGTTTCACAAACCAGTGCCTTGCACAGGTGGCACTTGCTGAAGAAAGACCTGCTGTTGGCGTATACATGCTTCCAAAGATTTTGGATGAAGAAGTAGCAAGACTCCATCTTGATAAACTTGGGGTAAAGCTTTCCAAGCTTTCAGAATTCCAGGCTGATTATATCGGTGTTCCTGTTGACGGTCCTTACAAACCGGATCATTACCGATACTAAGTGCTCTGAATTTTTGTATATAACCGCCCTTTGTATTTTAACAGAGGGCGGTTTTTATGAAAAGAGTATTGATTTTAGGGTCTGGAGGTGCAGGCAAGTCAACCTTTGCCAGAAAACTCTCAAACGCCACAGGAATTCCTCTGATTCATCTTGATTTGTTTTTCTGGAAATCTGGTTGGGTGGAAACTCCCAAAAAAGAGTGGAAACAAGTTGTTATCAACTTATCTCAAAGACCTTCCTGGGTAATGGATGGTAATTATTCAGGAACCATTGATATTCGTATTCAGTATGCTGATACAGTAATATTTCTAGATTATGGAAGAGTCATTTGTACTTTGGGAGTCCTAAAAAGGGTTATTCAGAATTGGGGAAAAACTAGAGATGATATGCCCGCTGGATGCCCTGAAAGATTTAGTTTTGAATTCCTTAAATGGGTATGGAACTACAAATCGAAAAGCAGATCAAAGATTGTACAAGCCTTACAGAAAGCAGATTCATCAAAAACTATTCATATAGTAAAAAACAGGGCTGAACTAAAAAAATTGAAGTATTGACAGATAGTAAATGTGAAATAATAATAGATTGATTATTGAAACATGGAAGGTAGTCAAGATATTCAATTAAATAGATTTACTTTAGAATTTCAGAACGAGAATGCTCATCTTGAAAGTGATTTTAAGAGTTTGCATTTCTTAAAGAATTTGATACCAGTGCGGCTGGCGATGATCGCACTTTTTATATTTTATCTTGCATTTTATATGTTGGATCGGTTTATAGATCCTGATAATTCATTTCGTTTTTTTGTAGTTAGGTTTTTTATTATTGCACCAGGTATTATTGTTTTTATCTGGTGCACATTTCAATCATGGTATAAGTCTATTTCTCAACCATTATCAGCATTTATGGCAGTTTTTGGAAGTGCCGGTATAATATATATGGTTGTTGCCGGAAATAATGATGTGCAATCTACTTACAGTTCTGGTTTGTATCTTGTTATGATTAGCCTGTTTGCATTTTTAGGGATTAGATTTATATGGGCACTGGCAAGTGGTGTAATCATTTTATTTGGCTATTATTTATTGGCTAATTATGCCGGTCTATTCACTAATGAAACAATTGTTTTAAATACGGTTTTATTTATTGCCTTTACCATCCTTGGTTCATTAGTAGCTTATCAGAAAGAGTTTTTATCAAGAGAAGATTTTATCTCAAGGTATTATCTTCAATTAAGCAAAAGCAATATCGAGGAAAGCATTAAAGAAAGAACTCAGAATATTCAGAATAATCATATTATTCTTGAAAAAAAAATTAGGGAAAGAGAGAATCTAGTAAGTCAGCTTCATCATGCTCAAAGGGTGGAATCCATTGGATTGCTGGCAGGAGGAGTGGCACACGATTACAATAATATTCTTACAGGAATTCTTGGTTCAGTAACCCTTGCTAGGCAAAAAAAAGGAATCAATACAGCAATTGAAGCTTACCTAGCTGACATAGAGGCTGGAACAAGAAGAGCTGCCGACCTGACCAGTCAGCTTCTTGTTTTTAGTAATCAAAAAAAAGCACAGATTGTTTCAGTTAATTTTAACGATATGCTTACCGATTTCTTTAAAATGCTTAAAAGAATTATCGGTGATAAAATTGAAATTTTACTTGAGCTTGATGAAACCATAAAAAATGTGGATGTAGATCCAGGACGACTAGAACAGGTAATTACAAATATTTCAGTTAATGCAAGAGATGCCATGTGTGAAATCGGTGGAATTCTTCGAATTTCCACAAAACCAGGCAGCGATCGTACTGTTCTTATGTGTTTTACTGATAATGGAATTGGTATGGATGTTCAAACTGTTTCCCAAATATTTGAGCCTTTTTTTACAACAAAAACTATTGGCACAGGTCTTGGTTTACCAACTTCTGCAAAAATTATTCAAGATTTAGGTGGATCCCTTAGTGTGGTTTCAAAACAGGGTGAAGGAAGTGTTTTTACAATAGAATTACCTGAATCGGTTCATAAAAAGAATTCTGATACGATTTCAAAGTTCCCAAAACCGATAATGGGTAACGGTGAAACAATACTCATGGTAGAGGACGATGAAGATGTATTAAGGGTAGGGGCAGAATACCTTTCTATTCTTGGATATTCACCAATCACCGCCTCTTCGCCCTTATATGCCATTGATTTGTTCAAGGCTGTTAAGGTAGACCTATTGTTTACTGATCTTATAATGCCCGAGATGAACGGGGCTAGGCTGGCAGAGATTCTTACAAAGATAAATCCAGATCTGATTGTTCTATTCACTTCTGGTTATACAAGTGATATTATAGAGAACCATAATCTGCACAGTTTACCGATTGCCCTTCTTGAAAAACCATATTCAATACAAGATCTTTCAGAACGGGTGAACGAAGCGTTGAAGTTCAATCTTAAAAAAGGTTTAGATTCTTGAAAGCACAAAAAAACCATTTTACTCTTAGTTTTAACGGAAAAATGAAACATCTTGAAAGTGTCTTCAGAGAAGATTATTTCAATTCCTCAATAATGCAATTACGAACTGCAACTATTACTTTAACTATTGTGTATCTTTTATTTACATTTGCAGATATGGCTCTTGATCCTTCTAATTTTGTTTTGTTTTTACGAGTTCGATGGTTTATTGTGGGTCCTTTGGGTTTATTTTTGGTGTGGAGTACTTTTCAGCGTTGGTTTAAATCAGTTTCTCAGCTTTTGCCTGTTGTAGCACTTCTTTCTGGGGCGCTTACAACAGTATTTTTTATACTAAAGGGGAATCTTTCTGTTAGTATAGCTTATAATAATAGTTTTTACTTAACTCTTATCTGCATGTATGCACTGTTTCGAATTCGTTTTATTTGGGCGTTTCCAACAGGGCTATTGATTTTTTCTGTATATATTTTCACATCTCTTTATGTGGAAATTCCTAGGAATATCATTTTATTGAATCTTGTGTTTCAAAGTAGCTTTGTTTTACTGGGATCGATCGTTTGCTATAACCTGGAGCTACTAGCTAGAAACGATTTCTTATCTAAATATTATTTGTCTAAAGAGTATAGTGATCTTGAAGTTCGAGTAGTAGAAAGAACTAAAGAACTGGAAAACAGTCATAATGAACTGATGAAAGAAATGAATGAAAGAGCACTTGTTCAGGAACGATTGTTACACATACAGAGGTTGGAATCTATTGGCCTTTTAGCTGGTGGGGTTGCACACGATTTTAACAATATTCTTGCTGGAATTTTAGGATCTGTTTATTTAGTTAAATCTGATCAGCTTCTTCCCCCTGCAATAGACAAACATTTCAATGATATCAAAGTTAGTGCGGACAGAGCGGTGGAACTGGCTAGGCAACTTCTTGCTTTTAGCAGACAACAGGATATGGAAACTAATACTCTTGACGTAAATCAATTAATTAACAGGCTTTTTAGAATGCTTAAACGAATTATTGGAGAACATATTAGCATAGAACTAAATCTGTCAGAAAATATTGGAATGGTATTAGTTGATTCTGCCCAGCTTGAACAGGTTATAACAAATTTGGTTGTGAATGCTGGTGAAGCAATGCAAGCAGGTGGTACATTGATACTTTCAACAAAGTCTATAAAAGATGAAATTTACATATCTATATCAGATACAGGAATTGGAATGAATAGTGAAACATTGTCAAAAATATTTGATCCATTCTTCACCACCAAAGAGATGGGAATTGGAGCTGGACTTGGGTTAGCGGTTTCTTTTGGTATAATTGAACAGTTTAGTGGTAGAATCACAGTTACTTCTCAGGAAAACAAGGGTAGCGTATTCACTATTATTTTGCCAGAGATATTGGAAAGAAATTAATGAATCAGACAGTCAACTATGGTATTAAACTTTTGTTAATAGATGAAGATGTTGATTTTATTCAATCAACCAGTTTAATTCTTGAGTCAAACGGATTTCAGCTAATTTCTGCAACCAGTGGAATTTCTGGTGTATTGCTGGCTATTGAAAAAAGACCAGATGTTGTAGTAATTAATGTCATGTTTGGAAAATCAGATGATGGTTTTACTTTTGTAAAAAAAATCCGCAAAGAATTAGGTCAACAGCTTCCAATTGTTTTGCTCAGTTCCGTCAAAGAAAAAACAGGTTACGCTTCAAACTTCGAAGAGTATCCTGATTTTTTAATGGTTAATAAATTTATAGAGAAACCGGTTTCACCTGCTTCTCTTATGGCAAGCATAAAAGAAGTTATGTAAAAAAAGGGGGAAGGTCGAAACCTTCCCCCTTTTTAGCCAAAACAGTATCTTAGAAGCGATCCAGTGGGCTGAGAACTCTTAGATGCGTGCGGTTCTTTGCAAGCTTAAGATATGGTGTAATCATTGATGGTGTTGAAATACCAAGAAGTTTCTGTACCATTTTTCTGTCTACACCGTCTTCAAGAAGATGAACAGCGAAACTGTGTCTGAGCCAACCGAGTGTTGCTTTCTTGTCGATTCCAGCTTCATTCAATGCATCGGTAAAAGCACGCTGAATTGTTCTTGCGGAAACAAAACTTGTTCTCCCGCGGCCTGGGAATACAAAAGGAGATGGATCTGTTCTTAAGTCCAAGTACTGGGCGAGAACTCTTCCAGTGGTCTTTGCAAGAATTGTATCACGAAGGAAGTCACCCTCTGGGCTGTATACATGAAGAATGTTATGTGCAAGATCAACATGCTCGCGACGAAGAATTGCAGTTTCACTCACTCGGAGACCGCTTGAGTAAATAAACATCAGAGAGAGGCGATATTTGATATCGTGTACATGCTGAAAAACTTCTGCTATTTCATCACGAGTGAAAACACCATGAAGAGGAACCTTCTTGGCGATTACGCCAGGTCCTGGAAGTGGATTGTCTTTTTTCAGTACCTGAGAATACAAATATCTTATGGCACTTTGAGCCTGGTTGATGTAAGAAAGAGATTTACCCTCTCCTACAAGTTCTTCTAAATAGTCTCTTAAGTCGTTTTTGGAAAGGTCACCTGTTTTATCACCAAAATAATTTACAAGACGACGAAGGTGGGAAATATAACTGTTGGCAGTTTTAGGACTACGACCGGATAAATCCAGTTGTTTTCTGGTGTCTTCTACATAGTTCATTGATTACCCCTAACTTTCTGGTTTTATTAAACCAATTATTCTTTGTGACCCCTCACTTGTTCAATAATAAAATGCCTGTCTTGATTTGTCAACCGCTATTAGCTATTGTGTGTTAATAAGGAAGGTGTTATTCTTTTAGGACTATATGTGCTCTAATTCAGTCATATTCAGGAGGTTGGTATTGAATAATAAGAAGAGAATACCGGGAAGAGTTCAACTGTATGCACCTTTTGTTCTCGCATTATTTGTATTTATTGCTATTCTGGGAGGAGAATACCTAATAGTAAGATCATTGATTCAACAGGATTATAATGCTAATATAGAGAAATATCATAAAAAAATGTGTTATATATTAGAAAATATAGATGAGTATAATATTAATGAAAATAATCCTATTCATAATAATGAAGGCACTTTTTTTAATTTAATCACCTTACCTGAGGGTGGTAGCATTTATATTCAGATTATACCGGATTCAACTTATTATGCTGATTATCTACTGTCTGGAGCGGCGAATCGCTTGAAAGTTGATATTCAGAGTTTTGATAATGTAATTGTTCAAACATCTGTAGGTACGACTGATAATGATGAAATAGTCATACTGGAATTGTATGAACAGACAAATTGGGGTTATAAAAATTTTGAAAAATTAGCATATAGTATTTTAATATCATTATTGGTCATGATAATTTTTGCAATTGTTCCTGGTGTAATTTTGATTGAATCTCTTCAACGAAAGAATTCAATGTTGACCTCTTTGTCTCCTGTTTCTGCCACTGCCAGTTTGGATATACTCCATGGAGGTATATGGGAATCAAAAAGGATTGCATGTTTTATAACTTCTCCTTCAGGCAGTCTGATATCAGTTAATCCATTCTGCAATCAAATTCTTGAGTTAGGAAAAACCCAGAGCGGATTACTTTTAGGCTCTATAACTTGTTTGCCTTTAGAGATCAGAAAAATGAATCTGTTTGATTTGCATGATAGTATTTCCAGAAACATTACTTTAGTATCCCTCACAGGTTCTGAAAATCAGTGTTTAATGGAAGTACATCCACACTTATCAGATGGTAAAATTATATCTTTTATGTTCTTGATTATTCCTTATTCTCATGATGGAAATTCGTCTATGCCAGCTTCATCAATAATTCTAGATACATTTGATAAGGTAAATACAATAGCGAGAGCTCAGATAATAAGTACATTGATCCATGACATGAATAATCATATTTCTGGAATCATTGGAATGACTGCACTAAGAATTGAAAATTTAGAATCTTCAGATGATGAAAGAACTTTACTATCAATCTTGAATTCCAGCGAAAAGTTAGCAGTGCTGTGTGACGAATTGGGTAAAACTATTGGTGGCGGACACCGTAGTCAGATAAAAAATATTTCTCAGGAAATTGGTCTAATTGCGGAAGTATTGAAAAAAATATTACCAGATAATGTGGCAGTTGAGGTTACAGGAAATTGTCCTGTTAAAGTTAAATCCCATAGAGATGATTTGCAGGAACTCTTTTACGGGCTCGCTCTCAATTCAACTGCAATCATGAATGGCCAGGGGAGGATTCGAATAGATATATCAGATATAGCTCCCAAACTTAATAATTCTATATCGGCGACAACACCTGGAAGTAAAGTATGTATTAGGTATTCCGATGGTTTTATTATGCCAGTAGCTTTAAGAGATATTTTCTCTAATCGTAATTATTCCTTTATTGATGTTGAAAGACAGTATGGATCCACTGTAAGTAGTGGATATAAAGCTTTAAGTAAAATAAAGGGCAGTATTGTTTTTGAACGAGGTTCAGGGGAAACAATTATGTGCATTCTTCTTGATGTAATGAAAGGATCACCTGAGATCACAACTTTGGTACAGGATCGGGTTTACACACCCAGCGAATCTGAGCTATCGGTGCTGGTTGCTGATGATATTGAGATAGTATTAAAATCGGTATCAGAGAACCTCCGAAATAACGGAATGCTAGTGACAGAAGCAGTGAATGGCGATCAAGTTATGGAATTACTTCGGTCACAAAAATTTGATATTGCTGTTCTCGATTTAAATATGCCTGGTGCACCCACACCGGAAATTGTCAAGTACTGTCAAAACAGTATACCAAATATGGTAGTTATTATTACTTCAGGGTTTGAGTTTCCTAAGGGAATTAGTGATCTGATTGCTTCTAACTATACAGAATATCTTCATAAACCCCATAAGCCTGAAGTTTTGATTAAGATGATCCACTTCTTAATAAAGACAATGAAAGAAGGAAGTTAAATGGATTTTTTAGATTCGGTGATAAGGCTTTTGGCAGCATTTTTTCTGGGTGGAGTTGTTGGTTTAGAACGACAGATCCATGGAAGAGCAGCAGGGCTGAGAACGCACATTCTGGTATCGCTTGGAGCATCTATAGCAGTAATTGCTGGTATTCAGGCTGAAAGTAGTTTACCAGGTCTAAATATTGATACCGGCCGAATAATTGCAGGTATTATAACTGGGGTAGGGTTTCTTGGGGCTGGATCTATAATTCGTCATCGTGAGGGGGTTGGTGGTTTAACAACAGCTGCCTGTATATGGTTCGTGGCAATGATTGGAATACTCTGCGGTTTTGCTTTTTACTATCTGGCTTGTATTGCCTCACTGGCAGCACTGGTAGTTCTTTTAGTCTTAGATTCACTTGAGGGTAAAATATCATCAGCGAGTTATTGGATGGTTTCTGTTAGGTCAACCGACACACAGTTGAATAATTTACAGAGTCAATGTGAGACTCTTCTAAAAAAAAGAGGCTTAGTGATAAAAAGTACCACTCTGAAAATTTCAGAAACTGGAATTGAACTCAATCTTTCTCTTCGTTCCAAAAAAAGAGGGACTGATTTTGAAGCTGTTGAATTGATCAAAAACATAAAAGGAGTTACCAGTGTTAGATGGGCTCACCGATCAGGAGAATTATGAAAATAGGGGTTGCTCTTGGAGGCGGAGGTGCTCGGGGATATGCTCATTTCGGGGTGCTGTTTGCATTGGAAAAAAGTGGAATACCAATTCATTGTATAGCTGGTACTAGTATTGGTGCTGCTGTTGGTGCTTTGTGGGCCACTTACCAGCATATTGATTGTTACAAAGTATTGAAAAAACTGGATAAGAATGATATTCGTGAAATTCTTGATCCTGAATTGCCCATGATTTCTGGTCTTCTTCGCGGACGAAAGCTGTATGACGTACTTGAAAGCTGGTTCAAGGGGTATAGAATCGAAACACTTACAAGGGCTTTCTGTGCAAATGCTGTGAAATTGGATACTGGTGAGGAAGCAACTTTTACTTCTGGGGCGCTTTCTGATTGCATCAGAGCCAGTGTTTCGGTTCCAGTGATTCTTGCCCCATGGAAAATTGATAATTTTACCTACGTGGATGGAGGGGTTGTTAACCCTCTGCCTGTAAGACAGTGCAGGGAAATGGGAGCGGATATTGTTATTGCTGTTAATCTTTTAGGTGTGTTACCTAAAGTAGAATCATACTTAATGGAACATAAGGAAATAGAGGAATTAGCACAGAAATTTCACTTGCCGGAAGATTTGATTGAAATTGTTTCTGATATTCCTCTTGTACATAAACTCATGAATCCAAAAGTGCCAGAAACTGCTTTTGCAGCTGTTCTTATTTCCCAAAGAGCTTTGGTAAACGCAAATCTGAAAGAATGGCCTCCAGATTTTCTCATTCAACCAGATCTAAGTAAATACTCAGGAGGCGAATTTGATCTTGTGGAGGAAATTAGTGATATCGGGCTGGAAGAGGCAGAAAAAGTAGTTCCAGGAATAGCGTTAGAACTTGGTTTCTGTAGGTAGACTGTCTTACCTGATGAAAAATTAGCATAATTGCTCTTTGGATAAGTAGCTTTGAGTTTGATCAATTCAGGAGGGGTTATGGCACTATTTTCCAGTAATCTAAAAAAAATGCAGAACGAATTGATGAATAGTGCTATTGACTGGGAAAAAATAGTTAACTTATCTTCAGGTAAATATGATTTGTCAGGTAAAAATTCATCTGAGGGTAGAAAACTGATAATATCTCTTATAGAGAAGGCAGCCGAGAAACCTGTTGAAGAAGTGATGCTTTCGTTGATTATTAGAAACATTGGTACCCGAGGGGGCGATTTTAACAGGTCAATGAATCCTTCAGGGATCACGCCGATTCATTTTGCATCAAAGCTTGATGATAGTTACTTACTTAAAGCGCTTTTACAGGCTGGTATACAGCCCGCTTCAACTACACTTTCCGGCTTAACTGCTCTTCATGTAGCAGTTCAATCAGGAAATGCTGAAAGTGTTAAATTATTGATAACAGCAGGGGCTGATCCAGGAGCTGAAGATTCCCAGAGCAATGCTCCACTTCATTTTGTTATGCAACTTGAGGATCCTGATGAGATAGTGGCTATTTTACTTGTTGCTGGAGCTAAAGCGTATCACAGGAATTTGTTGCAGAAAACCTCAGTTGATCTAGCAGAGGAGTTAGATCATAAAGCAGCTTTGAAACTGTTACGCGAAAGCCTGATCAGTTTAAGAAGAAATACAGATAGAAAATGGAATTGTCCTGATTGCGGTTATCCTATAAAAAGACCCTCCAAGAAAAAGGTCGAATGGTATCTATCTTTAGACATGTGGGACTTCCTTCAATTTACCTGTGGGCAGTGCGGTTCTGTTACACCTGCCACTATTCTTGACGGGGAAATTTGATCTTTTCCAAAAAAGATCTTTTTTAATTTTGACTGAATAGAGGCTCTACTGCATGCTCAAATATTTCCCTGCATGCTTCTTTTACAATTTTTTTGTATTCCGGTGCGCATGCAACGGTGAGGAGATTTCTGTTAGGTCTTGCCTTCTTCAGATATTCAGCAAATGGAGGATCAATTTCCTCTAAAATTATAAGTTCGTCATTTTTGTTAAGGAACCTTATATCTAGTTTGTCGAATCGTTCTTCAGATATTTTAACAGCTTCAATTGGCATATCAACAAGGATATATCCTGGATCTACCCCTGTTTTTTCCGAAATCTCGGTGGTAAGTTGTTCTGCAACTTTCAAGGGTGAACTATTCTGGTTCCTAAGACTGTTCAGGAAGTGAATATCACTTTCAGAGGTGGTAATAGCATCTATTCTGAATACCAGGGTGAATAAACCCTGTCTGTATTTAACACGCCAACCCATTTCTCTAACCCATGGGTCGTTTGATTTTTTTTCAAGAAAACTCAGAATTTCGTCATCTGTCATAAACATGAAATTTTCTATTTCATTCAATTCAATTATGCTTTTACGAGCTGCCGATAGTAGCATTTTATCCACAATTCTTGTCTTCTTATGAAGATAAACCGAAGAGTACATTTGTAATCTTGCAAGAAGAAAGTCTCTTATTGCATTAAGTCCTTTTTCAAGAAAAACCAGTTTTCCATTCTTTATAGCCATTGTAGAAATGATTCTGTCAACCTCAATGTGGCCGAACGCAACACCTGTGAAGTGGAAATCTCTTTGAAGGTAGTCAAGCATGTCTGCATCAACTTCTCCAAAGATCATCTGTTGAGCAAATTCTTTTTTGACGTATTTACCGGTTATCAGATCAGCAACATCATCTGGGTTAACTCCGTGTTTTTTGAGAATTTCAGGGATTTTTCCAGAGCCTCTTATGGGCATAACTGTTCTTCCTGTTACCATATCGGCAACAAGATCCATATGATCCTCGCCTGTGAGTTCAAGATATAATGGCTCTAAGGTATGTGACCATGGCGTATGACCAATGTCATGGAGTAGGCCTGCGGCTTCCACCAGATTTTTTGTGGAAATAGTATTGTCATGGTATTCATCTGGATATCTATCGCTTAGATGATCGGCAATCCTGCCTGCTAGATGTGAAACACCCAATGCGTGAGCAAGCCTCATGCAGTGTGCACCTGGATAGCTTTGAAATGTCATACCTAGCTGATGGACAAAACTGAGCCTTTGAACTTCCACTGTTTTAAGAAGCTCTTCCTGTAGTGAAGAAAGTCGAATTGTTCCCAGTACAGGCTCTCTTATGTACATAACTTTCTTGTTCATATGATTCCCTCCAGATGATATTTTTTTGTAGTATTGTTACTTGATTATACTATGATAATATTTAAACAATACTGAAAGGAAAAACCATGGGATTATGTGACTTTCATATACATACTACAGCATCAGACGGCAGGTTAACTCCAACAGAAATAGTTGATGAAGCTGCTCGGTGTAAACTCAGCGGATTTGCAATAAGTGATCACGATACACTTGCAGGGGTCAAAGAAGCTGCGGCTAGGTCAAAAGAACTCGGGATGTTTTTTGTTCCTGCTGTTGAGTTAAGTGTTGATCTTCACTCTGGTGGCATGGCTCATTTACTTGGTTATTTCCCAGGGGCTGATTTGTCTGTACTTTGTGACCCCGCTTCAGAAATGCAATCTGCTTTGAAGTTTGTTATTGATGGAAGAAACACTAGAAATCCTGCTATAGTCCGAAAACTACAAGAATTAGGATTTGATATAACCATTGAGGAAGTAGCGAAAGAGGCTGGTGACGCTGTTGTAGGAAGACCTCATATTGCTGCAGTTTTGGTAAAAAAAGGTTTGGTCAACTCTTCAGAGGAAGTGTTTAACAGATATTTGGGCTCAGGAAAACCTGCATATGTTGGAAGAGACAGATTAGGTGACTACAGGGCAATAGAAATAATCAGGCAGGCAGGGGGGCTGCCAGTGCTTGCGCATCCGAAGTATATTCAGGTGGAGGGTTTGCAAGGGCTTGGAGCTTTGATCTCTTCATTGGTGGATTCTGGGCTTGCAGGGCTTGAAGCGTATTATCCAGACCAGGGTAGTAAAATGATTTCCTTTCTTGAGGATGTGGCTCAAAAGCATAATCTTCTTTTAACAGGAGGAAGTGATTTTCATGGTATCAAGAATCCAATACCAGGTTGGTGTGATGGTACTTTCGGAGTTGAGGCAGAAATGATCATGGATTTTTTTATGGAATGTAATTCGAGGGGAAGTATTACTAATGGCTAAATTGAGTGACCTAATTAGGCAAATTGATCAGACAGCAAAAGAGGGCAACAGAGCAAAAGCAATAAAGATGCTTGATGGATTACTGAAAAAAGTGCCTGAGGCCAAAGCCCAGCCTTTACTCAAAAGGCGAAAACTTTATAGAAGTGAACTTGCTACAGATAATCGTATTAAAGAACTGGAAAAAAAGTATAGTATTTAATGCGAAAAATTGTTTTTATTGCAGTTTTACTTATTTTTGGATTTGCATGTGAAACTGTAACTGTATCTTCCAGAGACAAAACTTCTGCTTATGGTGCCCGTGCTGCATGGCAATGGCAGAGCTTAAACCATTTTCTTCTCAGGGGGCGGGCACGGCTTCAAGGCGAGAATCAAGTTTTTTCAGGTCCTTTTCTAGTGTGGGTATCAAAAGAAGAACCAGCAGTCAGGGCAGATTTCTGTGGCCCTGATGGTTCACCTATAATATCTCTTCTTGTGGATGAATCAGGTTGTTTGATCTATCATCCTGATTTAGAGCAAGCTTCTTTTTTTGCAGGTGGAATACCAGCCGGGGCAGGTTATCTGGATGTTTACGCATTGATTTCTTTGCTAAGAACAGGGTATCCAGCAATACCGGTTCAATGGGAAATTGTAACTTCATCTGATACTTGTAGCACTAACAGTGTTCGCTGGTTGTTTATGGCATCATCCACTGATTCAGCAGTTGTAACTCTAGATAATTCAGATTTTTTTCCCAAATTTAGTACCGAAGATTTTACATTGTCTGTTTCCGCCACTTCTTGGCATGAAGCTTTCAGAGCATGGCCTATGGAATGGGTATTGAATTCACCTTCAATTGATGCCATAATACGGATTAGAAGTTATGACATAGATACATATCCACATGAGTCTGTATGGAATATCAATGTTCCTGTTCCCGTGGATACTATTACTTTTGATCAAACATTTTGGCAACCATCTTTCCCTCTTCCAATTCGTTAACTATTTTCAGTTAACACAAAATTGACAAGTTACCCTAAAGGGGTAAGCCCTTTTCATCTGATTTAATAAGTAGTATATAGCCTGCGTTAGCAAAGTAAATATGCTAATATTACTTCAGGAGATTGAAAATGGGTATAAGGAACTTTTTTATACGGTTAACAGGCGGTGAGAAGTCCAGTAGTTCAGGTGTTTTCTCTTCGGCAATGGCTATAGATCTCGGTACGGCCAACACTATTATTTACCAACCTGATCGTGGCATTGTTCTTGAAGAGCCAAGTGTAATTGCAATAGAAAAAGACAGTGGTAATGTGCTAGCAGTTGGTAGCGAAGCAAAAGCAATGCTCGGTAGAACAGGCAATGATATTTCAGTAATTCGCCCTCTAAAAGATGGTGTTATTAAAGAAGCTACTGCAACCATGACTATGTTGCGTAAATTTTTCGAGCAGGCTCAAACTAAGAGGTTTTCCATGCGACCCAGGGTACTGGTTTGCGTACCAAGTGGTATTACCGAGGTGGAGGTAAACGCAGTTCGGTCATCACTGGAAAGAGCAGGAGCCCGAGAAGTTTTACTTGTACCCGAGCCTCTTGCTGCTGCTGTTGGAGTGGGATTGCCAGTTGAGTCAGCTGTGGGAAATATGATTGTTGATATAGGTGGTGGAACAACGGAAGTAGCAGTAATCTGCATGAATTCCATTGCGGCTGACAGTTCAATTCGAGTGGGTGGTGATGAAATGAATGAAGCAATAATGAACTATATGAAACAATCCGCTTATCTTCTTATTGGTGAGCGAACTGCAGAAATGATTAAAATTAATCTAGGTTCCATGATTGAAGATGATGACAGAGAAGAAGAAGTTAGTGGTATGGATTTAACGTATAATGTCCCTAAAACTACAATAGTTAAAGCTAGTCAGATTAGATCTGCACTTAAATATCCTGTGGGTCTTGTGCTGAAGGCCGTTAAACATGGCCTTGAACTAACACCACCCGAACTTGGAAGAGATCTTGTAACCAGAGGTATTGTTCTTACTGGAGGCGGGGCTCTTTTGCCGGGATTGGATGTTCTTATCGCAAGAGATACAGGTCTACCTATTCGTATTGCAGACAATCCTATCTCCTGTACAGTACTAGGTGCCGGTGTTATTCTTTCCGACCTTTACAGGTACAGAAAACTATTGATTAACGCATAATGAGAATTCGTAGTATTAGACTGTTCTGGAATATTATCGCCGCTTTAATTCTTCTGCTTGCCGGTCCTACTCTTTTGGGAATTGGAGGTTCAATTCTCGGAGCCAAGTTTGCTTCTATTTTCTTTTCACCGGAACAAACATCTGAATCAGATTATATGGCACTTTCTGTTAGGCTGATGCTAGAAAACGCTGAATTACGCGAACTTGCAGCAAAAAGTCATTTGTATCGTTCTATGCTTCACTACACTAGAATGCCAGAAATTACCGCTTTGGTAGGAAGGGTTATGTACAGATCAGAAGGTCTTATTCGCGGTGATTTAATCATAGACAGGGGATCCGATCATGGTGTTTACGCAGGGGCGGTATGTACCAGTAGTAGCGGATTAGTTGGTATTGTTACCCATGTTGAGCTTTCAACTTCCACAGTTGTTCCCATCACAAGCCCTGCAATTCATGTTAGTTGTGTTACTGCCATATCTGGTTCTCTTGGAATACTCGGTTCTGAAGCAGGGGGCAAACTTAAACTTCAATTTGTAGATAGCTCTTCTAGTCCGCAGGTTGGGGAAACTGTTCTTACCAGCCGTTTTGGAGGAGTATATCCAGAAGGAATTGTTGTTGGAACTATTGAAAGTATAAATGAAGGCGATAGAGGGTTGGATAAATCATTATCTGTTTTGTCTGCTGTAGATTTTGATAGGGTTAACGAGGTACTAATTTTGATTTCAGAAGAGACAGATATATGAAAAATTACTGGATAACCTGGTTTATTGTATTTGCCACAGTTTTGATTCAATTCTTTCTTGAAGTTAGTGTTGGTAGGGTATTAGTTGCGCCTGCAATTCTGGTACCACTTTTGGTTTATCTATCACTTTACAATTCAGATTACTGGTCAATTGAGGGTGCTTTCTGGAGTGGGTTTGTTTTGGATCTCTTGCTTCATCAGCCAGTGGGGGTTAGCTCATTTTCCATGTTATGCGGTATTGCAATATCAGCGAGAATACTTGCTTTTTCAACAGGAGCTTTTGAGATGACATTTGTTATAAAAGCCATTATTGCATCAGTTGTTGCCGATTTGATTTTTATTTTTCTTGCAGCAAGACCAGTGGCAAGTGGTTTTGGGATATCTACTTTGCTTGTTCTACCTAGAATTTTGGTTTCGGTTCTTTTGTACTCAGGTTTGCTAATCTTGTTCGGAGGAAGTAAAAGGCAGGTTGTATGAGATCCATACCACATTTTCACAATAGACCATTTCGATCAGTTATTATGTTTATGATTTTCTTTTTTCTTCTTCTTGTTTCAAAACTGATAGAGCTTCAGATGGTAAAAGGGGATTATTACAGAGAGTTGTCCTCAAAGAATCATATACGATTAATCGCTAAACCAGCTCCTCGTGGAATAATTAGAGATAGAAATGGTGTAGTTCTTGCTGATAATGCACCTGCATTTACCGTTTCACTTGTTAGTGTAGAGTTTGATTCTACAAATACAATGCTTCTTAGTGATCTGTTAAAAATGGATATTGTTGAGTTGAATTCTAGGCTTGCAGCTGCTAATAATACACCGTTTAGATCAACAGAAATAATTAGCGGTCTCACTGTTCAGGAGGCTGGTAGAGTAGCCGATAATCTGTATCGACTTGGAGGAGTTTCAGTAGATGTTGTTCCAAGAAGAAGATATTCATTTGGAACTTCATTTTGTCATTTAATCGGTTATGTGGGACTTGCGGATAGCACAAGAGTTTTCGAAGGGGAGTTATCGGGCAGAACGGGGCTGGAAAGAATTCTGAATGATAGATTAACTGGCGAGTACGGTCTGATTAGGGAAGTTGTTGATGCTCATGGAAGAGTTGTTGAAAAATTTGAAGAAGGTGATATTGAACCATCTCCCGGTGAAAATATTACATTGACCCTAGACAGCAGGTTGCAACTAGTTTCAGATTCGTTAATTAGAGCAACAGGCCATCAAGGTGCTGTGGTTGCTTTAAACTACGAAACAGGAGAAATACTGGTACTGTCTTCCGTACCTGGATATGATACTAATCTCTTTATAGGTGGTATTTCCATTAAGAACTGGGAAGCTATTCTTAATGACCCAGGAAAACCATTGTTGAATAGGTCATGGGCTACACCATATCCTCCAGGTTCCACTTACAAAATTGTCAGTGCAGCATGGTTGCTTGAGGCAGGAATAGTTACCGAAAATACTATGCCTGATCCATGTTATCGTACATTTCATTTTGCAGGTAGTGATTTCCGGTGTTGGGGTACCCACGGTAGGCAGAATATTGTTGGAGCCCTTACCCAGTCTTGCGATACATATTTTTACAGAACTAGTATGCTTGGTGATATGGATGAAATGGCAGAATTTTCCAGAGGTTATGGTATGGGAGCACCAGTGACAGATATTTTACCAGGGGAAGCTAGTGGAGCATTACCCACAAGAGAATTGTTGAATACAGTATTTGGTCAAGGAGGTTGGGGTCTTGGAAATCTGATGATTGCTTCTATCGGCCAGGGCGAAGTGCTTGCGACTCCCATTCAAATGGCTGTTACAGCTGCAATTATTGCTTCAGGTGGTTCACTTCCACAATTGTCAGTGTTAAAAACCGATTCCTATAATGATGGAAACTGGAATCCAGGAACTTCTGAAAATACCTACCGGATAATACGCCAGGGAATGAAGCTTGCGGTTTCTTCTTCGGTGGGTACTGTACATAGATCCATGGGTTATCTACCAGTGCAGGTTTTTGCTAAATCTGGTACGGCGGAAAATGGAGACAATGAAGATCACGCATGGGTTAACGGTTATATTCAAGAACCTGCTCCAATTGCCTTTGCTGTGATTATAGAGAATGGCGGATCGGGTGGGTCGGTTGCAGGCCCGGTAGCTGCAGGATTAATTGAAGCCATACTGGAGAGTTACCATGAGACCCAATGAAAAAACTGACTGGTTCTTTATTGTTTCATTAGTTTTGTTGGTGATTTTGGGTTTGATAAATATGTATTCTGCTTCTGGTTCTCAAAAAAGTCTGTTTACCCATCAGCTTGTATTTGTAGCAATTGGAATTATTGTTTTTTTAGGTGCTGCTAATTTTCCACTAAGGCTACTGGAAGAAACTGCTCCATTTTTATATGTTTTCAGTCTTATTCTTTTGATACTTACAATCTTTTTTGGCTCAGGACCTGCTGGTCGCTGGTTACAAATAGGACCATTAAATCTTCAAGCATCTGAAATAGCAAAATTTACCCTAATTGTTCTTTCATCAAGATGGTTACCTGCTTTAAAAAGAGAATCAATCACAGGTGGAGTTTCTCTTTTTCTGTTCACCTCGGGTATACTTGTAGTTTTAACTATGTTACAACCGGATCTTGGTACAGCATCATCCATGCTAATGTTGCTTTTCGGGATGATCTATTGGGCAGGTTTTGGTTTTAGCTGGATATTTTTGTTCTTAAGCCCTATTTTTGCTGCTTTATCTTCGATTAAATTTACTTCTTGGATTGGATTTGTAGTTGTATTATGCTGGATTCTATATAGGTCTGCAGCTAAACCTCGGAAATGGGTTTTTTTCCTGGTTTTGACAAGTGTAATTGCAGCGGCCACTCCTGCTGCTTGGGGGCTTTTAAGACCCTATCAGCAAGCAAGATTGACTACATTCCTTAATCCTGAAGCTGATCCTTACGGTGCTGGTTGGAATGTGATTCAATCCAGTGTGGCTATTGGTTCAGGTGGCATTATTGGGCAGGGTTTCTTGAAAGGTAGCCAGAATGAGCTTGCTTTTCTTCCTGCTAGGCACACTGATTTTGTTTTTTCCGTATGGGCTGAGGAGTGGGGATTTCTTGGAAGTCTTTTTCTTTTATCATTATATGGGATTTTAATATGGCGAATATTATTAGGAGCAAAACGATCTATTAACCCTTTTAACTCAATGTTAGGGGCAGGAACTGCGTTTTTTTTAATGATTCATGTTATTGTTAACACGGGAATGACGTTGGGAATGATGCCTGTTACCGGTCTTCCGCTACCATTAATAACATACGGAGGTAGTCATTTAATTACTGAGATGTTGCTTCTTGGATTTTCATACAATACCATTAGGAATTGGCGCAGTTACTGACAGCAAGGCTTATCTTGATTATCATAGAGCATTCGTTAAACCAAATAGATTGAAGGGGAATATGCATCCGATTCTTTTTAAAATAGGCTCTTTGCCTGTGAATAGTTATGGACTTATGCTGGCAATTTCGTTTTTACTTGGGGTTAAACTTGCTTCTCGCAGAGCGTTGAAGCTTGGTATTCCCTCAGACGAAACGGTTAATCTTAGTATCTGGATAATGGCAGCTGCAATTATAGGAGCAAGAGCTTTTTATGTTGTAACTCACATGGATCAGTACGCCGGTGATCCATTGGCCATCGTAGCATTTTGGAATGGTTTGTATGGTCTTAGTATGCTTGGTGGGGTTGTTCTTGCCATGGTTGTTGCATTTGTTTGGATAATAAAAAAAGGCTGGCCTTTGTGGAGTTTTGTTGACGCGGTTATTCCATCTTTTGCCCTTGGCATTTTTATCACAAGGATAGGGTGTTTTTTTAATGGATGTTGTTTTGGATCCGAGACAGGCTGTTCTCTTGGAGTAGCATTTCCTTCTGGATCTATACCATTTTCCATTTTTGGCAGTGCTCCCATTCATCCGGCACAGCTTTACAGTTCTTTAGGGGGGCTGGTTATTCTAGCGATTTTGCTGTTAGCAGATAAAAGAAAGAATTTCCACGGTTTTATTTTTTCGTTATTTCTCGGTCTTTATGGTGCCACAAGATTTGGAATGGAAGAGTTCAGATATTTTGATCACGCTCCAAGTGCTAGTTTTGGTTATAGTGTGTTTGCAGGTCGGCAGGGCATGACAGATAATCAACTTATTAGCCTAGGTATGATTTTAGCTTCATTAATTTTGGGATTATGGCTTTACTATCGAGACCAAAAGAAACATTCCTGAATCTGTTTGTGCACAGATGTGCCGGATGCGGAAGCAGGATTACAACCGATAACACAGATTTTTGTTCTTGGTGTCTTGTAAGAATGTATCCAGACGGTGTGCGGATGGCGGGAACCACTGAAGTATTTACAGGTTTTTTTCATTCTGGAGTGGTGCGTGAGATGGTATTAAGATTAAAATTTGGAGGCGAAAGGTATCTTGCTGGTAAACTTGCAAAATTAGCATTGGGTTCCTGGGAAAAAATACCGGAAAAGGGTGATTTTGTTTTTCCAGTACCTGCGTCAAGAAGTAGATTTCGAAGCAGGGGTTATAATCAGGCAGCACTTCTTGCAAGATCTATATGTAAAGAGACAGGTGCAACATTGAAAAGCCCTATTGTAAGACATGATGGACAGTCACAGATAAAAGTTTCAGGGGTAGGTAGATCGAAAAATATTAAAGGCAAATTTTCAATTTCTAGCAAAAAAGTTAGCTATGATGGTAAAATCTGGCTGATTGATGATGTTATGACAACAGGGGCTACAATTACTGAAATTCTTTCCGTTCTGTCGAATGGTGGTATTCAACAGGTGCAGCCAGCTGTGATATGCTTTCGGAAAATCAGCAAAATGGAGGTTAATCATGCAGGAACAGGGTTCTGAAAATATAGTTCGTAATTATGTGCATAAATTGCAATTCCAAGGGCGTGATGCTCTTCTTTCAGCCCGGTACGGTTTCAATGCAAGAAACATGTGGGTATTTTGGAAAGGTATTGTTCAAGCATGGTTAGTATGGATCTTTTTTGTGTATGCGGGATTTCTTGCAGCAGGTGATTCCCTTGTGGATAGATTTTCCGCTGCAGTATTGTTTCCAATACCTGATAGTCTTTTCTTGGCAAATGTACCCTCGATAATCTTACTTACTATTGGTACAATTTTAGCTATCTTTATTTTTATGCTTACTTCCTTAAAAGTTTCCAAATTAACTTTCGAGCAAATAAGAGGAGATCAGTTTTATTCTGAATCAGATGCTGTCAGGTTCTGTCGTGGCAACTGGAAATCTGTGGTGGTTACTCCGGGAATAATAATTCTGGGGTTGGTTTTAGGAGTAGTAGCACTTCTTCTGATAGGTTTAGTTACAAAAATACCTTCTATTGGTCCGGTAATTGCAGGATTACTTGCTCTACCGGTTTGGGTTTTAGGGTTGTTTATGGTGTTAACTTTTGTAATACTTATTTTGTCTTATTTTCTTGTACCGGTTATTACTGCAACAACCAAAGGAGATACATTCGAATGTCTTTTTGAAGTTTTCAGTGTGATTACTTCGCAGCCTGTAAGTATTTTCAAATCCTGGTTTTTAGGAACATTCATTCGGGTAATAGCTCTTTTAGTTTTTTCCATTTTCGCTTGGAGTTCCGTTAGTATAGTTTCTTCTGTTCTTTACAGAACATCAGGTATTGAGGGGTTTGGAGACTCTATGGAATCCGGTTTTTCCAAAATAGCTCCTGAAGTTGTTCCATTCTACTCTTCAATCTTTAACCCTCTGTCTTCAACTGAACGCACTGGCTCTTCATTTGGTGGTTTTGCCGGTTTAATTCTTTCTTTGTCAGGTGTGGCTGTGTTGATATTTTTATGGGCTTTCTGGTTATCAAGCTCCACAGCCCAGTGGACAATTACTTATTTAGGGGCACGGTACAAGCGTGATAAGGAAGATCTTTTATTAAGGGCCGAGTTAGAAGAATACAGGGAATTTAGAAAAGTATATAAAAATCCTCAGGGGGATAAGTAATGGGATCACAGAAGTTTGTCCATCTACACCTTCACTCTGAGTATAGTCTTCTTGATGGGGCTATTCGTTTTGGAAAAATGGGCGATTTTCTTGTTAAAAATGGAATGGACGCTGTTGCTGTAACAGATCATGGGAATATGTTCGGAGCTGTTCATTTTTGTGAAAAAATGAAATCAGCAGGTATAAAACCCATAATTGGTTGTGAGGTGTATTTAGCTCCCGACGGTATGCTTGATAAAAAGCGTTATTCAGGCAAACCGAAGTATTACCATCTAACTTTACTAGTTGCTAATGAGAAGGGTTATCATAATCTTATAAAACTTTCCAGTGCCGGTTATAAAGAGGGGTTTTACTATAAACCACGTATAGATAAGGAAATTCTCGAAAAGTACAGTGAAGGCTTGATCATCGGTTCTGCATGTTTGCAGGGGGAAGTTGCTCAGCATATCTTGAAAGGAAATCGGGAAAAGGCTGTTGAAACAGTTCGTTATTATCAGAATCTCGTTGGGAAAGATCATTTTTTTATCGAACTTATGGATCATGGATTAGAGCTGGAAAAACAAATTCTGCAGGATCTTGCAGCAGTAGCAAAAGAAACCGGAGCACTTCCCGTTGCAACAAATGATGCACATTATCTCACTAGAGAAGATGCAAGAGCGCACGAGGTTCTACTATGCTTGCAGACTGGCAAAACTATTGATGATGTTAATCGTATGAAGTTTGGTTCTGATGAGTTTTATGTGAAAACACCTGAAGAAATGAGTAAGCTTTTCAGCTGGATTCCAGAAGCGGTGACAAATTCCTGTATTATTGCTGATATGTGTGACTATTCTATTTCATCCGGTGAATTTTTATTACCAAATGCTCCTATGCCAAAAGGGTTTGCCAGTCAGGGAGAGTACCTTTCTCACCTGGCTGAAATTGGTTTAGAAAAAAGAATCGGAAGAGTAGCTTCTGAAGTTGAAAAGAAAAGACTGGCTTTTGAGTTAGAAGTAATAAACGGAATGGGTTTCCCAGGGTATTTTTTGATTGTTTCAGAATTGATGCGCTGGGCACGGAGAGAGGGTATTCCTGTTGGACCAGGTAGGGGATCTGCTGCCGGAAGCCTTGTTTCCTATGCGGTTGAAATAACTGATGTTAATCCATTGGATCATGGTTTAAGTTTTGAACGGTTTTTGAATCCAGCTAGGGCTCAGATGCCAGATATTGATTTGGATGTTTGCGTTGAGCGAAGATCAGAGATAATTGATCATATTAAACAGTTGTACGGAGAAGAAAGTGTCTGCCAGATAATTACTTATAACCGTATGAAAAATAAGGCTGTTACGAAGGATATTGCAAGAGTTTTGGGAATGAGTTACGCAGAGGGAGATATTCTTTCAAAACTTGTGGGAGAAGCCGATGATGGTAGTAAAAAGACCTTCAAAGAAATGGTTTCTTCAAATGCTGCTCTTGCAGCTCAGATAAAAGCTATAAACAAAGCACCAATTCTGATTGAATATGCAGATAGATTATCAGGAATGGTAAGACATGCCGGTGTTCATGCCGCAGGAGTTGTAATTACTCCCGGTCGTCTTGATGAACATGTGCCTCTTTACTGGGCTAAGGAAAAAGGAACCACCACTCAGTACGAAATGAAGGCTGCAGAAAAAATAGGTCTTCTCAAACTTGATGTTCTTGGGCTTAGAACAGTAACTGTTATTCATCATGCAGAAGAGGCTATAAAGCAGTACAAACCTGACTTTTCCATAGATACAATTCCTTACGATGACGCACCAACCTTTGAAATGATCAGTTCAGGTAATACTTCAGCAATTTTTCAGCTTGAAAGCAGTGGAATGCGGGAAGCTCTTCGCAAGATTGGTGTAAACCGTTTTGATGATGTTACAGCAGCTGTTGCAATTTACCGTCCTGGTTCAATGCACATGATAGACATTTATGCAGCGAACAAGGAAAAAGCTGCAAAAGGCGAAGCTATTAGTTATTCACACCCACTGCTTGAAGAGGTTTTGGCCGATACTTATGGCGTAACTATTTATCAGGAACAGGTAATGCGGATAGCAAATGTTCTTGCAGGAATGAGCATGGCTGAAGCAGATAATCTTAGACGAGCAATGTCAAAAAAAGATGCTGCAAAAATGGCGAAAATGAAAACCGTTTTTCTAAATGGTACTGCTGAAAGAGGCATAGCAAAAAAGAAAGCTTCAGAAATCTGGGATCTGATAAAAAAATTCGCTGAGTATGGGTTTAATAAATCACATGCTGTTTGTTATGCTATTATTGCTTACAGAACATCATATCTAAAGACACATTATCCAGCAGAATTCATGGCAGCATGTCTTACCAGTGAAATTGGAACTGTTTCTAAGTTAAGATCTCTTGTTAAAGAGGCTATTCGACTTGATATAAAAGTGAATGGTCCATCAGTAAACCAAGGAATGGTAAAATTTGTAGCACCCACTTCGGATGAAATAGTTTATTCTCTGGCTGCAATTAAAAATGTTGGTATTACTCCTGCAAGAGAAATTGTAGAAGCTCGAAATGCTTCAGGGGAATTCAAAACAATGTTTGATTTGTGTGCAGCGGTTGCTTTCCTAGAGAACTCATCCGGTTTGAATCGTCGAGCACTTGAAGCATTAATTTACGCAGGGGCAACTGATTGCCTTGATGGTAACAGAGCCCAACAGTTAAATGTAATGGAACAGGCTCTGGATTATGCTTCTGCCGCCAGACGGCATCGTGATTCTGGACAGATGTCATTGTTTGGCGGTGGCGATGAACCTGTGGCGCCTGCTCTTGCTAAAGCTGATGATATTCAAATCGAATTCAAACTTGAAAAAGAAAAGGAAATGCTTGGTTTCTATTTTTCAGGGCATCCGCTGGATATCTATCAGGAAGAAATAACAGGTTTTACCACTCATTTTGTAGATCAAGTAGACTCGGCACCAATTGGTCCACTTGTTATTGCCGGTGCTATATCTGAAATTAGGAAAATACAAACCCGTAAGGGAGTAATGGCTTTTGTTACCATAACAGGTAGAAAAGGTTCAGCAGAAGTTATAGTTTTTTCAGATGCACTTGAAAGATATGAAGATATTCTACAAAATGGAGCTCTTTTATTGTTTGAGGGTCAGATGACTCAGGGAAAAGGCGACAGAGAAAACAAAATGACTATTGATCGAGTTATGGAATTACCGAAATGCAGAAAACAGATGAATGCTGGCGTACTGATTGAAGTTGATGGGTTCCAATGCCCCATGTCTACCCTTGAAGAAGCAGCTGAATTTATGCGGAAGAATTCTGGTTCCGGTAAGGTTTTCATGAAAGTCAAATTTCCATCAGGAAGAATTGTTAATGCAATTTCCAGATCAATGAGCGTGAATCCAGATATGGATGTTTTAAACGGATTAAGAAGTATTCTACCTGAAAAGTCTATAGTCTCACTTTGTCGAGGAGATGGGAGGTTCAGATGAGGGCGTTTAGCTTTTTCCTTGTTCTTGTTATTTTAAGTTCGGTGGCAGGGGCAGGAGAGCTTATGCGTGTGGCCGGCGAGCCTACAGCAGGGGTTATTGCTCCAAAAACTTTTAATGTAGCCATGAATACTTTCCCTACAACCGGCTTGAAATTTTCAGTGACTCTTGGTATTCTGCCCAGATTCATGGCTGGTCTTGGTTATGGTGGCTGGAATATTACAGGAATGAATTCTCCTGATTGGTTTGAGGAAGTTTATCTTAAAGCTAGATTTAGGATTTTTGACGAAAAACGGAGTTTTCCTGCAATCGCTTTAGGTTTTGATAATGAAGCAGAACACTCCAGATCTGGTGCTGAGTATTTAAGACCAGCTCGAGATTTTTACATGGTTTTTAGTAAAAACTTTGCAGGTTTAGGGGGAGATATGGGTTTTCACTTTGGTGTAAACATGTCTACCCATGAATCCGACCATCTTGGAAGTTGGCTCGGTTTTGATAAATCTTTCCCAGGAGGTTTTGGGATTGCAGCAGATTGGGATCTTGCCACAAGCGGAGATACTGAATACAGAGTGGAAAAAACAGGTGGTTTCATTGATATTGAAACATATTGGGAGAGTTTTGGTCAGGTAAGAATTGGACTCAGGTTCAGTGATATTCTTGAAACTGGAGGCGCTCCATATCGTTCTCTTGTAGTTGATTTTTTGGGTTTAATTTAAGGAGACATGGTGAATATAGAGATACTAAAAGCGTATTCTAAGATAATTCTTCAAGGTGCATTAAAGATAAAAAACGGGGACGTATTATGGATAAAAAGTGAACCTATTCACCTGGAACTTGCAAAGCTTTTCGCTGAAACAGCTTACAAGTCAGGTGCCAAGTATGTGAATATTTCTCTTGAGGATCCTGCATTTAACAGAATCAGAATAGATTCAACTACAGATAATAATTTCCTGGATTATGTTCCAGAGAATAGAACACCTATGTTTGATTCAATAGTAAAAGAAGGGTGGCGTTCACTTGCTCTTCGTGGACCTGCTGAACCTGATCTTATGGAGGGTGTTGATTCCGTAAAACTCGCCAGAGCAACCAAAGCAGCTTCCATAGCAAGGAAGGGTTTTCTTGCAGCAGCTTCATCTAACAAAATCCCTTGGAATGTTTGTCTCGCTCCCACCCCTGATTGGGCAGCAAAGGTACTTGGAAGTTCTGATAATTGGGAAGAAAGAATCTGGGAAATTCTTATTCCAATACTTCGTCTTGATGCAAAAGACCCAGTAGCAGCTTGGTTAGAACATGATGCTAAGTTAAAGCAAAGAGCTGCGTTTCTAAATTCACACAGATTTCCTAAAATCAGATTTACAGGCCCTGGAACAGACCTTACCATAGGTATGCTTCCAGACAGACGATTTAATGGTGGAAGCTGTACCTCTGCGGATGGAACGGTATTTTTCCCAAATATACCTACAGAGGAAGTTTTCAGTACCCCTGACAAAACTGCAACTGAAGGTACTGTTCAATGCACAAGACCTGTTACTGTATATGGGGCACAGGTGGATGGTGCATGGTTCAGGTTTGAAAAAGGTAGAGTTGTTGAATCAACAGCCACCACCAATGCAGATATATTGAAGCAGTTTATAAAAACAGATGATGGCGCATCAATGTTGGGCGAAGTTGCTCTTGTAGGCATTGATTCTCCTATTTATCAGTCGAAAAAAATATTCCACAATATACTTTTTGATGAAAATGCATCATGTCACATTGCCTTAGGTAATGGTTATACAGATTGCATTGTTAATGGAACTTCTATGGATGATAAAACCTTGCAGGCTTGCAGATGCAACCAGTCACTTGTTCATACTGATTTTATGATTGGAAGCGAAGATGTTGATGTAACAGGTGTATCCGCCAATGGTACTGAAGTTGTAATCATTAAAAAAGGTGAGTTTGTAATCTGAAGGGAAGATTGATATGGTTGATCCAAGACTACTGGAGATTCTTGTATGCCCCAGGTGCAAAGGTGAATTAGAACACAAAACAGGTGTTCTTGAAAGATTAGTATGTGATAGTTGCTCAGTTGCTTTTCCTGTTAAAGATGATATTCCTGTGATGCTTTGGGATGAGGCTGTTCAAATAAAAAAGAAGTGAAAAAAGCAATTTTCATTAAATTTAAAGTAACGCCAGGTTGTGGAAAAACTGAATTTCTTAACTGTATGACAGATGGAACCGTAAAAGTTTCTTTGAAGGCTCCTCCTGTTGATGGCAAAGCAAATCTTGAGTTAATACGATGGCTGGCAAAAGAATTCTGCGTTAATAAGAGTTTTGTAAGTATTAAATCAGGGAATACTTCTAGACGCAAATTAGTAAAAATTTATACAGCTGCGGTTTTCCCCCATTGGTATCATGGGTGAACAAAACCTAGCAGAACTTGTTAACCGTGAGCTTGTTGAGTTTGATAGGAAAAAAATACTTGTTAGAAATTCTGCTAGGCCTGAGAAAGTAATTAATCTTCTTGGTATCATGCTTACTAATACCAGATTTTTATTTCTTGATTGCACAGACGAAAAATCATTCAGAAAGAGTCTTTTCTCTTATTTTATCGGTGATGGTTTACCAAACATTGAAACCGCTTTTGAGGCTGGTTGGCGCTCTCATGCCACGGAAATTTCTCTTGTCTCGGAAACTTCTGGTTATGAAATCATAGCTGGATTGCAAAGTGATAAGGCACGTATAAAAATGTATCTGCTTAATGAGCAGAAGTTCTTAGATAAGAATACTTTATACAAAATATGTTCTTCTTTTCTTTGGTCCCTTCCAACCATCATCTGTTTTTTAAATTATACAGAGAAAAAGCAACCTTTTCCTTTGAATACGTATACCATGATGCCACGGATGATAGTATTCAGGAATGATAGTGGAAGTCTTAGTGGTGCTGATGCTGTGATTGAATCTGGAATGATGTCAATTGATTCTATTCGTAACTATCTCGTAGAACAAAAATCCAAAGTGAGTTTAGAAAAAGTTGTTTCTGTTTGTTCCGGGGACGAAGGGCTCGTAAAACTTTTTGTGGGCCTTCATGAGTTTATAGGTGAAAATTCAGATGATGTATTCACCGGGCTGAATGTTTTTTTAGATTCAAATCCGCAATTTGCAGAGTATGCAAAGGCTGCTGCGGTTTTTGGAATGCAGTTTCTTCCCAGGGAAGTTTGCTTGTTTACTGGTATTGAATCACAAAAAGCATATCTCTTAGGACAAACTGTAAATCTTTGGAAAGGGGTGTTTGTAGGGACATTTCTTAATACAAAAGTGCGTGAGTTTATTCTAAGCAGAATTCCGTCTTCAGAAAAGGGTGAACTGCTAAGTAAAGCTGCAAATTGTGTACTTCAATTTAGAGGTAGGAATTCTCGTTCTTATGAAATTTCAGCTGATATTCAGGTAAGAGCTACTTTGTTTGCAGTGGCTTCAGAATCATATAAAAAAGCAGGTGACCTTTCCACACAAGATTTACGAAAAGCCACTTTGTATAAAAAAGCTGCTGTTTTCACCCAGCATGATTCAGATAAACTTACATTTAAAGCTGCATACAATCTTTACAAAGCCGAGCTTTATCCAGAAGCAGTTAAGTTGCTTAAAACCATAAAGGGTTCATCCGATTCAAATGTGGAGTTACTAAAAGGATTGTGTTCTGTTTCAGAAACCTCATGGTTAGATTTGTCAATTTGTAATTTGGAATGTGGTATTTTTGCAGGAATTTCCAGAGAAATTCTGGAATCTAGGTACTTAAGCAGAAAAGGATACTATCACAAGGCTGAGCGAATTCTTTTAAAAAAAGCGGTGAACAGTGATTCGCTGAATTCTACTGTTTGTCTTGTGGAGTTGGGAGAACAGCTTTATAAGCGTGGAATGGTGGAACATTCTATGAATACCATGGTTGCAGCAAAAAGAGAAGCGGTGAAACTAAAGGAAGATTGGCTTGAAAGAAAAGCTCTGTTTACCTTAGCTAAAGCTTGGAATAGTTTGGGAAAACAAAACAGAATTGAGTTGAATTTAAGTCGATTGATTCAATTAACTCTGCTTTGTGGAAACAGGAGAAAACTGGTATTTGTTTATAATCTGTATGCAAATTCGCTTCTTCTTCGATCTTTTTATAAAAAAGCTCTGGAAATTTACTCATTAACACTTGGTATTTTAGTTACAATCCCTGATTCCCAAGGTGTAAGAATTGTTGTGTTGAACAACATGGGTGTATCTCAGAGAAGACTAAATCAAACAAGTGAGTCTTTACGAACTTTCATGCGTCAGGTTAGAGTTTGTGTTTCTTCCGGTAACTTTTTTCAGGCCTGTACTTCATACGGTAACATGGCTCGTATTTTTATTCATCTGTGTAAAATAGAGTCTGCGGAAGATTGTCTTGAAACCATGGTTGAATTTGCATCGCTGGGAAACATATTAGAGGCAAAGGAATCCATCTGTTATATTTCTTCGCAAATTGCCTTTATGAAAGGGGATAATGAGTTAGCACTATCATTGATTGATCAGTCTATCCAGCTTTCTCTTCATGCAGGTAAAAAAAGAAGACTTTCTTTAGGTTTAGTTAAAAAAGGATCAATGCTTCTCAGGTTATCAAGATATGAAGATGCTATTGGAACTCTTACAAAGGCTTTTGATATATCCAGTGAATTGAGGATGGAAGTTAATCATTTTTCAGCGGATATGAGATGTTCTGTTGCAAAATGTTATCTTGGCCTGAACCCTGCAGTGGATCTTTTAGATATCAAAAATCGTGGTTCTATTGATTATGCCCATAGAGGAGAACAGTTCTATTACCACTGGCTGCTTACAGGAAGCAGGCAAAGTATGACTGCAGCAGCGCAATTATTAAGTTCTGACCTGTCTCATGGATTGTATTTTCACTCATATCTATATATGTTGCAAGAGATTAAGCAGGAAATTCCTTCAACTCTTGCAGATGCAATTCCCCTTTTGCATAATTACCCTTCCTGTGATTAATGAAAGGTGGATGATGTATATTTCTATACCAAGCAACTGGGGTGAAATTCTTTCTTCCCAGAACGATGTTTTTGTCTCGGAAGAATACTCTGTAAGTAGTATTAGAACTGCATTGAAAGATAACCACAGAATTTTTCTTATTTGTGCTGATGCTGTATCTGATTTTGATGGTTGGCTTTTTGTAAAGGATCATCTAGCTCTTTTTGGCTCCGGTTCTCTTGTTGGTCCCAATGATCCAGCAGGACCCAGATTTCCTAATCTAAGGGGCATGTACATTGTACCGAATATAATGGAAGAATCAGTCAGATCTGGAATAGTATTAAGAGTGGCTGATATCAGATTAAGTACAGAGGCAGAGCTTAAGGCTTTTTCCTGTGATGCTCTTGTTTCTCAGGGAATTGATCAGGCAATTGCAGCTGCCCATGGTGGTGCAAAGGTTATTTTTTTACTGAATTGCAAGAAGATAGATTCAAAAAGTAATAAAGATTTTTCTTTCCTGAACAGATTGATTCAGGAAATTGAAGGGGGCGATGGGTCGTGAACTATAAAGAAACAATAAAGCTTCCTAAAACAAGCTTCTCCATGAAGGGTGGGCTTGTAAAAAGAGAGCCTGAGCTTCTTAAAAGATGGGAAGAAATGGACTTGGAGGGGCAGATAACCCAGGCTCGAAAAAATGCTGAGCCTTTCATTCTACATGACGGTCCTCCATACGCAAATGGAAATGTCCATCTTGGTACTGCTTTGAATAAAATACTTAAAGATTTTATTGTGAAAAGCCATACAATGTTAAATCATTATTCCCCATATGTACCAGGTTGGGATTGCCACGGAATGCCCATTGAGCACAAAGTAATGACAGATGCAGGTGATGAAAGAGCTTCTCTTTCTTTAGAAGAAATTCGAAGCAGATGTCGAAAGTATGCTGCAGGATTTGTTGATATTCAGCGTGAAGAGTTTAAGCGCTTAGGAGTTTTTGGCAGATGGGATACTCCCTATCTTACCATGAAAAAAACCTATGAAGCTGGAATTGTAAGAGCTTTTGGTAAATTAGTTGAAGAGGGTTACATCTATCAGGGTCTTAGGCCCATCCACTGGTGTACTTCTTGTACAACAGCCCTTGCTGATGCCGAGGTCGAGCATGCTAATCATACTTCTCCTTCTGTATATGTAGCATTCAAACAATCTGAAAAATCAGATTGGAAAAGCACATCTTTGCCAAGCAATGTTGAGATTGTTATTTGGACAACTACACCCTGGACACTGCCGGCTAATATGGCAGTTGCATTAAACCCAGGTGAAAGTTATGTGGTTGTAGATACGGCAGATCGTAGTTTTTTAGTGGCCGAAAGAAGAGCTCAAGCTTTTATTAAGGATACTAAAATCGAAGGCAGTGTGCGAGATGATCTAACTCTAAAAGGAAAAGAGTTAGATAAATTACTACTGATTCATCCGGTAAATCCTGAAAAAACTTCAATGGTTATTGTTGCAGACCATGTTACTATGGATGATGGAACCGGTTGTGTTCATACAGCACCAGGTCATGGTTCTGATGATTTTATGGTTTGTCAGAATTACGGAATAGAAACATTCTGCCCAGTTGGACCAGACGGAATATTTACAGAAGAGGGAGGCAAGTACCAGGGGCTTCATGTGTACAAAGCTAACCCTGTAATAGTTCAGGATCTTACAGAATCTGGACGAATGATTTTCTCTACCAAGGTTAAACACAGTTATCCCCACTGTTGGCGTTGCAAAAGTCCTCTTATTTTTAGGGCAACAGAACAGTTTTTCTTGAGCCTCTCCCACAAAGGGTTGAAGAACAGAGTTCTCGATATGGTTGATGATGTGAACTGGTATCCAGACTGGGGCTATGACAGAATGAAGAACATGATGTCTGTTAGGCCAGACTGGTGCTTGTCACGACAGCGTTCCTGGGGAGTGGCCCTTCCAGTATTCACATGTTCTGATTGCGGAGAGGCAGTTTTAGATTCTGATCTTATTGCAAAAGTAGCAGACAAGGTTCTTGAAGAAAGTGCTGATGTGTGGTTCAGCATGACTGTAGAAGAAATTTTTGCTCTTGACGGCAAAGAAGCAAAGTGCCCCCATTGTGGCGGGAAAAATCTTAACAGGGTAAACGACATTCTTGATGTGTGGTTTGACAGTTCTTTAAGCCACTACAATGTGCTTACAGACGAATATGGTCTAACAAGACCGGCTTCAGTTTACATTGAAGCTACCGACCAGCACAGAGGATGGTTTGGTGTTAGTTTGATCACATCTAACGCGTTAGGTTTATCAAAACCCACAAGCAATATAATTACACATGGTTTGATTCAAGATAAAAAAGGCAAAAAAATGTCTAAATCATTGGGTAATGTCATTGCACCATCAAAAGTAATAAATGCAAACGGTGCAGACATTCTCAGGTTATGGTTTGCTGGAATTGATTACACATCAGATTTCAGGGCAGATCTTGGCCAGCTTGCTGATTCAAGGGAAGCCTACAGAAAAATCAGAAATACCATAAAGTTCATGCTGGGCAATCTAAGTGATTGTACAGGAATTCAACCTGAGCCAAGTTCACTTATTGGTCTTGATAGATATATATGGCTTCGTTTCAGAAAACTAATGGCTTTCTGTCTTGAAGAGTATCGAAAATTCCAGTTTCACCGTGTATATAGGGAACTAAGAAACTTTATGGTTATTGAACTTTCAGGACTTTACCTGGACGCTAGAAAAGATAGATTGTATTGTGATGCTCCACAGAGCCCGGAAAGAAAAGCAACTGTAGAGCTTTTAGGGTGGCTTACGGTGGAAATCACCAGGTTGTTGGCCCCGATTATTCCTTTCACAGCAGAAGACATTTGGGATCACATCCCCGATACTCTGAAAAGTAGTCCCAGCGTACATTTAGAGCTTTTTTCAAAAGGATCCGAGCTATCAATTCAGGAAGAAAAGGAACTATCTTCTTGGGATGCTTATTTAGACATCCGTAAGAGTGTTCTGAAACATCTTGAAGAACAGCGCGCTGCTGGAGTAATTGGTGGAGGGTTGGATGCCCATGTTCACCTGACACTTCCACAGGGAAAAACAGAAAATGCCAGAGGTGAAGATTGGGCTGATTTCCTAATTGTATCTAAAACTATCATACAGACAGGTGAAGAGCTTGAAGTAAAAGCCGTAAAGGCAACTGGTGATAAATGCCAGAGGTGCTGGAAGATCTTGCCTGAAGTTGGAACTCATAGTTTTGCTGATGATCTGTGCCCAAGATGTGGAAAGGTTTTGGAAACAATTGAAAACTAAACCGTTAGCTTTCAGTGCAGCAGCAATGGTTTTGCTGCTTGACCAGGTGACAAAATTTGTATCCAGAAATTATTTACTTGATGGAATTCCAAAAGATGTTTTGGGTAATTTTTTCAGAATTACCCTTAGATATAATTATGGTGCAGCTTTTAGCATTTCCTGGGGTGGCCCTATTTTTCTATCAGTTTTTACAGCACTCGCTTGTTTTTTTCTTGTTAAGTACATGTTAACTGTTACAGACAAGAAACTGATGTTTTGGCTGGGGATCATTCTTGGAGGAGCCGTTGGCAATCTTGTTGACAGAATTGCCATGGGCAAAGTAACAGACTTTATCGATATTGGATTAACCGGGTGGAGATGGCCCACCTTTAATGTAGCAGATATCGCCATCTGTATCGGGGGCATCGCCGTATTTTTCCTTTTCAAAGGAACTAAGCGGCTGGAGGTACCCACAAAGGAAATGGAAAATGAATAACACTGGCAGGATAGTTGTTGCTATCGGCGGGAATTCCCTGATCAATCCTGGTTCAAAACGAGGAAACAGAGAAACTCATGAGGTTGCTCGTACTGTTTGCGAGGAACTTGCTGCAATTGCTGATTTGTTCGGTAGTTTGGTTGTGACCCATGGAAACGGACCACAGGTAGGTTATGAACTCATTAGGAATGCTCAAGCGGATCACATTATACCAAGAGATGGAATGGATGCTAATGTGGCAGCTACTCAGGGTATCATTGGTTATCTGCTTCAGCAAGTTTTAGGTGATGTTCTTGAAGAGTTGGGAAAAGATATTCCCATTTCCAGTCTGATTACCCAGGTTGAAGTAAAAGCAGATGACCCTGGGTTTAAGAATCCAACTAAACCGGTAGGTCCATTTTACTCTGAAGAAGAGGCCCGTGATAGAATAAAATCAAAGGGTTGGAACATGAAAGAAGATGCTGGCCGCGGTTGGCGCCGGGTTGTTCCTTCTCCGATTCCTAAGAAAATTGTAGAACTTATTGCAATTAAAACTTTACTGAGTGCCGGCCAGATAGTAATTTGCGCTGGTGGTGGAGGCATTCCAGTTGTTCGGGAAGGTAAACTTATTCGTGGTGTTGCAGCTGTGATTGATAAGGATCATGCCAGTGCACTACTTGCTTCTAAACTAGGTGCGCCTACTTTTGTCATTTCAACAGGTGTTCCAGAAGTTTACATTAATTTTGGAAAACCGGACCAGCAGGCATTAAGAAATATCACTGCAAAAGAAATATCTAAATTGATGGATGCAGGGCATTTTGCTGAAGGTTCAATGAAGCCTAAAATCAAAGCAGCTCTAGGTTTCCTGGAACATGGTGGTTCTAGAGTTGTTATCTCTTCACCGGGCAACTTGATAAGTGCCCTGAATGGTGAAACTGGAACGACAATTACAGCGGAATAGTTTGACTAATAATTTTGGGATTAAGGGGGAGTAATTAATTTTATTCCCCCTTTACTTATAGTTCATTAGAAAATCTATAAATGAGAGTGAATAGTTGGAAGAGTATAAAAAAAGGAGGGGCAAATGCCCCTCCTTTTAAATCGATAAACGATTTAGAACATGTTCTTAATACCAGCCCATGTATTTCTTTCAAGAGCAACAAGGTTACCTTCTAGAACTTTGAAAAGATCGCCTGCTACAAGAGATTCACTGAATGGTGCCCATGCCCAGCCAGCTTCAACTGTTCTGTAACCCTGGGTACCAGTAACAGTAGTTCCACCGATTGGGTACCAATTGTCAGCACCGGCACGGTGAGTTCCGAGCCATACTGGTGCAGCAAGTGCTACTGGTGTTGCGGAAGCATCAACAACAGAAATCCAGATAGCGTAAGAACCGTAAGTCATACCAGTATCACTGGAAGTTGCTGGGTAGCTATCCTGGCTGGAAGGTCCAGCTGCGCTAGGAACACCAGAATCGTCAGGAACAACCATGATTTCAAGAGCTGATGGAGCAGAAACTGTAGTTACACCCCACATTGTGTAAGAAGTCATGTCAATTGTTGAACCATTGTAATCATCCACAACAGCGTAATCACCAAAGGAAGCGCCGATGTTATCCATCTGCTCGCCTGCATTGTAAGCATAGGAATCATAGATGTCATCTGTGCCTGGAAGTGTGTAGTTTGCTGTTCCGCCTGGCTGACCACTGATAGTGTCAGAAGCGAATGCTAATGCTGCGAGAGCAAAAAGAACTAAGAAAAATCTCATAGTT
>JAOZUR010000001.1:0-61626 GCA_029938555.1 Candidatus Sabulitectum sp. | reverse complement strand
AGAAGCGAATGCTAATGCTGCGAGAGCAAAAAGAACTAAGAAAAATCTCATAGTTTACTCCATAAATTTTTTGTCTGTATACCAGACAGTTAATAATAAGCCACGGGCATCTACCCGCACACGATAAATAACAGTTCATAGGTATTAAGTCAATGGCTAAATTATCCAATCGATTAATCCCTAAAAAATCGACTATAGAGTTCGACACAGAAAAGGTATTGTTACAGTAGTTAATGCCGATGAGGTATTTTCGGTTAAATTTTTATTTTTCAACACTTGACAGGTGAGCTTCTTATTGGATATTATCGGCGGCAAGTATTTACTATACAGATGGGTAGAATAGGGCGATTAGCTCAGTTGGTTAGAGTGCCTGCTTGACGTGCAGGAGGTCACTGGTTCGACTCCAGTATCGCCCACCAGCCTATTTTTTTGATTAAACCTATGGAAAGGAGTTTGAGTAAATGATACGCATATCGTTGCCCGACAATAGTACCAGAGAGATTGCTTTGGGAACCACCGGCAGTGAAGTAGCTCTTTCTATTTCCAGAGGGCTTGCTAAAAAAGCTATGGCTTATGGGCTTGATGGCAAATTTTTTGATTTATCACACCCAATATCCTCTGATGGTAGCCTTCAGATATTCACAGCAGATAATGATGAAGTCCTTGATTTACTCCGGCACAGTACAGCACATTTAATGGCTGCTGCTGTTTTAGAGTTATATCCAGACACGAAATTCGGAATTGGGCCCAGTATTGAAAATGGCTTTTATTACGACATGGATATTCCAGACTTCAAGGGTGATAAAGATCTGGAAAAGATTCGCTCAAGAATGAAAAGGTTAATTAAAAAGAATCTTCCTTTCACCAGAAAAGAAATTTCTTTCGAAGAAGCTTCCACACTTTTCTCGAAAGATGGTCAAAAGTTTAAACTAGATCTTTTGAAAGAGATTCAAGAAAAAGACGAGGTTATAACAGTTTATACTCTTGCAGGGTTCACTGATCTCTGTCGTGGCCCTCATGTTCCTTCCACTAAATTTCTTGCGAATTTTGAGTTGCTCAGCGTTGCTGGAGCATATTGGCGAGGCAGTGAAGAGAATGACATGCTTACAAGAATATACGGAACGGCATTCGCGTCAAAAGAAAATTTACAGCAACACCTTAATCTTTTAAAAGAAGCAAAAAAAAGAGATCACCGCAAACTTGGTGTAGAGCTAGAACTATTTACCAGTAAAGGTTTAGGCGGACCAGGTTTTGTTTACTGGTTACCCAAGGGTACTATAGTAAAGGAAAACCTTGAGAATCTGTGGAAAGACGCTCATCGTCATATGGGTTATCAACTTGTTAGTACTCCACACATTGCACCTGTAGAACTGTGGAAAACTTCTGGACATTACAGTTATTACAAAGACAATATGTATTTTACTGAAGTTGAAAACGGTGAATACGCCTTGAAACCCATGAACTGTCCAGGTCATATTATTGTTTACAAAAATGCTCAACGATCTTATAAAGAACTGCCAATGCGCATAGCTGAGCTTGGTACTGTTTACAGATACGAGCGTAGCGGAGCTTTGCATGGATTAATGAGAGTTCGCGGCTTTACTGTGGATGATGGCCATATTTTTTGCACTTCTGAACAGATAGTATCAGAAATTCAGGATGTTGTAAGATTTGCTCTTTACTTCTTAAAAATGTTTGATTTTGGATATCAGATTGAGCTTTCTCTTATGGACCCAGCTGATCCTGATCATTATGCAGGCGAGCTGGAAGATTGGGCAAAAGTCGAACCGCTTCTTGCTAAAGCTCTTGATGATATGGGTGAAAATTATAAAACAGTTGTAGGCGAAGCTGCATTTTACGGTCCTAAGATAGACATCAAGTTGAGGGATGCTCTTGGCCGCTACTGGCAGGGACCAACTGTTCAATTTGACTTTAATATTCCCGATAGATTTAATCTAGAGTATATTGGTTCAGATGGTTTGAGTCATAAGGTGTATATGGTGCACAGGGCATTGTTCGGATCAGTGGAAAGATTCATTGGAAATCTTATCGAACATTACACGGGAAATTTCCCCGGTTGGCTTGCACCTGTCCAGCTTATTATCTTACCCATCACATCCGCACAGAATGATTATGCGGAAAATTTGTATAATAGGGCTGTGGAAGCTGGTTTGCGATGTGAACTTGATAACCGCAGTGAAACAATTGGATATAGAATAAGAGATGCAGAGACCGGCAAAGTCCCATACATGTTTGTTGTCGGTCAGCGTGAAACAGAGTCTGAAACAGTTGCTGTTCGCAGACATGGTGAAGGAGACATTGGTACTTTGTCTGTAGAACAGGCATTTGAACTAGTGACTAAGGCCTGTGTCAGACCTGAATTACCGGAACGGAGGTAGAGGGAAATCGCAAACACCACTCGTGTTAATGGTGAGATCAGAAGTCAGAAAGTTAGGCTTATTGATCAGGATGGAGAGCATGTAGGTGTGGTAGATTTTGCCAGAGCCTTAAAAATGGCTGGTGAGGCAAATCTTGACCTTGTTGAAATCAGTGGAGGTAGTGAACCGCCTGTTTGCAGTATTATGGATTATGGTAAGTATCGGTATCAGCTTAACCGGAAAGAAAGAGAAGCTAGAAAGAAGCAGCATTCCGGAGGCCTTAAGGAAGTAAAATTCCGCCCAAATACTGATACCCACGATTACAATTTCAAGATGAAACATGCCAGAGAGTTTTTAAAGTCTAGGCACAAAGTTAAGGCAACAGTGGTTTTCCGTGGTCGCCAGATGGTTTACAAAGATCAAGGATACGATCTTTTGAATCGTCTTTCAGCTGATGTGGAAGATCTTGCACAAATAGAAAGACAGCCTGTTATGGAAGGCAGGTTTCTTACAATGATTCTAGCCCCAAAACGGGAAAAGAACACAAAATAGCAGAAGAGACGGGGATCAATATGCCCAAGATGAAGACTCACAAAGGTGCTGCAAAGCGCTTTAAAAAGACAGGAACCGGTAAGATTCGTGTTAGACACAGTCATGCTGGACACATTAAAACTAAAAAAAGTAGCAAGCGGAAACGCAAGTTGCGCACAGCAGGAATTGCGTCACCCTCTGATACCAAGCGTATGAGAGTTCTCCTGCCTAAGTAACTATGGGGGCTAAAAAATGAGTAGGGTAAGAAATGCCGTTGCCAGGCATAAAAGGCACAAAAAGGTACTTCAGGCAGCTAAAGGTAATGTTGGTGGAAGAAGAAAACTGTATACAGTTGCAGCGGACGCCAACAAAAAAGCACTTGAGTATCAGTACAGAGATAGAAGAAATAAAAAGAGAAATTTTAGAGCGCTCTGGATAACAAGAATAAACGCTGCTGCTCGCGAGCATGGTATATCATATAGCGTACTTGTTAATGGGCTTACTAAGGCTGGGGTTCTTATTGACAGAAAGATGTTAGCAGATCTTGCAGTTAAAGATCCCATGGCTTTTGGCAAAGTTGTTGAGGTTGCCCGGAAGGGTCTTCAATAGATAAAGGAGGCTTTGCGTTGCCTATAGCCAGCGCATCTGACAGATTAAAAGAGACCGTTGATAGACTAATTCTTAAATACAGTTCTACTGTAGAAGAGAATAAGCGGCTTCTTTCTCGTGTTGATGAGTTGGAGAATAGAGTTGAGTACCAAAAAGGTAACGCCGATTCTGAGGGGTATAATCTTCTCAGAATTCATTATGCGAGACTTCTGCATGAACGGCAGGAGTTGAAGCAGGGATTGGATGCTTTGCTTGAGAAATTGGAAAAATTGAGAGATCAGCAGAGAAACAGTACTAATGACTGAGCGTCCTGATACAACCAGGGTGAACATAAATGGCCGTGAGTATTCTATAAGAGGTGAGGGCGATCCAGCTTATATTGCAGAGATCGCCCATTTTCTTGATATGCGCATGAGGCAGATGACTGGAAATGTTTCCATGACTTCTACTGCCAAGGTTGCTATTCTTGCGTCGTTGAACATAACTGATGAATTATTTACCAAAACCAGGCAACTGGAGGAAATGGAAGATAATCATCATATCTTCTTGTCTCAACTAGCAGACAAAATTGATAGTGTTCTCGATGGAACGGATACACCGCCGGATCATCCTAGAAGTATATTTAGTGATAATAATCACAGTACTGAAATCAATGCCGCTACTATTTTTCACGATTCCAATTCAAGTAAAATTAAGGAACCGACTTAGTCCTCGAAGAACAGAACTTTGAAATGTGCCGCAGGGTTTCAGAGTATATATGCTGTTTATTCGATTAATATAAATGCGTACCTGCGCCTGAAACGGAGAAATAAGGGATTATGGACATACTTGTACCCATACTTGCTTCCATACTTGCATTCGCCTTGGGTTTTTACTTACATAAAATGCTTGTTAACAGAGAGATTGGCGGGGCTTCAACTGAAGCTGATCGAATTCTTGCAGACTCTAAAAGAGAAGTCGAATCACTTAAAAAAGAGGCTCTTCTTGAGGGTCGTGAAAGAATTGTTGAAGAGCGTGCTGTTGAACTTGAAAAGCTTAGACGCAAACAATCTGAGCTTGATAAAAGAGAAAATAATATTAGCAGACATTCTCAGCAGGTTGACAGAAATAGAGAGAATTTGAAGAATAAAGCCGACTCTCTTGAGCAACAAGAGTCTGCTCTTGGTGAGATGGAACAGGCACTACTTGCCAAGCATCAGAGGGCAAACAAACTTATTGAAGATCACAACAATCGCTTAGAGGAAGTTGCAAAACTGTCAAGCGAGGAAGCTCGTGAACTTTTGTTGTCAAATCTTCGAGAAGAAACAGATATGGAAGCTGCCAAACTCACAAGAAGAATTCTTGACGAAGCAGAGAGATCAGCAGACGATAAGGCTAATAGTATTCTTGCCACCACCATTCAAAGATGTGCAGCTAACCATGTGGTCGAAAGTTGCATTTCCGTTGTAAATCTAGCTAATGACGACATGAAAGGTCGAATCATTGGCAGAGAAGGTCGGAATATTAGGGCATTCGAGAAGGCTACAGGTGTAGATGTTGTGATTGATGATACACCAGAGGCAGTTGTTTTGTCTTGTTTTGATCCAGTAAGGCGTGAAGTTGCCAGACTTTCTCTTGATAAATTGATTACTGATGGTCGAATACATCCAGGTCGAATAGAATCTGTGGTGGCAAAGGTGCGTAGTGAGATGGAGCGTACAATACGCAAATTAGGTAATGAACTTGCTATGGAGGCCAGCGTTACTGGTTTGCATCCACAGCTTATCAGGCATTTAGGAAGACTTAGATATAGAACAAGTTATGGTCAAAACATGTATCAACATTCCTTGGAAGTTTCTCATATGTGTGGTTTGCTGGCCAGCGAACTTCGCTTAGATCCCGCAATGGCCCGCAGGGTTGGCTTGCTTCACGATATTGGTAAAGCAACTGATCACGATATTGAAGGTTCACATGCTATTGTAGGTATGGAATTGGCTCGAAAATTTAATGAACCTAAAACAGTTTCAAATGCAATAGGCGCACATCACGAGGAAATTGAGCCAGGTAGTTTATATGCTATTCTTGTTCAGGCAGCTGATGCTGTTAGCAGTGCTAGACCTGGTGCAAGACGCGAAACCCTTGAGCTTTATATTAAACGATTGCGGCGTCTTGAAACTATCGCCGACTCATTTGAAGGGGTTAAAAAATCTTATGCCATACAAGCAGGCCGAGAATTAAGAATTGCAGTAAAGCCAGAAATTGTTTCAGATGAAACTGCTATTGATATGTCAAGGCAGATTGCAAAGAAAATTGAAGAAGAAATGGAATATCCAGGGCAGATAAAAGTTACTGTAATCAGGGAGCTTAGAGCCTCGGAAACAGCAAGGTAATCATGCGTATTCTGGTACTTGGAGATGTGGTTGGAAGACCTGGTAGGGAAACAGTAATTGAGTATTTGAAAAGGGTAAAAAACAAATATGACTTTATTGTGGTAAATGGTGAAAACGCTGCCGGTGGATATGGAATTAACCCAGAAATAAGTCAGAATCTTATTCTTGCTGGAGCGGATGTAATAACTTCAGGTAATCATATCTGGAAGAAAGCGTCAATAATTCCTATATTATCAGAGCCCGATTCTGTAATCCTTCGTCCAGCTAATTATCCAGCGAACAAACCTGGAAAAGGCCATGTTACTGTTGTTGTAAAAGGTATATCTGTGCAAGTTATCAATCTTCAAGGAAGGATCTTTACTGATTTTAAAGGAGACTGTCCTTTTAAGATTGCAGACAGAATTATTTCCACCACTGAGGCGGATGTTCGTATTGTTGATTTTCATGCAGAGGCTACAAGTGAAAAATTAGCACTGGCTCGTTTTTTGGACGGTAGGGTCAATGTATTTGTAGGAACACATACGCATATTCAAACGGCAGATGATCAGATATTGCCAGGTGGAACGGCATATCTTACTGACTTGGGAATGTGTGGTTCTTCCAACGGGGTAATCGGCATGGACACTAAATGCTCAATTGGTAGGTTTTTAAGCGATCGATACAGTAAGCTGGTTGTAGCCCAAGGGAAAGAAATGATTAATGGCTTTGATGTATTCTTAGATGATAAACTTTCAGTTTCAGAAATAAGGCGTGTATATGAGTATGTCCAACCGATTGAAGATAGCACTTAGCGAAAGTACTAGCAGAGTTGAAGATGCTTTGTTTAAACTTTCAATGTTTACCTCTGGAAGTCCTCAGATTTCAAACTGTGCATATTCATTATATGCAGGGGGTAAAAGATTGCGCCCATTTTTTGTTCTTCAATCAAATATATCGATGGGTGGTAACGGCAAAGTAGCTTTACCTGCTGCATGTTCAGTAGAAATGGTTCATACATATTCACTTATTCATGATGATCTACCTGGTATGGATGATGATGATACTCGTCGTGGTAAACCTGCTTTGCATAAAATTTGTGGTACGAAAAAAGCAGTGTATGCAGGAGATAGGTTGCTTATTGAAGCATTTAGGGCTCTTTTAAAGACAAATCTCCCCGATAAACAAGTAAAAGAAATGTTACATAAATTTTGCTCTGCAACCGGCTCAGCATTCCTTGTGGGGGGGCAATTTATGGATATGTATCATCCAACCCATGCAGATAAAGTTTGGACTCAGCGAATGATCAGAGGAAAAACATCTGCCATGATCAGAGTTTCAATGGAACTGGGAACAATTGCTGCCGGTGTATCTTTAAGTGAGCTTGAAATGATTTCTTCTATTGGCGATGATGTTGGGTGGTTGTTTCAATTGACTGATGATATTCTAGATGTTATTGGTACTACTGAAGAAATGGGAAAAGCTGTTGCTAAAGACGCAGAAATGGGTAAATGGAATCCCGTATCTCAGTTAGGTGTTCAAGGAGCCATTGAACTTGCCTATGAAAATGCATCTTCAATTTCAAATCGCCTTGATGATTTGAACGGTGACTGGTCTGTTATAAGAGAACTGGTTGAGTATCTTCCAGAAAGAAGAAAATAATGGCTAATATTCTAGATAGTATTAATGAACCAGAGCAAATTGCACTATTATCACTGGAAGACCGAGTTTTTCTTGCAGACCAAATCAGAGAAAGAATAATAGGGGTAATTTGTAAAACTGGGGGACATTTAGCTTCCAGTTTGGGTGTAGTAGAGCTGACAATTGCCCTTCTTACAATTTATAACCCGGCAGAAGATAGAATTATCTGGGATGTGGGGCATCAGACTTACCCTTGGAAACTTTTAACAGGTAGGCGTGAACTATTTCATACAATGAGGCAGACCGGTGGGTTAAGCGGATTTCCTAGAAGATCAGAGAGTGTATATGATGTTTTCGGAACAGGCCATTCAAGTACTTCAATCAGTGCTGCACTAGGTTTTGCTGCTGCTCGAGATCTCGCTGGACGGAATGAACGAATTGTTGCAATTATTGGTGATGGATCCATGACTGCAGGAATGGCTTTTGAGGGTTTAAACAATGCCGGCTCACTTGATTCAGACATTACAATTATTCTTAATGACAATGAGATGTCCATATCAAAAAATGTAGGTGCGCTTTCTCGTCATCTTAACAAATTACTGACAGATCCTACATACAACAAGTTTAAGGATGGAGTATGGAAAGCGCTTGGAAAAGTTCCATCCCTTGGTGAACGGGTAAGAATTGCAGCACATGAAGTTTCCTCTGCCATTAAAAAAACTATAGTTACCCCAGCTAGTATTTTTGAAGAGTTTGGTGTTACCTATTTTGGTCCCATTCCAGGCCACGACTTAGCTATGCTTACAGGGGTTCTGCAACGGGTGAAAAACATATCGGGCCCTGTTCTTGTCCATGTTATAACCAAAAAAGGCAAAGGTTATCGACCTGCTGAGGTCAGGCCAGTATCCCATCACGGCATTAGTGGTGCCGCCATAAAAAGTCCGGGAATTACTTTTACAAAAGCTTTCTCTGATACCCTTCTAAAGGTAGCTGAAAAGGATCCAACTGTTGTGGCCATTACAGCAGCTATGCCAGATGGAACTGGCCTTAGTACATTTGCAGACAGATTTCCAGATCGGTTTTTTGATGTGGGCATTGCAGAACAGCATGCTGTAACTTTTTCTGCTGGCCTTGCTTTTGGCGGAATGAAACCTGTAGTTGCAATATACAGCAGTTTTATGCAGCGTTCATATGATCAGGTTATTCATGATGTAGCGCTACAGAATGCACCAGTATTATTTGCTATGGATAGAGCTGGAATTGTAGGGGCAGATGGTCCAACTCACCATGGCATTTTTGACATATCCATGTTTCTTGCTATTCCTGGTCTCACCCTTGCAGCTCCACGAGATTGTACGGTGCTTTCTAAACTTATATCTTCGACTCTGTCAGACCTTAACGAACCCACGGGAATTCGCTATCCCAGAGGGCAGGAACCTGAGTTAAGATTTCCTTCACCGGAAGTTCTACACAAGGGTGTTGGACAGGTGGTTCGACAAGGAAAACATGTTCTTTTAATTGCCGTTGGAACTATGGTTTCCACTGCAATGAAAGTTGCAGATATTCTACAAGGAAAGGGCATCGATGTTTTAGTCTTTGATCCTGTGTGGTTAAAACCTGCGCCTGTAGAAACCATTAAAGAACTTGCATTTAATCGACTTACTGTTACTCTTGAAGAAGGATCGATTACAGGTGGATTTGGTCAGTTTGTAACATCTGTTTTCTCAAATTCAAATGCGCTTTGTCTCGGAATACCGGATGAGTTTGCATCGCATGGAAGTACCAGTGAAATATTGACTGAATTGGGTCTTGATTCCACGGGAATTGCTGATTCAATAGAAAGTTATGTAAGGAATTCTAGTGAAGGCAGTTAAGAAGATTTATATGCCAGGTTCGACAATAGCAGAGTATGGAAGTTTGTTATCGGAATATCACATGGAAATTGTCTCTGAGATTCTTAAAGCTGATATTGCAGTTGCTATTGGTGGCGATGGAACGATTCTTAAAGTAATGGATAAATTGCTTGGCACAAATGTACCTATTCTGGGTGTGAATGCAGGCCATCTTGGCTTTTTGGCAGACTGCGAGCTTCATGAAATTAGTGAATCAATTCAGTGTCTTAGAACAGGTGATTATGAAATTGAAAATCTTCCTGTACTGAAAACTACTGGACCTGGAGGCATCTGTGTACGGGCCCTTAACGAAATATGTATCAGCCGTGCTGCAGAAGGCGGAATTCTTCATATCAGGGTTCTTGTTGATGGTAGAGAAGTTGCAGTTATGGCATCGGATGGTGTTATGGTTTCAACACCATCAGGCTCTACAGCATACAATCTTTCATGCGGTGGGCCTATTCTTCACCCAAATCTACCGGTTGCTATTATTACCTCAATCTGTCCTCATCTTTTAGCAATAAGACCTATTGTAGTGCCTCTTTCTGCAAGAATAGAATTTACCATTATTCGTTCAAGAGGAAAAAAACCATTAATTTTAGCGGATGGTATAGCAAAATGTGGCTCGATGAAACAAGGTGATTCAATCACCGTACAGGTTTCATCTCTTTCGTGTCCGGTTGTTAGAACAGGGAAAAAATCAGATTATTATGCAATGCTGGGAAAAAAGCTTGGTTGGGGGTACAGGGGGTGATCTGTTGTTAATGCTTCTTTCGATGACATTTAAAAATCTTGTTACCATCAGTGATGCTTCAATGGAATTTACAAGTGGATTGAATGTTATCACTGGTGAAACTGGAAGTGGAAAATCTGTTCTTGTGGACGGATTAAAACTGGCAGTAGGGGCAAGAGCTGATAAAACCTTGGTTCGTCCAGGAGCAAAAACAGCCTCGGTAGAAGCTGTTTTTCAGTTACCCAATGGTTCTGAAACAGTAATCCGCCGAGAACTTGGTGCCCAGGGCAGAAGCAGAATTTTTATAGATGATACCCTGTCTACCCTTGAAGAGGTAAGAACAACAGTTCATGGATACATAACAATTCATAGTCAAAGATTTACACCTGTTTTGCTTAAACCCTCACGCCAGTTAGATATTCTAGATACTTTTGCAGGTTCATTCCCCTTGCGAAAAAAATACGAAAAAGTTTTTCTTCAGTGGAAGGAAAATATTCTCAGGGTTAAAAAATTAGATTCATTTCTTCTTGAATCGGAAACAAGTAGAGATTTAATTTCTCATGAAATCACGCTGTTTAATGAAATAAATCCTTCTATAGATGATTACACAGCATTGGTTGATTTGCGATTTTCGATTAAAAAAAATGTAGAGCAATCTTCTCTTTTACAAGAAACTTATGAAGCTCTTTTCTCTGATGATGGTATTTCAACTGTACTCTCCGGTATTCTAAGAAAACTGCAGAGAGAATTTTCGGGAAAAGAAGAACTTACCGAGTTAATTTCTCAGGCTAGTATCGCAGTGGAAGAGGCGGTTAATCTTCTGGCATCAGACATATCCGATTTAGAAGAAGCGCCGGTTAAAGTACAGAAAATAGACAGTAGGCTTGATGATTATTCAGATTTAATCAATAGATGTGGTGGAACGGTAGAATTAATGTTGGAGTACAGAGAAAATTTATGGAAAAAATTGGAAGCATTCACCGACGCCAGGTTAGAGAGAGATGAATTGGTTCTATTGCAACCAGCTCTTGCTGAAGAAGTTTTAAAAAATGCAAATAAGCTTACTGTTAAAAGAAAAAAAGCAGCAAAAAGATTGGCTAAGTTATCCGTTGCTGAAATGGTTCAACTTAATATGCCACATGCTCAGTTTTCTATAAAACTAAATCCACCTGAATCTTTAATAGAGATAGAAGGCAAACCACTGGATTCAACAGGAGCAGAATCAGCTCTTTTTCTGTTTTCAGCCAACAGGGGTATTCCCGAAGACTCTCTTGAAGTAGTTGCCAGTGGTGGTGAATTGTCTCGTGTATCTCTTGCTCTGGCACTTGTTGTGGCAGATTCCGCAGACTCTTCTACTCTTGTTTTTGATGAAATAGATGCAGGCACAGGAGGGGAAACTGCACACAATCTTGCAGAATCTCTTTTAAGAGCTGCAAAGTCAAGGCAGATTATTGTGATTTCACACCTGGCACAGATAGCATCTAGAGGCCACAGACATCTTGCTGTCACAAAAAATTATTCTGACGGAATGCCTGTAACATCAATATCTACTCTTGATTCATACGAAGATCAATTGATTGAGTTGGCAAGACTTCTTGGAGGTGGCGCTGGCGCCGAAATTCATGCAGCAAAATTGTTAGAGTTTTACAATGATTAAAGGTCGATTTTTTACAGCGGCAAATATTGTAAGTATTTTACGAATTCCTCTCACTGGTATTGCTTGTTATTTTCTGTGGAACGGTGAAATGCTGTACACTTTTATTTTTATGGTTCTCGCCATTCTTTCCGATGCAGTTGACGGTCAAGTTGCCAGAAGAACAGGTACTGTGAGTGATTGGGGAAAAATTCTGGATCCGCTGGCCGACAAAATTGCTTTTACTATTTTTGCTATAACCTTGTTGTTAAAACATCTTGTTCCATTATGGTTTTTTGCGATTCTTATAGGGCGAGATTTATTGATAATAGCCGGAGGACTGTTGTTTTACAGGAAGGCTTCACCACCTTCTTCTAATATATGGGGAAAACTAGCAACAACAGTTTTGTCAATTTATATGTTAAGGCAAGCTATATTCCCACAAATTCAGTTTCCTAATTCTGAAGTTTTTTATAATATAGACTTTTTAGGTTTATTATCTATTTTGCTTGTTGTTTTCAGTTTTTTTACCTACGTATTTAGTGCTTTTAAATCAGGAAAGGTAACAAATGCGACTTAAAAGACTTGAAATTGTGGGATTCAAATCTTTTGCTGATCCATTCAAAATCGATTTCAAACAGGGAATTTCTGCTGTTGTAGGTCCAAATGGCTGTGGTAAAAGCAATGTTGCTGATGCAATTAGATGGGTTTTGGGTAATCAGAGCCCCAAACAACTTCGTGCTGATCGAATGGAATCTGTTATTTTTTCCGGTTCTACAAAACGCAAACAACTTGGCATGGCCGAGGTTATTCTTACTTTCGATAATGCAGATCGTGTATTGAGTTTGGATTACGACGAAGTGTCGGTATCCAGAAAACTTTTTAGAACAGGCGATAGTGAATACAGCATTAACGGTAGTAGATGCCGACTAATGGACATTACAGATCTTGTGGTGGATAAAGGGCTAGGAGCAACAGGTTACTGGATACTTGAATCAAAAATGGTGGGAACAATTTTATCTAGCCGGCCAGAAGATCGCAGATTTCTTTTTGATGAAGCAGCGGGTATTGTTAAATACAAAATCCAAAGGCACCGGGCAGAGTTAAAACTAAAATCAGCAGCTGGTGATCTTGAAAGGTTATCAGACATAATTGTAGAAGTAGAGTCTACCTGCAATGGATTAAAAAAGCAGGTATCTGCTTACAAAAGACATGAGAAAATTTCAGAAACAGTTGGTTTGATACAGCTTGCCATGCGATTTATTGAGGCATCTAAAATAAAAGCGGATCTTAAAAATAAAACTGATCAACTTGAGGAAACAGGAGCCATAGTAGGCAGGGAAACTGCTTCACTTGCCACCCAGTCAGCGGTTCTAGCAGAAGCTAGACTTCAATTTAGTCGCGTGCAGAATGGATTAGATGATACCCACAGAAAATGCTCTGATCTTGATTCCAAGCTTGCAGCAAATGACCGCGAATCAGCAGTGACATCAGAAAGAATTATTTCTGCAGAAACCAAGATTGCAGAGAACAACGCTAGAATGGCTCGCGAACGAGAGAGAGTTCACCGGTATGCTTCAGATCTTGAAGAGCTTGAAGACCAGCAGGCACAGCTTTTTTTGTCTATCAAGGGGTTTCAAAATGAAAATGAAAAAGCAGTAAAAGCATTAGAACTACTTGAACAAAAGTTGAAGTTAATCAGAGAAAAGAAGAATCAAACAAAATCAATCAGATTGGAATTTGATGCACAGCTTGATCAACTTCGTCATTCTTTCCGTGAACAGATACGCCAAGAAGAAGCTCGTTTGCATAAACTGACCTCTCTAAAGGAGTTAATTGAATCACTCACAGAAAAGAAAACTGTAACAAACAACAGTATTTCTGGATTTAGTGAGGATTGTACTGTGCTCACAGAAAAATTGAAATCTATTGAGGATTCTTTGCACAGAGAAAAACATTCTTTGATTGATTTTCAAGATAAGATTTCTTTAGTAAACGGAGAATTATCTGAATCAGGGCAATCAATTGCTGTGCTACAGGAGAGGGTCAGACAGATTAATAGTCTTTTACAGGAATCTTCAACAAGCAATGGTCTTTCCTCTTTGATAAAACCATTTTCAGGAATGGGCAAAGCTATTGGTGCTTATCTTGATAGTTTTGATTCTGCTGGATTTATTCATAGCATAGACCACAACACAAAAGGCGACGGCAGAAGGTATTTACTGCCTGTAAGTATTTGTTCGGTGAAGATGCCTGAAAAGGCAGTTTCTCTTGTTGATTGTGTGGAAAAAAATGACAAATTTCATTTCATCAGTGATCTTTTAAGCTATGGTGTTTTGGCTCCAGATCGTGCCACCGCCATATCATGGATTTCCAGCGGTTTTTCTCGACCGGTGGTAACCATTCAAGGAGATGTTTTCAGACCTGATGGTTTGGTTAAATTAGGTGTATCCGAATCAAGTGCAGGATCTCTCGAGCTTAATGATATACTTGAGGCTCTGGAAAAACAATTGAAAAAGTCACTACAGATTAAAAGAGATTTGCTTCTTTCCAGAGATGATCACAATGGTAAAGTTTCTATAATTAAGGAGACTATTAAAGAAATCAGTGAAAACCAAAGAAAAATTGAAGGTAAACTGGTTGGTAGTCAAACTTCACTTAAAAATGCTGAAAGAGAATTTAGCTTAATCAATATTCAGATAGATACTTGTAACATGGATTTGATTAAAATAGAAGAAAACAAAGCAATAAGTTCCGGTCTTGATATTGAAAATAGCATTACCGTTCTAGAAGATAAAAGAGCAGACGCTATACATATAGAGGAAAAATTGATAATTGAGTTGTCAACTATGGAAAGCCAAATAGTGGATGCCAGGAGGCAATCTGATAATCTTGGTTTTAATTTAAGGGATAGCTTAAACAGACAGAAGGAAGTTAAAAGCAGAATTGAATTGCTTGGAAATGAATCTGATAATCTTTTTGATCTTATTGAGGAGCTGCAAAGAGAGAATGAAAAATCAGGAGCTGGAATAATTTCACTCAGAAACAGAACTGATATTCTTGTAAAGGAAAATCATGTACTGAAAAGCAGACGGGCAACTGAAGAAGAGCAAAGGGTAAATTATTCTAAGCAGAGAAATGTGTTAATGGAAAGTTCAGCTGTTCTTGAAAGGGAAGTACAAAAAATAAGAGAGAAGTTAGGGAAAGCAAAAACTTCAATGATTGAATTAGAATCCCAAACAACTTATCTTTTAGATAAATTAAAAAGTTTTGAGGAAAAAGATTCGATTAAAGATAATCCTTACATGGGAAAACTTCCCGAAGAATTAATCTTAGAATTGAATAGAAAAAGTTTAACCCTTGAAAAAATAGGTCCTGTTAATATGCTTGCTGTTTCCGAATTTGAAGAAACTTCCCAGCGATTGACTTACCTAGTAACTCAAAGAGACGATTTGGACCAGGCGCAAGCTTCCCTTGTCAAGGCAATTACAGAAATAAACACAGAAGCCGCAGAGAGGTTTAAGGAAACTTTTGATAAAGTACGAACTCATTTTCAGAATATGTTCGTAAAGCTCTTTGGTGGTGGTGAAGGGGATATTATTTCAATTGAAGGAAACGACCCACTTGAGGGAGGAATTGAAATTCTTGCAAGACCCAAAGGAAAGAAATTAAAGAATGTTATTGCATTGTCTGCTGGTGAAAGAGCTTTAACTGCAGTTGCATTGTTGTTCAGTCTTTATCTGGTGAAACCATCTCCTTTTTGCGTTCTCGATGAGCTGGATGGTCCTTTTGATGACTCGAATACAGATAAATTCATATCAATTCTTCGGGAATTTTCTGTGAATACTCAGTTTATAGTAATAACACACAATAAACGAACTATGGAAGGTGCTGATGTTCTGTATGGAATAACCATGGCGGAAGATGGAGTCAGTACCATTACATCTGTAAATCTGGAAGAGATGGTATAGAGTGAATCTAAGAGAAAAACTTAAAAAGAGTCGATTTGCACTTTCTAGGAAACTGGGAGAAGTTTTCGGTAAGGGGCTTGATGAAAATACTCTTGAGCTGGCAGAGGAAATACTTTTAGCAAGTGATCTTGGCTGGGAATTAACAGAGCTTGTTCTTGATCGATTTAATAAAGAATTCAAGATTAATAGCGATAGTCAGTGGAAGAATATTCTTGCAAATACACTTGAAGAGCTTATTCCCGAATATGACCCCTGGGTACCATCTGTGAAACCTGCAGTTACAATGGTTGTTGGCGTTAATGGTGCAGGTAAAACCACAACCATAGCACGGTTATCTCAAATGTTGAAAAAAGATGGAAAGTCTGTTCTAATGGGCTGCGCTGATACATACAGAGCAGCTGCTTCAGAACAACTTGCCCTGTGGGGTGAAAGACTTGATATTGAGGTTTTAACAAGTATTGAGGGGACTGACCCTGGTGCTGTCACATTTGATTCTATTAAAAGAGCTCAATCTAATAGTTTTGATCATGTAATAATTGATACCGCTGGAAGGCTTCCCACACAAAAAGGGCTTATGAATGAACTTTCAAAAGTTTATCGCGTTGCAGGGAAAGCCATGGAAGGTGCCCCACATAGAGTTTTGCTTGTTCTTGATGGAACAGTGGGGCAGAATGCTCTTCCCCAGGCGCAGCAATTTATGGAGTTCCTACCTGTAACTGATTTGGTAATTACCAAACTTGATGGTACTGCCAAAGGAGGATCTGTATTTGCAATGGCCCGAGAACTGAAATTGCCAATTCGTTTCATAGGTGTTGGTGAGGGGGCAAACGATATCATACCATTTAACGGAAGGAAATTCGTTGAAGCAATCATCGGTGGAAATGACTGAAAAGAGTGGTCTTGTAATAAGCTCACTTGGTAAGAGTTATGGTAAAAAAAATGCTGTAAATGGTCTTTCTTTTACTGTGAAAAAGGGTGATATTTTTGCTCTTCTTGGCCCCAACGGTGCAGGTAAAACAACAACACTTAAAATGATAAGTGGTTTGATTATTCCTGATGAAGGAACCATAAAACTAAATAAAAAGCCTGTTGATACAGTAAGAAATAAGATTGCTTATGTGCCAGATGAACCAACTGTTTTTCCTAATCTATCTGGCAGAGAATTTATCAAGTATACCGGAAGACTTCGCGGACTAACCCCTGAAGTTATTCAGAAACGAACTGAGCTTTGTGCAAAAGTGTTTGAAATGTCTGGTTGGCTTGACCACAGATCTGGTTCTTACTCACACGGTATGATACAGCGTATTGTGCTTTCTAGTGCTTTTGTGGCAAAACCTGAATTGTATGTTATTGATGAACCATTGGTTGGGTTGGATCCTCCAGCTGCTGAAACCTTCTGGAGAATGGTGGAAGCCGCTGCTGCTGAAGGTGCTATTGTACTAATATCTACACATACACTGGCAATTGCATCTATTCACTGCAAGAGATTTGGTATAATCCATAATGGAAAGCTTCTTCGTATGTTTACCCAAGGAGAATTGTCTGGAGGCGATCTTCAAGATCTTTTCTTTGAAGTAACAGGCACTTCACCGGCAGAAGTTTCAGATTTTTTCGGGAGTTAAAACTCTCCCTTTCCTTTTGGTTGAATACGGTTTATAAATTAAGGACAGAGAAAGCGAAAGAGGCAGGGGGTATTCAATCGACACTAAAGTTATAAAAAATTCATCTATTGATACACTTACTGGATTAAGAAACAAAGACTCCTTTTCACGAAAATTAATGCGATTTGTTTCAGATGATTCATTAAAGAACAATATATTCTCTTTAATTATCATTGATATAGATCATTTTAAAAGTGTTAATGATGGCTTTGGTCACAGGCGTGGAGATGAAATTCTAGCAGAATTCGGTAAAAGAGTTCTGGAAGTCTCCAGAGAAAATGATTTGATGTTTCGTTATGGTGGAGATGAATTTACAGGTATTATTCCAGGTGCGGATATAGAAGAAGCACTTCAATTTTCCAGCAGACTACTTAATAAGGTTCGTGGTACTGAATTTATTGGTAATCCTCCACTGACTTTAACCCTAAGCATTGGTATTGCCCAATTTCCTGCTGATGGTCTTTCGGCTCGAGATCTTTTTGATACAGCAGATAGAAGATTATACGCAGCAAAAAGAGCTGGAAGAAACAGAATCGTTGTGGTTGATAATTTGGATAACAGGGTTTCAGCCAATGGAGTGGAAAGTCGCCTTCTTGGAAGGGAAAAAGAGCTATCCGCTTTTCAATCGTTTTCGGAAGAAGCTGCTGATAAAGGCAGAGGATTTTTCTTGGTTCTTGGTGCTGATGGTGCTGGTAAAAGTTGTTTCCTGGATGGAGTAGCTTCGTTGCTAGCGTTGAGTGAATATAAGATACTAAAAATTTCTGGTGTAAGAGCAGACTTCACCATGCCCCATTCTGTTCTGGCTTCCGCTCTAAACTGTGCATCTGATAGCGATTCAGTTATTAACGCCCTTTATTCATTTACCGGAGTTTCAATGAGTCTTGGTGTTTTTCTGAAAGATATGCACTTGATAGACTCGGAATCTATAGATGATCTCCTTAAATTCTACAAAATTTATCCTGGATGGATGATTGTCACTGCTTCTTCTGAAAAAGGAGTACTTAGTCAAGGTAGTGATTTTGGAGGTGTATCGAGGTCCATTAGGCTTGGACCGATTTCTCATGAAGATTGTAAGGCATGGTTCCGGGCGGTTTTGATGTGGGATCCACCAAATGCTTTTTTAGAATGGTTTCATAACGAAACAGGAGGTCTTCCAGGGCTTTTTTCTCAGGGTATTGGTCATCTTGAAAGAAGAGGTTTTCTTCTAGGCACAAGTGACGGTTACCAAATAGATGGCGATTGCATGAATTTCCCCCTAGGCAATAGACTTGCCTTTGGAAATACTGCAGAGATAAATAATTTACCTGTTGATCTTTCTCCATTTCTTGGAAGAGAAGAAGAACTTGGTAGAGTAAAAGAATTAATCCATAAGAAAGTTCGACTTATCACTCTAAAGGGTATGAGTGGAATGGGCTGTAGACGACTGGCTATCCGAGCTGCCAGCCAAAATGAATCATTGTTTCCCACAGGAATTTGTTTTCTGAATTGTGAGAATACCAGTGATTCGATTCCAACAAGTCTTGCCACAGAACTTTCTTTGCCAATAGGCAAAAATATAAAAGCAGGTATTGAAAGTTTCCTTGCAGACACAGAGATGCTTCTTGTGCTGGTAAATATCACTTCTGGTGATGAAATGGTGAGATTTGTTTCTAGATTACTGAAGACATGCTCTCAGATAACAATTATAACAACTTCACGAGTTGCTCTTGAGGTTCCAGGTGAAATAGTTGTGCCCATCAGTGGAATCTCTACGAAAAAATTATCAGACGAATTGCCTTCTGACGCAGCTGGCGTATTTCTTCAAGCTGCTGAACGGCTTGCCGGTGTTCGGTTTTCAGGTGATCTGAACCTAAATGTGGTTGAAGATATTTGTTCTCTCGTTAATGGTACTCCGCTTGCGATTGAACTGGCAGCATCATGGATCAGAGTTATGTCATTAACTTCAATTGCAAAAAGAATTCGAGCAAATCCATCCTTTCTTGGTGGAACAGAAAGGGAAAGAACAAGAGATGGTCTTTCCGATCTGTTTCAGCATTCTTGGGATCAGTTATCGCAGTCAGAAAGAAATGCTGCATCGCGATTAACTGTTTTCGCAGGTCATTTTACAGTTGAAGAAGCAGAAGAAATATCAGATGTGTCACCAGAGATGATAATGTCTCTTGTTGATAGGTCTTTTCTGCTTCGAGACGATCAAGGAATTCACATTCCCGCAATGACAAGTGATTTCATACTGCAGGAAAGAAACCAATATTCCAAAGGATATGATGTATCCAAAGAGATGCATTGCAGGTATTTTGCCAGGAAGGCCGCCAGTTTTGGCGAAATGATCAGAACAGGAAGGGACGCAGGAAGAGGTTTAAGTGGAATTAAATTCGCCTTTGGTGATATCTCACTTTCCTGGAAGCTTGCAATAGAAAAAGGTAGATTCCGATTCCTAAGACAAATATTACATTCTCTTGTGGTTTATTGCCTTGATCGTGGTAGATTACGAACGGGGTATAACATGATTCAAGAAGCACTTTCCAACCAGAATAATGAGATGCCTGAGGGGTTGTGTGCAGTACTGTTATCATATCAGAGTTTGCTTGCCAATCGATTGGGGCGTCCAGAGGCTTCGAATAGATTGATAAAAAAAGCCATTAATCTCACATCAAATTCTGTAAATTATGATCAAGCAGTTGTTTTTTATATAAAAGGCAGACTTATGGTTGATCAGGGAAAACCTTCTTTGGCAGGGTCATTTTTGAAACAGGCATTGAGTATTTTTAATTCTGAGAATAGGCTTATTGAGGCTCTTGAAACTGAACTTGAAATACTTAAGTATCATTTGCAATGTGGAAACTATGTTTTTGTCAGAACCACACTACCTTTGATTGCCCAAAGATGTAAAGAGCTTTCTTTCCGAGCCGGTGAATGGAGAACCAGGTTGTATATGGGTAATCTTGCTGCAGCTGATGGTGATTTTAGAAGAGCAAAAGATGCTTTCTTGGGGTATCTGTCATCGGTCAAAACCGCTGGATATACTGATCTATGCGCTTTGGCTTTAAGTGAAATTGCCAGTGTAGAGGCAAGTATGGGTAGTTTGGGCGAGGCGGAGCAGCACTATATTGCAGCGGCAGATTATTTTAAAAGGATTGGTAGCACCAGCGGTCAGGCTTGTATAAAACTTAGTCTCGCACATGTAAATCAGATTCGTGGAAATAACGAGGAAGTTAAGAATAATTACACTGAAGCACTTGAACTTGGCGAAAAAGCAAATGATGAGAACACCATTGCAAAATCTTTGTGTGGACTTGCTTTTTTAAGCATTGATTCTAATGACTTAGTAAGGTCAGATTTATTTTTCAGAAGAGCAGTGGCTATTACCAATCGCTCAGGAATTAAACCAACATTAATCAGATCATTGTATGGTCTGGCAGTACTTGATAGAATAAAAGGCAACCTTATTCGTTCTGCAATAACTGCATTAGCTCTGTTACATAACCCATCAGCTGATTCTGAAGCTGAAAAACTTTGTTTGAAATTGATTGATAATCTTCGCCAGGATCTAGGAGAGGATAGAATGGGAAAACTGGAAAAGGGAACAGAACAGATAAGTTTACAGGAACTGCTAGATATGCACATGCTTACTGATGAACTTGAAAAAGATGGTTCTTATAGAACTTCATTATGAGTGTTTGTTTAAGTTAATTCTATATTCTTTTACGGTTAAGTTAAAGAAAAAACCAATGTTATAATTGTAGATGCTCTTTAGGTGTTGGGGTTGCGCAGTACAAATAATCAGGGTAGAATATTCAAAGTATTTTGTTGTTTTGTATCTGATAACAGGAATGTTAAGGAGCAGAGTATATGACCCTTTCCACCAAACCTTTGAGCGGTATGCGACAGAGGTTGCCGAATGAGTTTAATATAGAAAAGTATGTTACTGAAATTCTTTCACTTTCATCAGTTCAGGCTGGTTTTCAAGAATATGACGGTCCTGTTATTGAACCTCTTGCGCTTTTTGCAGCTAAATCCGGAGGAGAACTTGTAGGTCGACAAAGTTATTGTTTTACTGATAGAGGTAAGCGTGAAGTTATTTTGCGTCCGGAAATGACCCCGTCACTTGCCAGGATGGTTGCTGCTCAAGGTGAGCTTCAGCTTCCTGTTCGGTGGTTTTCTATGCCTCTCTGTTATCGATATGAAAGACCGCAGCGCGGAAGAGTTCGTGAATTTCTTCAGTTTAATCTGGATATTTTGGGTTCAGAGAGTCTATCCGCTGAACTTGAGGTTATTATGGTTTTGCAGGAAATCATGAATTCCTTTAAGGCCCCATCCTCCATATACAAAATTGGCTGGTCCAGCAGAAGATTTATGTCTGATGCACTTTCCAGATGTGGAGTGCATATAGAAATTGCTCAAGAGGTATTTTCCGCCATTGATAAACGAGATAAGATGACTGAAGAGAAATGGGCAAATTTTCTTCTTGGTGTCTGCAAAGGTGATTCTGTCTTGACCGGTAAGGTGGTTTCCCTTGTTTCCGTTGAATCTCTTTCGGATCCTTGGTTGGTCTCCCTTATGGCTGAAAGCTCTGCATTTGAAGAAGTTGTTAAATTCAACAATCTTCTTCTCGGACTGGGTATAACTAGTGCTGTTTTTTCTCCTGCTATTGTTCGCGGGCTTGATTATTACACTGGAATTGTATTTGAACTGATGGACACTGGAGGTCAGAATAATAGATCCCTTTGTGGAGGAGGAAGATACGACAATCTGGTTGGACTTTTTGGTAACAAAAAGATTTCAGGGGTAGGTTTTGGTTTAGGAGTGCTAACTCTAACTCTTTTCTTGGAGACTTACGGTCTTATTCCGAATAGTGTAAAAAAAGCATCTCCTGCCGATGTTTATGTGGCCGTTGCTTCAAAAGATGCAGTAATTTCTGCTGGTTTATTAGTTACATCACTCAGAAGTCACGGATATCGTGTTATGATGGATGTTTCAGGTAAGAAATTAGGGAAACAGTACAAGGAGGCGTCAAGATATGGAATTTCATATCTTATAACAGTTGATTTTGAGGAAATAGACACTGGAAAATACAAAATGAAGAACCTCTTAGACGGATCAGTTTTTACAGGATCGCTTGATGACCTAATAGGAAGACTGGAATAGAATGCGCAGATTTTCTTTTTTAAGCAAGAGGAAATTTTTCAGAGCCACTTTGATTATTCTTGCTTTGCTCATTGTAGTTTTCCCTTCCAGCTCACCTGGAACATCTCTTACTAGAATAACTTCCGGCATTTTAATGGTTGTTGCAGGATTGTTTTTTTATCTGGGCGTTAGTGAAATACTCAGTGGACTGAGTCTTTCAAGAAGACTGGTGCTCAGTTTTTTCTGCATTATTCTGTTGTGGGGTTTAACCGGTTCAGTGGGAGTTCTGGATTCACCTGAAATTTTGCCACATAACTCACACAGAGCAGAAAGAGTTAGAGAATTAGGTAGAAGAATTGATAATGTTGCTGATGTTGGGAGCGGTCAAGTTAGAAGTTTTGTAGATTCCACATTCACAGGTCAGACCGGTAATATTCTTGAATCAATTGGAGAAGTAAGTGGTACAGCTGCCGGTGTACTTATTGATGCTGTATTAACATCAACCAGTGTTGATACCTCAACAGGTATGGATTCGGTTCCTGGAAATAGGAGTTTAGATCAGCAACCCTTGCTTATAATTCCTCTGTTTCGCTTGGCCATTCTAACGGTGGCGCTTATTCTTTTGGCTGCCTTGCGAGGGTTTGTTTATATAGATAGAACGCCATTTACTGTATGGCTTTATAGGTTTACAGTGTCAATAGCCTTTGTAACTGCATTTATGCATGTTGTGGGGTTTAATTTTATTCTATCGTCCACCCATGATCTATTTAATGGTATAGAACTTGATCTTCCTAGTTTATTACTTCTTTTTTCCGCCATCGGGCTTGGTTTCTGTCAACGATGGGTTCAATATCTGTCCAGAAAAATAAGAGTTTTTCTGATTATAGCTACTTTTTTCTGCGTCCTCATGGGTAGAGGCATCTATTTCTACTTAGCAGGAAATGTCTTTTTTGGTACTGGTGGACTTGATGTTGCTGTAATGCTCATTGTGGTTATTTATGTATTGTTTGCATTTGTTACAATGTTGCTTCAGCTTCCAACTGCGAGAATTCTTGAAAAACGCTATAAGGAACTTGCTACTCTTCAGGATTTAAGTCAAACTCTTCATTCAAGCTTTGAACCTGAACAACTAGGAGCAGCTGCGGTCAGGCTTGGTGCAAGATTAACTGATTCAGACTATTGCTGGTTTTGTTTTAAGGACTCTGGTGAAGAATTTGCATTTGGCAAGAGCAAAGAATTAAAAAATGTGCGAGATTTTCTCAACGATGAATGGTATACAGGAGTTGAAAAACGAATAGATGCTACAGGTCATGGTTTTATGATAAACAACTACCGACGAAGTTCATTACGAAAGTTGGAAAAAAGATATAAGTCCAGAAGGTTCTCTCGGATTGCTTCAATGGTTGCAGCACCAATTGAAGTGAGAGGGGAAAGACTTGGAGTAATAATAGCAGCCAGTGAAAAGCAGTTCTTTTTCGTAGAATACACAAGGGGACTGTTTGACAGTTTTTCTCGACAGATTGCCCAGTCAGTTCAAAGTGCTCAACTTTTTGGTGAAAAGCTTCAAAGGCAAACTCTGGAGAAAGAACTTGAGCTTGCAAGGAACATTCAAAAAGATCTTCTTCCCAGATATTTACCGCAGCCAGTTGGCTGGGAACTTGCTGCTGTGAGCATTCCTTCCAGAGTCATGGGTGGAGATTATTATGATGTGCTTGAGTTATCTGATGGTAAACTTGCAGTGGCCATTGCTGATGTGTCGGGAAAAGGTGCAGCTGCGGCTATGTTAATGGCTGCGCTTCAAGCCAGCTTGGGTACTCTGTTGAAAGAAAATCTTTCAGTTGATGTAACCACATCACGATTGAATCAAGCTTTGTGTGACAGAATGCCAGATGCTACTTTTATTACTTTTTTCCTTGCATTTATAGATTTAGAAACAGGTGACATGGATTATTGTTCGGCAGGACATGATCCACCAGTTTTATCTGATCCTTTACTAGGCAAAGCATTAATTAATCTTAATCAAGGTGGGTTGATTCTTGGCATTATGGCAGATGCTGTGTACCAGAAAGGGAAGGCCAATATTTCTCCGGGAGGGAAATTGTTGTTGTACACAGATGGCATAACTGAAACAATGTCTCCTACTGAAGAGCCTTTTGGAATTGAAAGATTAACCGGTATTGTCGAAAAGTATGATACCAAATCAGGTGCAGAAGTGATAGAAATAATTGGTTCTCTTGTAGAACACTTCCGAGAAAGTGGCAATCAGGAAGATGACGTTACTGCACTTGTTGTAACTAGAAGTAAACTTCCAGATAATAACAGGAATGGTGATTCTTGTGATAATTAGTAAATTGAAATCTGAAATTCTCGTTTTTTTAAATAGTGATTTATCAGCTGAAAAAAAACTTCAGGATATTTGTGATATTCTCCGTAAGGAAATGAAGGAATACCACTGGGTTGGCTTTTATCTTGTTGATAACAGTTCCCATGAAGAGCTCGTTTTAGGACCATATTCCGGGGCTGCTACAGATCATACCAGGATTGGTTTTGGTGATGGAATTTGTGGACAGGCTGCAGACACACTTTCTGTTTTCGTGGTTGATGATGTAAATGCAGAATCTAATTACCTTGCATGTAGCCCAGATGTGAAAAGTGAGTATGTATCCCCTGTGATCTGGCAGGGTGAACTGGTAGGGGAACTGGATTTAGATTCTAGAACAATTGCTGCTTTCCAGTGTATTGATGTTGAATTTTTAAGTTGGGTAGCAGAAGTTTCCGCTGAAACTGTGGCAAAAGTTTCAGGAGATTTACTTGGTTAATAAAAAAAGCGATAAAACTGCTTTAATAGGTTTTGTCTTAATTGGTATTTTGGTAGCGATTGGTGTATTTACAGACAGTCTCTTTCTGATTTCAGCAGGGTTGGTTGTATTTCTTTTTGCAGGAATGTTCTTAGCTTATCCACCCAAACTAGCTGCAATGCTATTTGGTGTTCAAATAGTTTTTACCACCACTTTTCTTAACAGTTTTAGTGTATACGCTGGTCCTTTCCGAATCGGAATAGATGATCTTCTTCAGTTGTGGATATTTTTTCTCTGGATCGGTGCTTTGATGGATGGAACAGGCAGAATTGAAAAAACTAAATCAGGAAAACTCATAGTGATTTTGGTTATTATGGCATTGTTTGCATTCATTAGGGGTCTACTTGCCGGTTACGAAACTGATACTTCTACTATTTTCCTAAAAACTATGCTTGGTTATCTTTTCTTTTTTCCCGCAATGTGGATGTTAAGAAGCAGAGCAAATATGAAAATCTTACTTACAACAATTTTGATTTCAACAGCGCTTGCAGGTATCTGGATAATTCTAAAGGGTTATCTTGGTGGTGAAGGAGTTTATCTGAGAGAAACTTCAGGATTACGAGTATCATCACGAGAGGTGAATGTGGTTGTGGTAGGTTTGTTTCTTATGGCCATGCTTTTATGGAAGCGGATCAAAACTGTTCCTCTTGTTCCTGGGATAATTACATTGTTTGTAATGGGTGCTGCGATTCTTCTAGGACAGTCAAGAGCACTATGGTTAGCTGTAACCGCTGGAGGTTTGATTGCTTTTCTAGCAGATATGAGTCGTGTGGATGAAGGAGGTTTTCGTTTCGGCAGATTGCTTTCGCGTATTCTTCTATTAGTGGTGTTTGCAGTTGGCTCTATTGCTTTTGTTACTGCGGCGGGACTGTTGTCTGTCGGGGATGTTGCAGCAAGAAGTGGTGGTGCAGATGGAGGTCTTGCTGGGGATGTTTCTTTGTGGGCTAGATTTCTGTCATGGTGGGAAATCATCAGAACTGTTACTCAAAACCCATTTACTCTTTTATTCGGTACAGGTTATGGGTATAAAATTACATATTTCAGGCCAGATATGTTAATGAAAGTATCAATTCCTTATGTGGATGGCAGTTTTTTTCAACTTCTGTTGAATCTTGGTCTTTCAGGTTCATTGGTTCTTGCTTTTCTTTATGCTGGTGGTATTGCCGGAAGTTTTAGGATGGCAGTTAAGTCTGTTACAACAAGAAATACAGTGCTAGCATTATGGCTGACTGGCTCTTTTACAGCCTTGACCATTGCTGCTCTAAGTGGTTCTTTGATAACCAATTATAGATTCACTTGCCTTTGGGCATTCATGTTTGCTGTTCTTGAAACAATAAGAGGAAAAAACAGTTGAATTTTTTCTGAGATTATGGTATGTTTTGCAGTAGTTTTTGCCCTGTTCTGTAACTCAAATTTAAACAGATCAAGAGGATTTACATGAAAATACTTGTTATCAACAGTGGAAGTTCATCAATCAAATTCCAGATAATTGATCGAGACTCTGAGGAAATGATTGCTTCGGGGCTTTTAGAGCGTATCGGTATGGATGTTGGTCGTATGAAGTACAAATGCAATGGAAAAAAAACTGTGATAGACAGACCTATTCCTGACCATGAGACCGGTCTTGACATGGTTCTTAGTACAATAGTCGATCCTGAAATAGGTGCGATTGCTTCACTTGATGAAATTGGAGCATGCGGTCACAGAGTTGTTCACGGTGGGGAAAAATTTACAAGTTCTGTTCTTATTGACGAAAAGGTTTTGAAAGGGCTTGAGCAGGTAAGTGATATGGCTCCTCTACACAATCCAGCCAATATCATGGGCATTAAAGCTGCAATGAAAAAGCTTCCTGGAGTACCTAATGTGGCTGTTTTTGATACTGCATTTCATCAGACCATGCCTCAGGTGAACTATATGTATGCTTTGCCGTACAAACTTTACGAAGATTATGGAATGCGTAGATATGGTTTTCATGGTACCAGCCATCAGTTTGTAGCTCAGCGTACAGCAGAAATACTTGGTAAACCTATTGAAGACTTGAACATCATAACTTGTCACCTTGGTAATGGTTGTTCTATAACAGCGGTAAAAGGTGGAAAATCAATCGATACAAGTCTTGGTTATGGAACCTTCTGCGGGGTTGTTATGGGAACCAGATCTGGTGATGTGGATCCTGCAATTCTTTTTGATCTTATGGAAAACAAGGGTTGGACTCTTGAACAAGTCAAAAACATGGTTTACAAAGAGAGTGGCCTTTTGGGTATAAGTGAAATCTCAATGGATATGAGAGACATCGAAGAAAAAATGTTTGCCGGCAATGAAAGGGCAAAACTTACTTTCGAGATTTTCGCAGATCGGGTTAAAAAATACATTGGTTCTTATGCAGCAACACTTGGAACACTTGATGCAATAGTATTCACAGCAGGCATCGGCGAGAATGGTTGGGAACTTCGTGAGCTTATTTGTGATAATATGGATGTATTCGGAATCAAGCTTGATAAGCAAGCTAACGAAGTTAAAGGTGTAGAGCGTATAATTTCTGAACCTGATAGCAAAGTGACAGTTCTACTTGTTCCAACCAATGAAGAGTTGATGATAGCAAGGGAAACAGTTAGACTGGCATTTTAAGTACTAATTATTGAGGAGGCTGAGACGTTATGAGTTTTATGGTAATGCTTGGCCTCTTTCTTTCTTTTTCAATTCCGCAATATGACATAACTTGTTCTCCTGATGATTTTCAGTATATGATGGAGAATTGGCAGGAAGAAATAATTATCCCATGCTCTGTTCATTTTGACGGAGTCACTTATGATAATTGTACAATGCGCGTACGAGGTGATTCCTCAAGAGAGGAACCTAAAAAATCATACAGGGTAGAGTTCCCATCTGATCAACCATTACAAGGAAGAACAGCATGGAATTTCAATGCAGATTACTATGACCATTCTTATACAAGATCTTGGCTTTTTGCAAGGGTACTTTCAGAGATGGGTTTTCCTTGTTTTCAGATATCCCATGCTAATCTTTCTGTAAATGGAGAAAACAGAGGACTTTTTCTTCAACTGGAACCGGTAAATAAGCTTTTTCTTTTACGAAATCAATTCAATACAGAAGGCAATTTATACAAGGCTCAGAGAGATGGAGCCTGTGCTAATTATTATGATGATGTGGATTCAGTATGGTCTAAAAAAACCAATGAATCTGCTGGTATAAATGATTTGTTGCAACTAATAAATAATGTTGAACACGCATCACCAGAGAATTTTCAAGAATTTATGGATTCAACATTTGTTATGTATGGCTCTTACGGGCTAATTCGGTTGCTTGCCATCAATGCTGCATTTGCGAATAACAGTACATATTATCACAACTATTATCTTTACAATGATGTGGAGGGTTCTGAACGCTGGGTAATGCTTCCTTGGGATGTTGATAAAATCTTAACGGACAATCTGGGAATAGGATACGGCTTGTGTACAACACCAAACTGGTTTGATAACCCGCTTCATTCCAGAACCCTTGTTGTTCCTGAGTTTAGAGAAGCTTTTATTGATTCGGTTGAAAATATTTATGCAAATTACCTTACCGAGGAAAAGCTGATTTTTTGGACAGATTCGTTGAAAATAGTTCTAGCAGATGCGGTGAAACAAGATGATTGTGACGCTACTGATCTGCAGGGCTTTCTTGATGACTCTGATTTATTAATTGACAGTTTGATAACCAGAAGAACTGATCTGCAGTGGCAGTTTCAATATCGCTACTATCCGTTCCGATCTTTGCGGTCAGATACCATTTCCACCGGTGACTTAACTGTTTCATGGTTGCCTACAGAAGACCCATTTGGCAATCCGGCAGTGTATAGTGTTGTCGTAAGAGACAGTCTTGGTCCGTATACGCAGGAAATTTTAAGAATAGACGGCATAACTGATACAACTTACACCATTACAGATCTGATGCCCGGTGAGTATTACTGGGTGGTTGAAACGGAAACCCAGGCAGGCTGGCGTATTACTGAAGCCACCCCTAGATACAACCCGTTCGTGGTTGTTGAGCCAACTATTCTTACCGGCACACTTGATCAGAACACAGTTCTTTACTCAACTTTTTCACCATATTTGGTTGCAGAAGAGATCACAATCCCACAAAACGGCAGACTTATAATAGAGCCAGGTGTCACAGTACTTTTTCAAGAGGCTGGCGCTATCAATTGTCTTGGGGAACTTGTTTGTAACGGTACTTCAGCAGATTCTGTTTTCTTTGTGGCTGACAATTCTTTAACGGGCTGGCGGGGCATTAGGGTTTCAAGCGGTTCGATCGCTTTATCTTACACAACTATTACCGGCTCCAGGGGTTATTCATCAGTACCAGGCTCCGATTTTGCTGCATTAGCAGGCCATTCCAGTGAAGTGTCTATTGAAAATACTTCTTTCCGAAATAATTGGAGTTGTGTTAAACTTTCCGGTGGAACTGCGAACATCTCAAATAGTCGTTTCATCAACAACAGAGGCGAGCTCTTTTTTATGCAGGAAGGGCAGGCATGTACCATAACCGATTCAGATTTTATAAACTTAGTTGACCCGGTTGCCTCAAGTATGGACGGCATTGAATTTCATTTGTGTACTGACGGGCAGTTTCTTGTAAACCGATGTTTGATTCAGAATATCGATGGGGATAACATCGATATGAATGCTTCTTCTGTTACAATAGAGAATTCCGTCCTTTCAGGCTCTACAGATAAAGGTTTTTCTATAGGAGCCCCCACTGGTGGCAGTGGCAGTGGTACTCTTGTTCAGATTAACAACTGTATTGTTTTAGATTGTCCTATTGGCATAGGGGTTAAAGATGGAGCTGCAGTTCAAGGTTCTGGTATTGTTTTTTCTGATTGCGATATCGCTGTTTTGTCTTATGAAAAAACATCAGGAATGGGAGGAGGTTATGCTTCCATATCCAATTCTATTTTTACAGAATGTTCAGTGCCTGTACAGGTGGAACAGGGAACTGTTTTTACCACATGGTCAATCTCAGATACTGGATCACTCATAGGTGAAGGTAATATTCTTGGCAATCCCAAGCTCACTGAAGACTTTTATCCGTTGTGGAATTCTCCGTGCATTAATACAGGTAATCCTGATAGTTTCGATCCAGACAATAGCAGGCGAGACATGGGAGCTTATTTTTTCCCTACTAGTTTTAATGGACTTGTTGTAAATGAAATTATGGCCATGAATTCAACAACAGTTATGGATGATTGGGGTCGATTTTCCGACTGGATAGAAATCTATAATGGTACAGGGTACGATATTGATGCAGGTGTACTTGTTTTTTCTGAATCTGATAGTTCTTTTGCGGAACCTTGGTCGATTCCACGAGGTACAATTATCCCTAATTTAGGTTTTTTACTTTTCTGGGCTGATGGTGATTCTTGGAAGGGCACAACTCATTTGCCGTTCAGATTATCAGGTGGGGGAGACAGTTTTCAATTAGGTAGAATTGTTCCTGGAAATAGTGAAATACCATTTGTCTCCACAATAGAACATGTATCTTTTGAAAATCAGGTAACAGATGTTTCAATCGGCAGATTTCCTGATGGTGGCTCATGGCTTGTTATGGAACAACCAACTCCCGGATACAGCAATGGTTCTTTGTACAGTGTTCCCACAGTTTTATCGTTTCCAAGGCCAAATCCCTGTACTACAGGTTTGGTAACAATGGATATTACAGTTTCAGGCGGGGAAACCCAGGTATTTGTTTATGATATGATGGGTAGAAAAATATCCACAATTATTGATGGTTATCTTCCACCGGGAACCTATGCCCTTAATTGGGAAACAAAAACTTTACCAGTTGGTATCTATCTTGTTTTTGCCAGATGTGCTGGACAGCTTCCAGCAAGTGTTAAGGTAACTATTCTTCCTGAATAATTTATTTCCGTAGAATTGCAAAAGCCACATAACCAGCATAAACTAAAAGCAGAATAAGACCGTGCTTTTTGCTTGTTTTCTGAAAATCCTCAGTATTTTTAGTACCTTTGTGCATAAGAATGAAAAACATCAGAAGAGTAATGCATATTGTAATCAGCATATCTGGCAGAACCAGATTTGTAAAATTTTCGAATTCCATAGGTTTGATCACAGCTGTGGTTCCTAGAACAAAAAGAATATTAAAAAGGTTACTACCAAGGATGTTTCCAAGTGCCATATCCCATTGATTTTTGCGAACAGCCATTACAGAAACAACTATTTCCGGCAAGGATGTTCCAAGTGCTACAATAGTAACGCTTATTAGGGTTTGAGAAACATCCCATTTAGTTGCAATTTCAACAGCATTATCAACTACTAAACTTCCACCAAAGATAACGCCAGCAAGGCCACCAAGGGTCATAAGTATTGATTTAACATATTCCATTGGACGGTTTTTTATTAAATCGTCAGTTTCTTCTAATCCTTGTTTGGCTTTTTTATCGGCTCTGCTCATTCTGAATAAATGAAAAATGTAACCGCTGAAGAACAGAAGTAAAACCCATCCTGCTGATCTGTTTAACCCTTGGGCACCTCCTGAAAAAAACGGAGTGATTGAAAGAACAAGAAGTAACAGTATTGCACCAAGGCCAAATGTTACTTCTTTCCAGAGTTTTCTGTGATTCTCTTTCCATCCGAAAATAAGAAGTGAAATTCCTATGGCTAGGCCGATATTAGCAATATTGCTTCCTAAAACATTTCCAATGGATACAGCAGAGTGTTGGCTTACTGCTGCTTTTATAGATACTGCTGCCTCGGGGGCGCTTGTGCCGAATGCAGCAATGCCCAGACCTATTAGCAGTGGAGAAACACCTAAAAGAGCTGAAAGTCGACTACCGCCCTTTATAAGATAGTCACCACCAAGAACTAGCAGAACAAAACCTGATATAAGACCTAAATAGCTAGGCATATTGTTTAAACCCTGTCCTTTTTAAAGTCGTTTTGCATAAACCACACAAGTAGAAAACTACCACATTTTCTATAAAAAACAATACTCTGTTTTTGACAGAATAATCATCGGAAAAATGCAGAAAATCTGTTCAATAGATGAAATGTAGTTTTGAATAATGTGCATGTGTTGTTTTGAGCAAGAAGCAGTAAAATATAACTGTGGTATTAGTTCTGAAGTTTGCTCATTCGATGAAAAGATCCTCCATTATACACGCTTGTGTGACCTTCTTTAACAAGAAATCTTTTTGCGCTGCCTGATCTTGCACCACTATCACAATAAAGAATTATGGGAGTATCTTTTTTTATATTGTGTTTTTTTACTCCATTGAGAATATTGTTTAATGGAATGTTTATGGAATTTTTGATGTGACCATTTCTGTATTCACCCTGGGACCTTACATCTATTACTTTACCGTTGTTTGCTAGAAGCTGTTTTACTTGTTCCGAATTAATGTCTGATTTTGAAGTGATAAGTTTTATCAGAATCAGTATCACTGGTATAATTATTAGCCAGATGTTCATAAAATCTCCGTTTGTTTTGTTTTCTTGAAGTGGGTACTATACAAAAAACGGGAGTGAACTGGTAAGTAAACTCCCGTTTCTGTGTGTTGTTTGCTCTAGATAATATTTACCACTAGAGCACCCATTACCGTCAAAAGAACATTACCAATGGCGTAGGGTACTGTGTAACCTATAACAGGCAATGTGCTTCCACAGTCATCTTTTACTGAGTTTAAAGCAGCTGTGCAAGTTCCAGCTCCGGTCATTGCCCCTAAAAGTAATACAGGATTCATTTTGAGAGAATAAAGACCGAATAACCAAGTTAATAGATGAGGTAAAACGGTTAGTACAATACCGGCAAGCAGTATTTCTGGCCCTGCCTGCTGCAATGCAGCAAGGGCGCGGGGGCCTGCTGTTAGCCCAACACAGGCAATGAAAAAGTTCAAGCCAAGGTCGGTGAATACCCATTGTGTTGGCACTGGAATTTGACCCCAGATAGGCTTTCGAGATCTTAGCCAACCAAAAATCAGGCCACTTACAAGGACGCCGCCGCCGGCTCCTAAAGTTACCGGAACACCACCGATATTGATTGAAAGCAAGCCAATAAGAGTTCCTGTGATAATTCCTATGCCCACAGCAACCAAGTCTGTTATTCCTGTGGCTCTTTCTGCATATCCAAGATCTTTTGCAAGTCTTTCAACATCAGTTCTGGCTCCCATAACCATTATTGTATCACCGGAATGAATTATAAGCCCGTTGTTTACAGGTAGATCGTGAGCTTGTCTTATTACTTTATGAACAAAACAGCCATGACCTATTTCAGAAAATACGGAACCCAATTTCCTGTTACTGTATTTTTTTGAAGTAACACAGATACTCAGGATTTCTCCAACCATTTCCTTTAAAACATCACTATTAACTTCGAGTCCCAGATGAGTTCCAGCGTCTAAAAGATCAGATCTGTGGCCTGTGAGGATAATTAAATCATTTTCTTCAAGAATAGAGTCGCTTGGAACAGGGCCAATGACTGCATCATTTCGTTTGATTTTATGAATTGTAACATTTCCTGAAAACAAACTTTCTACTGCTGATGCAGTTTTTCCTATTGATGCATTGTTAGTCAGCTTGAAAACTCTTGGTGTTATTATTCCAGACCAGTGGAAAAATTCAGTTGACTCTTGCTCAGAGGAAGAACCCATTAATTTTTCTTCCTCAATAGCACTTTTGCGAAGGTTTATTTTCCATAATTTTGGAAGAACCTTAAGAAGCATTATCAGACCCGCTGTACCAAAGATATAAGTTACAGCATAAGCAACAGCCACATCAGATTTCAAGTTAAGAGCGGCTGTTTGAGCCCCTGATTGCAGATGCATGATTGCCCCGTCGGCAGTACCTATTACAGCCGATTGAGTAAGTGCTCCTGCAACAATTCCAGCACCGTAAGCACCATTCAAGTGAAATAGTTTTGCAACAGCAAGAGCTACGGCAATGGCTATAACACTGAAAAATAGTGAAACAGCTATGTATTGCTTGCCTCCACGCTTTAATCCTCCAATGAAGTCAGGCCCAACTTTGTATCCGATGGTGAAAATGAAGAGACCGAACGAAACTGTTTTTATAATACCAAGTTCGAATGTTGTATTTTTTAGTAATACAGCACCCATTACTATTCCAACCAATAAAACTCCAGTTGTGGATCCAAAAGAGAATGATCCAAATTTTATCTTACCAAACGCATAACCGCCTGCTAGAGCTGCAAAAAGAAGTATTGAAGGATTGTTACGAAATAACTCTGCAATTCCGTGAAGAAACTCCATTAATTGGCCGCCTTCCACTCTTCCATGTAATCTTGAAGCAGGTCACTAATAGATTTACCGATTTTGCTATAATCTTCTTGGTTAAGATTTGCAAGAGAAACTCGAACAGACATTTCAGGTGCTGCGAACCCACCGCCATCCATAAGAACAACATCTTTTTCTTTTGCAAGTCGCCATACAAAATCAATGGGTTCATGGTTGTCTTTCAGCCATTTGGCAAATTCTGTTCCATATCTCTTAAGTGCAAGGTTATGAATATCTATGGTGGTGTAGTACTTGGCATAACAAGATAATTCTACAACTTCCTCACCTAAAGATGAGTAAAGGCTATTGTATCTTTCTTTTACAATATCTTGAACTTCTTTTCTGTACAATCTGCTTTCTAGATCAAGCAGTTCTTGAAGACTAAATAAAACCATCATTACCTGTTGAGGGGTGGAAAGCCCTGCTGTATGGTTCAATGCAACTGTTCTGCTGTCTGCCACCAAGCGGTCAATAAGTTTGATTGAATCAGGATCGCGACTGATAGTTACATACCTGTCGTGAAGTTCTTTTTTCAGCTGCACAGGAAGGGAAGCGATCATTTCATCCATGACATTATCTTTGCTTATTCCAATAGCGCCTAATCTCCAACCGGTGGCTCCGAAGTATTTAGAATATGAGTAAACCAGAATCGTATTCCTTGGTGCAATTGCAGCAAGAGATCTGAATCCATTTACAAATGTGCCATAAACATCATCTGTAAGAAGTATAAGATCTTTTCTTTTTGTACTTACAAGATCTGCTATCTTTTGAAGAGACTCTTCAGCAATGCTTACAGATGATGGATTTGATGGGTTCACAAGGAAGAATGCTTTAATATCTGGGTCAGCCAGTTTATTAATTTCAGCATCAGTGTACTGCCAGTCCTTGTCTTCGTTTTGCTCAACATCTACAACTACCAGTTCAAAATCATTTAGAAGAGGAATTTCAAGGTAGGGTGTGAAAATAGGAGTGCCAATAGCAATTTTATCACCTTTTTTTACCAGATGATTCTCTTGAAGAGTATTGAAAATATAAGTCATTGCTGCTGTTCCACCTTCCGTAAGGAAGATATCCATTTCGCCCTCAGGGGGTCTTGAATCACACATGGTAACATCAAGATATGCTTTTACAATTTTTTCAGTGTTTACAAGAACTCTGTCAGGTGTAGGGTAGTGATCTCCTAGTATTGCATCAACCATTTCGCCGATGAATTCATCTTCATTAAGTTTCATTACTTCGGTGACATGTTTTAAGGAGTCAATCAGGAACTGAGCACCTCTTGTTTCATTATGAATCAAACAGAATTCCCGTAAGCGATCAGCTGATCCGGTGGAAACAGGTGCACCTGCAAGCCCAGGACGGCTCATTACTCTGTATGCTTCTTCCATAGCAAAATTACCAAGAAGGAAAAAAGCATGTCTAGGATTTGTGGCTACCCAGTTTGGATTGCCCCTACCGGCATTTAGCATAAGCTTTTCAGATCTGTTTTCCGCCATTTCAATTAATTTGTCTTTCAATTCGAATGGGCTTAACTGCTCATACGTTTTTTCTTCCTCAGCTGCCGTTCTGTTCATATTCATGTCCTTTCTGTTTATGTATCTTAGAACCACTTCTTTAATAGCTAATTATTAAGCTCAAAGCAAGTCAGGTTGTTAATTCGTTAGATAATATGCAAACTGTCCAGATGCCTAATATTTAATTGTCATTATGTGTATAATAAATCTTCATTCAGAAAGATTTACCTATTGACATCGCTAAAACGAGAATATAGTTTAAATAGGAAGATTGGGGGAGGGATGAGACAAAGCATTTCAGAAACCAGAAATTATACCATATCTGTTGATACGTCAATTAATCGCTTGTATATCGTTTTGAGGGGATTCTGGCTTGATCCGTCACAAATTCCTGATTATGTGGGAAACATATCTACTGCTGTGGGTGTTCTAAGTGGCCCTTTTACTGCACTTGTGGATGTAAGAGAAATGCATACTCCAGGTCATCTTGTAAAGGATATTCATGTTGCAGCTCAGAAGATATGTATATCTTCAGGGTTAAGAAAATCAGCAGAAATTTTTCCAGAAGGCATTTCAAAACAGTTGGAACTTGAGGAGTATTCTTTAGAATCTAAGCTATTCAGACGCAGTTTTAGGTCTATCGTGGAAGCTGAGTTGTGGCTTGATAGTACAGATTAGTTTCTATTTTTCTCTCGGATTCTTCTTGTTTCCATTGCTGTGATTTCCTCAAGCATTTTTCTGTTTGCTGAAGAAATATCTGCTATCGAAGCAAAAAGTATTAACAGAATTCCAAAAGTGATAAGAAAAAGCCCTCCAATGCCAAATGCGGTAAATGGAGTTATGCGGCCCATGAAAAACCACCACGCAAGGGTAAACAAGTCAAGTACTATTCCCAAACCAATAAGAGTAAAAGCAGGTGTTCCATAAAAACGCCAGGGTGAGTGACCGTGAGCCACAGAGTACATAGCCTCGGCAGACAGATGGGCATAACGCCACAGGTTAGAAGCTATTCTTGATTTGCCGAATTCACGCTCGCCTCTTATTTTAGTTGGAATTTCTTTTATCCGTAAACCTTTTCTTGCCACATCAATTAAAACTTCCTGGGTGTATGTAAATCTACTGAAACAGGCGACTCTTTCAATGGCCCTAGGGCCGTAGACACGAAATCCGCAGGTTGCGTCATGAATTTTTGTTTTAGCCAGGTTGCTGACTAATTTAGCAACTCTTTTGTTTCCCCACTTCTTTATCTCCGGCATGTTGGGAACAAGGGAAGTATCTTTAAATCGGCTTGCTGTTACGAAATCCACATTTCCGTCAATTACCGGTTTTGTTAGATGTGGAAGATCCTTAGGGTTGAATTGACCGTCAGCATCCATTGTTGCCATGACATCAAATCCATTCTCGCGGGCATAAGAAAGCATTGTTCGAAAAGCTGTGCCAAGCCCCATATTACACCCATGAGAGATTACATCTGCACCGGCTGCCCTAGCAAGTTCAGCTGTTGAATCGGTGGAACCATCATCAACCACAAGAACTTTTACCTCTGTACCGTTCAACTTGTGCGGAATCGCAGAAATCACTGTTTCAATTGTGACTTCTTCGTTCAGTGCGGGAATAGCTACCAGTGTCTTCATGACTGTAGTATATAAAGACTAATATTCCTCGCAAGTGTATGATCGTGGAAGATATTTTTTTCCTATTGATACTGAAATCTATAAGGAGGTTCAGAATGTTCTTTTTTACTTTATTTGCAACACTGATACAGCTTCTGCTACCAGCTGAATTTGATCTAAGAGACTATGGTGGCGTTGACTATGTTACTTCTGTAAAAAGCCAGCAAGGCGGAACGTGTTGGACTCATGCAACAATGGCTGCTATGGAATCCAACCTTCTTATGACAGATGCCTGGGTGGATAATGGGGAAGTGGGAGAGCCTGCTCTTGCGGAGTACCACTTAGACTGGTGGAATGGATTTAATGAATGGAATAATTCCGACATAGATCCACCAGGCGGAAGTGGTCTTACTGTTCACATGGGGGGCGATTATTTGGTATCAACTGCTTACCTTTCCAGAGGTGATGGAGCAGTTCGAGATATTGATGGTCAATCTTATAATGTTGCGCCGGCACTCAGTTCTCCTGATTATCATTATTACTATCCTTCAGATGTGGAGTGGCATGTTGTAGGAGATGATCTTCCTTCATTCGACAGAGTTAAGACAGCTCTGATGGAAAATGGAGGAATGGCTTGTTGTTATTATTCAACCAGTATGTACATGACTGATTACATCCATTATCAGCCACCTTCAACCACAGAATTACCTAATCATGCTGTTACTATAGTTGGCTGGGATGACAATAAAGTCACCCAAGCACCTGAGCCAGGTGCCTGGATTGTGAAGAACAGCTGGGGTGAAGGTTGGGGTTTTGATGGTTATTTTTTCATAAGTTACTGGGATAAATGGTGTGGAAGGGAACCATTCATGGGCACCGTATCTTTTTTGAATGTTGAACCAATGGCTTATGAAGAATTCTACTATCATGATTATCATGGGTGGCGTGATACATTTTCTGAAATAGATAAGGCGATGAATGCATTTGAAGCAGATGGTAACCATTTTATTTCTGCATTCTCATTTTTCAGTGCAGCTGATTCTGTAGATTTTACCGCATCTTTTTATGGTAGTTTTCAAGGGGGAGTTCTGTCAGACCTTTTAACTACAGAAATCGGTTACAGCGAATTCCTCGGTTTTCATACCATAGAACTCTCAAGTCCTTTTGAACTGCTTCAGGGCGATAGTGTGTATTTTGTTATGGAGCTATCTGATGGAGGGCATCCTTTTGACAGAACTGCTGAAGTTCCTGTTCTTTTAGGTGCATCTAGCAGGGTTATTGTTGAATCAACAGCTTCAGAGAATGAGAGTTGGTATTATGATGGAGCTTGGTTTGATCTTTATACCTGGTCAGGTAATCCGTATCCGGGAACAGGCAATTTCTGCTTGAAGCTTCTTGGAAATGCTGCCGGTATCAGCATTTCACCGGATCAGGATTTTATTTTCCAGGGCGAAACAGGTGGGCCCTTTAACCCTTCTTCTGAAACATGGACACTGGAATTCCTTGGTGATGGAACGGTACAGTATCAGATCACCGCTGAATCAGCCAATTGGCTTGAACTCACCGGTTCTCTTTCTGGTAGTATTTCACCAGGTGAGACTGTTGACATTACAGCTTCAATTTCTTCTGAAGCCAATGACTTGCCTTTGGGTGTATATACAGCTGATGTTGATTTTATAAATGTTACCACCGGAACAGGCAATGTTACAAGCACAGTTGTTCTTATCGTAGGTGATGCTGGTTTGATTTATAGTTGGAACATGGATTCAGATCCAGGTTGGATTGCAGACGGTTTATGGGAATGGGGAGTTCCACAGGGTTTAGGCGGATCACATGGTTCTCCTGATCCTTCATCTGGATTCAATGGAGACAATGTATACGGTTATAACCTTCAGGGTGATTATGAACCTAATCTTGAAGAAATGTATCTAACAACAGGTGTTATTGATTGCTCCGATCTTTATGGAACATATTTGCATTTTCAAAGATGGCTTGGTGTGGAGGGTAATGAATTTGATCATGCTTCCGTGCAGGTATCAAATAATGGTGAAAGTTGGTTTACCGTCTGGGAGAACAGTGAGCAAGAACTCACTGGAGGTGCCTGGAGTACTGAAGTAATTGATATTTCTTCATATGCAGATACAAAATCTACTGTATGGATTCGCTGGGTTATGGGAACCACTGATCCAGGTTGGGAGTATTGCGGTTGGAACTTAGATGATGTGGAAATTTGGGCGTCTGGTGCATTATCAGTTGAGCAGGGGTTTGATATTCAGACTCTTTCAATGTCACTTTCTGGAATGAACCCTGCTGCTTCAGCAACAGCGTTTACATGTTCAGTGCCATCCAGTGGTATTCTTACTCTTCAGGTGTTTGATTTAACCGGAAGAGTGGCTAACACTTTATTTTCCAGTACTGTGCCAGCTGGTGATATTTCTGTACCATTTAATCTTACTGATGATCATGGTGTTAGATTGCCTGCTGGTTTGTATCCTGTTCTAGCCACATGGAATGGTCAGACTGCTGTTTCCAGATTGGTGATAATTAATTGATAGTTAAATCTGCCCGGTTTTTACTAAACCGGGCATTTAAGTTAAGGAGATAGTTTTGGCTCGAGTTCTACTTGTAAATCCTCCATCTTCCATAGATGTTTACAGTGATAGTAAAATCAGGGTTGCTATAACTTCAGCTCCATTTGTAACCCTTGGAGCATTGGCTGGTGCAGTGCTTTTGGACGGACATGATGTTCGTGTTGCTGATTTAATGATTGAAGCCAGCCCAATCGATGCATATAGAAAAGAGTTGAATACCTGGAAACCGGATTTTGTTGGAGTTACCTTTACCACACCATTGGTTTCAGAGGCTCGGCTTCTTGCTGGAATTGCCAGGGAAGAATGCCCTGATACTAAAATCATTGCCGGTGGCATTCATGCATCGACTCTTCCAGCAGAAGTGTTGAATTCAAGTGAATTTGATGTTGTTGTGATTGGAGAGGGCGAGAATACTTTAAGAGAACTTTGTCTTGGTAATAAGTTTGAAAGCATTAATGGAATTGCATTTATCAGTAATGGTGAATGTGTGATTACAGACAAGAGAGCACCTATCTTAGATCTTGATGATCTGCCAATGCCGGCTTGGCAGCTGTATAATCTGAAATATTACAGATCACCGCATATAGCATCAAGAAAAAACCCAGTGGGTTATATGGAAACAAACAGAGGGTGTAACCATTTTTGTACCTACTGCAGCCAAGGTATATTTGGTCACAATGTAAGATGGAAAAGTCCAGAGCGAATAGTTGATGAAATGTTCAGAATGTTGAAGTTAGGTTTTAATGATATTCATATTAAAGACGATAATTTCACTGCAAATATCGAGAAGGCAAAAGTAGTTTGTCGTCTTCTTATTGAAAAAGATTTCCCAGCCCCATGGGCATTACCCACTGGGGTGAATATTCATGATGTGGACAGCGAGTTTTTTCAGCTGGCTAAAGAAGCTGGATGTTATATGGTATCTTTTGGTATCGAAAGTGCTTCCCCAGAAATTCTTAGAAATGTAGGCAAAAATCAGTCACCTGAGCAGATAAGACAGGCAGTAAATATGGCTCATGACGCCGGTTTGGAAACTGTTGGTTTTTTTATGATTGGTCTTCCTGGAGATACTGAAGAAACTATTAAAGAATCAATGCGATTTGCTTGTAGTTTGCCACTAACTTATGCAAAAGCTTCCATGACTCTTCCATTTCCGTCAAGTGCTTTGTTCAGACAGATTGATAAAGATGGAAGAATAAAATCTAAGGATTGGGATACTTACAATTTTCATAGTACTACAGATGTATGGGAGCACGAGAATTTGTCTTGGGATGTTATTCGCAAGTATTATGGTTTATTCCATAGAAAATTCTATTTCAGGCCTTCATATATCTGGAATAGATTCTGGCGAGATATTCGTATGGGCCATCTGTGGGATGATATAAAGGCCGTATTGTCGAATAATTGGGGAGATTGATTTTTGAGGAAAATTCTGCCAGGTATTCTATTGTTTGTTATTGCTTTGTTTCTTGCTCAGCGTTTCTTTCCACAAATCAAGATGAAGCAACTTACTGTGGTAACAATTCCAGCAGGAGCTACCATATCAATTAATGGAAGACCATCAGGTTTGTCACCGGTATTAATGTATGTACCTGTTGACGGTGTGTTTGTAGAGGCCGAGAAAGATGGTTTTTTTTCAACTGATTCGTTGTTGATTCAGGCTGCAGATGCTGATACTGTTTTTCTTCAGTTAAAAGAAGGATGTCTTTTGATTGTAAATACAAATCCAGTTGGCTGCCAGATAATTTCCAATGGTTATGTTGGAGTATCCCCTTGTTCTATTATAGTAGAATCTGGTAATTCTATTGAGATTACAGCACTGGGTGAGTTAGGGGTTTCAGTTAGTCGAACAGTTAATATTCTTACACCAGGTTTCAGAGTAATCACAATGACAGTTCCTTATGAATATACAGATCAGATCAATGATATTGATTTTTCTGTGATTCCAGAAGATATTCTTCCTTTTGCCATGGGGCCACTCACTGTTGGGCGGCATGAGATTACAGTATCTCAATTTGCAGATTTCATGAATGCCATGGATCCGTGGCTGATCACTGATTCAATTTCAGTACTGGGCAGAACTTGTCTTATGGATAGCATTCTTAAATGCAACTGGAAAGGTCCTATTGGTTTCAATGCAGATACTACAGCTTACGCTCCGCTTCAGGGAATGGAAGAATATCCCATGGTCGGTATGACATGGAACGGTGCAGAATGGTATTGCCAATGGCTTTCTTCAGTTAGCAGCACTGGTCTTGATTTTCGCTTACCAGGTTTGAACGAATGGCAGATACTTGCAACACCTGGGGTAGAGATTCAGCCAAACTTATCAGACATTAATGAAGTATTCTTAACTAGATATCCTGACATAAACGATGGCTGGGCTGAATCAGCCCCTGCTGGTGCCATGGGGCAGAGCGCCTGGGGTCTCACAGAGATGCAGGGCAATGTATGGGAGTGGACATTTTTTGAGGGAATAGCTGTTGGAGGTAGCTGGCTTTCTTCTGTTGAGGATTGTCAAACAGCATCTAATATCAAATTAACAGATAATTTAGGATATGCATTTGTGGGTTTTAGAGTTGTAGCAACTGGTTTTCCGGAAGGCAATCCAGGGATAGGAGATTGAAAATGGAAAGAGTTATACCTGGAGGGCCGTTATCTACTCCTCCTGATCTTACAAGTATCCCTGATATTTTATTAGATGCTGCTAGAAGATTTCCAGATAGAATTGCCGTACGGGAACCGGCAGAACTTGGAAAATTTAAATCAATTAGTTACAGACAACTTTCCAGTAATGTTGACTGGATTGCAAGAGGTATTCTTGAGGAAACCAAGAGTCCTGTTGTTGCTATTGTGGGAAAAAACAGCATTTCATGGTATACCGCTTATTTTGCAGTGCACCGTGCCGGTGGAATTGTAGTTCCAATTGATCCAGCCCTTCCTAAATCAGATATGCATACTATTCTTCATTATTCAGGGGCTAATATTATTTTTCATGATGTTGAATACGATGATTGGTTTCATGACCTGAATGATATTTCTCCTATAACAATGAACGCAGGATTTAAAGATACCATTGTTAGATTTAGTGATCTTCTTAGAAAAGGTAGAACGAGTAAACTTAATCTACCAGCCACTTATGATGTGAATGAAGTAGCAATTATCAGTTATACTTCTGGAACAACAGGAATGGCCAAAGGGGTGATGCATTCGCAAAACACAATTCTTGCTGATATTATGCAAACTCTTGAGTTTACTGGTATAAAGGAAACTGATATTTTTCTTAGTGTTCTTCCAGTACATCATCTGTTTGAGGGTACTTGCGGTTTCACTCTTCCATTATCAGTTGGTGCCGAAATAGCTATAGCACATGGATTGCGATATGTTGCTCAGGATCTTCTTGCTACAAAAGCGACAGTTCTTCTTGCTGTACCTCTTCTGTGGGAAACATTGTACCGCAGAATAATGGAAACGATTAAATCATCTTTTGCAGGTAAGGCTAAATTTGGCGTAGGGCTGGCTTTGTCCAGTATAACTGAAAAAGTTGGAATTAAGGGGTTCAGAAGAAAGGTATTTGATCCTGTTCATGAAAAATTTGGTGGACATCTTCGTTTGTTGATTTCAGGTGGAGCAGGAATTGACCCTCTGGTACTTGAAGGTCTGGAAAAACTAGGCTTCAACATGCTGGAAGGTTATGGGCTCACAGAGACAGCACCAATCATTTCAGCCAATAGACCAAAAGCAAAAAAATACGGAAGTGTAGGTTTATTATTGTCTAAGGTTGAGGGGCGAATAGACAACCCAGATGAATTTGGTGTTGGCGAGATTGTGGCAAAAGGCCCCAATATTATGCTGGGTTATTTTGGAAATCCAAAAGCAACCGCTGATGTTCTTTCAAAGGATGGATGGTTTAAAACCGGAGATTTTGGTTACTTTGATAGTGATGGTTTTTTATTCATAACAGGAAGAAAGAAAAATGTTATTATCGCAAAAAATGGTAAGAATGTTTATCCTGAAGAAATAGAAACCAGATTAAACAGATTTAAACACATTAGTGAGTGCATGGTTTTTGGAAGACTTTCTGAAACAAAAGGAGAAGAAATCTGTGTTCTTCTTGTTCCTGATAGGGATTTGCTTATTCAAGAGGCTGAAAATCAGAATAGAAAGATCACTCAGGATGATGAGATACTTGCCATGAAAAAAACCATAAAAGCATATAATACTTCTGCCGAGGGGCATAAGAGGATTGCTGGATATATTATTTATCAGGATGAGCTTCCTAAAACAACAACTAAAAAGATTAAACGAAATGTTGCTTTAAAAGAGGCTGGACTGTCTCCCAGTGAGGTCTATAAACCATAATGGCCGGACGCAGGGCGAATAGTTTTTACATGCTCATTGGTCAGATGTTTGGTAAAGCTGGGCTCTTTGTTTCCTTGATGATTTATTCTAGGATATTAAGCGATGGAGCTTTTGGAGAATTGCTTTTTGCAGTTGCAATTGGCCTTGTGATAGTTTTTTTGAGTGATATGGGCGCAACAATGCTCATTACCAGAAGAATTGCTGCTTACGGGTCACTAAACAGCATTCTTTCAGCAGCATTAGTTCTGCGAACAATTTTGTCAGTGCTAACTATTTCACTGGTTATGCTTATCGGATGGTTAGCTGGTTATACAAACAGTGAATTGTTTCTCATTCTTCTTGTTTCAACAGGTTTTATTCTAGATGGATTTTGTGAAACATCATTTGCTGTTTTCCGTGCTAGAGGTTTTATGATAAACGAGGGTTTTGCTAGAATTCTACACGGAGTATTGGGAATAATGCTTGCAGTCTTTGCATGGTATACCGGTAGAGGAGTCTATTTTGCAGGTTCTTCTTATCTGATCAGACAATTACCAGCTTTGATTTTTGTTTTTTATGCACTTCGCAAAATAGGTTTCAGAATTGATTTGTCAAATTCAACTTTCACATCAGTTTTCCCTTTGTGTAAAGCCGCTATACCTTTGGGCATTGTGGGTATTCTCATCGCTGTAGGGCTTCGAATTGACTCAGTATTTATTAAAGCGAGTTATGGGGATACGGCTGTTGCTTCGTATCAGCAATCTATAAAACTTTTTGAAACAATGGTTCTTGTTGTTTCTCCCACTCTTCTTCCAGGTGCTCTATTCGCTGTTTTATGTGAATCTGTACGAAAAGGTTGGGGAGAGGTGCGAGAAAAGATTGTATGGATGACTGAACTATTTTCTGTTATTGCTGTTTTTTTCATTTTACCTTTATGGGCAAGTGAACTTTCTCTGTTGAGACTTGTATGGGGTGAACACTTTCTTAGGGGTGTGAGTCAGAGTTCTGTTTTATTTGTTTTTCGAATAATTCTTTTTTCACTTCCTATGGCCTATTATTTTCACCTCTATATGTCTGTAATAATTGCGGAGGAGCGACAGAAATCTGCTCTTCCATTAGTTGCAATTTCGCTTATTGTACAACTTATCCTGCTTTTTTTCCTTGTTCCTTTTATTGGAATACCAGGAGCTGCAATAGCATATTTCTTTCTGTTTTTTCTTATGGCGTTTTTGTTCGCATGGAAACTTAATAAAATCCATGGATCAACTGGTTTTATAAGGGGTATAAAAAGACCACTAGTAGCATTTTTGCCTTCTTTTTCTGTGGTGTTTTTGCATCCATTTAGTGCCATTGTTAATTCTGCCCTTTCGTTAACTCTATTCATTTTTATTTGGCTGTTAATCGGAGGTCACAAAATCATTCCTGATTTAAGACACAATCAGAGAACAGGGGTATGATTTTTTTGTTTTCTTGTGGTAAGTGAGTAGATTTGCTATCTTCGGTGGTTAGTAAAGGAGAAATTAGATGAAAGTAGCTCTTGTTTATCCAAGATTTAAGTGGTTTGAATACAATGGTCTTTCCGAGCCTTTGGGTGTTTTGCACCTTGTGAGTGCCCTGAGAGAAGCCGGTCATGAGCCTGTGTATATGGATTATTCTTTCTGTTCAGAGATAACAGAGCTGGACTCTCTTGTTCAGGGTGCAGACATTGTGGCAGTTGCTATTTCAGCCGCTGCAAAACTTGAAAGAGCATCTTTTGTTACCAATCATCTTAGAACTGTTGTTCCTAATGCTCTGTTTGTGGTTGGTGGTGCTTACCCAAGTATTTTTGCAGACAAATCTATTGACGGTACCGGTGCAGACTTGGCAATGCTGGGAGAAGCCGAAGAAGCTATTGTTGAACTTGCAGATAGATTGGCCAATGGTAAATCTTATAAAGACATGAAAAATCTTGCATACAGGTTAAAAGATGGAACATTTCAAGAAAATCCTAGAAGACCTGTTCCTCACAATCTTGATGAAATTCCATTTCCTGCTCGAGATGTGGTGGATTATGATTCATATCTGGCAACAGGCATGTCTGAATTTGGCATGGTAACAACCAGAGGATGCCCATTCAAGTGTATTTACTGCAAACCTAGTACTGATTTGATTTACGGTGGAGGAATAAGATATCGTTCTGCAACAAATGTTGTTGATGAAATAAAAGGGCTTGTTAAACTTCGGAAGCAATCGTGTATAAGAATTTTCTTTAAAGATGATACTATTACAATGCATCCTGTTAGTTGGTTTGAAACATTCAGAGATGAGCTTAAAGAGGCTGGAATTGATCTAGACTGGCACTGTAACAGCAGAGTTGATACTGTGAGTCGTGACAAAATCAGGGTAATGAAAGAGAGTGGATGCCATGTGATTTCTTTTGGTGTAGAGAGTGGTAGCCAAAAAATACTTGATTTTTATAAAAAAGAGACAACTCCACAACAGGCTATAGAGGCATTTAACTGGTGCCATGAATACAAAGTGGAAGCAACTGCTAATCTCATGATCGGTTTCCCAATGGAAACTAATGATGATTTAAAACAAACATACGAGTTACTGAAAAAGCTGAAACCTGATGATATCATCGTTTATTTTTCAACTGCAATACCTGGCAGATATATTCATGACTGGGCAGTCGAAAATGGTTATCTTGCGTCTGATACAAACCCTGAACTACTTGACCCTGCAAGGAACAGAGCCCATGAGGTGATGAATATGCGTCTTCCACACATGAGCGTTGAAGATGTAGTATCCTGGAAACACAAAATTGAAAGATATCGTAGCTGGAGAAAAGTAACCAGTTTCAGCAATATTTCACAATGGGCTGGGGAACTTTTTTCAGAACCAGGCAAAGCTGTAGGCAAAGCTGGCCGCGTTCTTCGGGGGTTCCGAGGAAAATCTGACTGACTGTCACTTCCAGTTTTCATCTAAATGTTGTATACTCGTCCTTACTATGCCACTACATATTCTATTTTAGCTTGTTTTTTAAACAGCTATACAGTATGTAGTGCAGTAAGTTAAATAGCAATCAAGATATGGTGGTATGATGAGTGGAAGTGCCGTATTGAAGTATGATGAAAGTAAAATCAAGACCCTGACATCCATAGAACACATTCGTTTAAGAACTGGAATGTATATTGGTCGACTTGGTGATGGTTCAAATGTTGATGATGGAATCTATATTCTTTTAAAAGAAGTAATAGATAATTCAGTTGATGAATTCATAATGGGTTTTGGCAAACGGATTCGAGTAAAGTTAAATGATAAAACTTGCTCGGTAAGGGATTATGGTAGAGGTATTCCTCTTGGAATGCTTTTTGAGTGTGTTTCTCAGATAAACACAGGTGCGAAATACAATACCGATGTATTTATGTTCAGTGTGGGATTGAACGGAGTGGGTACAAAAGCTGTAAATGCCCTGTCAGAGTATTTTATGGTCTGTTCCTACAGAGATGGTAAATGCAGAAAAATTGTTTTTTGCAGAGGTGAAGTCGTTGAAGATACTACTGAAGAAACAAAAGAACGCAACGGAACATATGTTGAATTCATACCAGACACCGAAATTTTCGGAACATTTTCTTTCCGAGATGAATTTCTTGAGAAAAGAATTCGCCACTATGCTTTCCTAAATTCAGGTCTAAAAATTCAGTTTAATGAAAATACCTATCAATCAGAGAACGGCCTTCAAGATCTTCTTGAACATGAAGCTGGCGATGAAGCGGTTTACCCTGTCTTTTATTATCGTGAAAGTACTCTTGAGTTTGCATTTACACATACAAATTCCTATGGTGAAAGGTATCTTTCATTTGCAAACGGTCAGTATACAAGTGCTGGGGGATCCCATCTTTCTGCTTTTAAGGAAGGTCTTCTGAAGGGCGTCAATGCTTATAGTTCTGAAAAATTCACAGGTGACGATGTAAGAGATGGAATAATTGCTGCGATTTCAATTAAGCTTAAAGATCCAGTTTTTGAGAGTCAGACCAAGAACAAACTTGGCAACAGTGATATCAGGCGTGACATTGTTGCAAGAGTTCAAAGTGAAATTGAACAAATGCTTCACCGTGATACTGTTCTTGCAGATCAACTGATTTATAAGGTTAAAGCTAATCAGAAGTTAAGAACTGAATTGCTTTCAGTTAAGAAAAAAGCCAGGGCCAGGGCAAAACAAACTGCTATTCGTATTCCGAAACTGAAAGACTGTAAAATTCACTTGGGAAGTGCTCATAAGCGGGAAGAGGAAAGCTCAATATTCCTTACCGAGGGAATGAGTGCAGCAGGAAGTCTTGTGGCTTCCAGAGATGTTTATACTCAGGCTGTATATGCCCTAAAAGGCAAACCACTTAATGTGTACTCACATCGACGAGATACAGTATATAAAAATGAGGAAATTTACAATATCATGCGCGCTTTAAATATTGAAGGCGGTGTGGAAGGGTTAAGGTACAACAAGGTCATCCTTGCTACTGATGCTGATATTGATGGATTGCATATTCGAAATCTGCTTATGACTTTATTTCTTCACTTTTTTGAAGATCTTGTATTAGATGGTCATCTTTTCATATTGGAAACACCACTTTTCAGGGTTCGAAACAAAAAGAAAACCATTTACTGTTATAGTGATAAAGAAAAAACACAGGCAGAGAAGAAACTGGGTAAAAAAGCAGAAGTGACTCGATTTAAAGGTCTTGGTGAGATTAGTCCTGAAGAATTTGGTCAGTTTATCGGGCCTGATATACGGCTTGAAAAAGTAGGCATTGATAGAATTGCAGACATTTCTGATATGCTCAGTTTTTACATGGGCAAAAATACGCCGCAAAGAAGGCAGTACATAATGGAGAACCTTCGATGACAGGATTACGGAAACTTTTCGAAAACAATTTTCTTGATTTTGCTTCTTATGTAATAAAAGAAAGAGCAATTCCTGATGCTGCTGACGGGCTTAAACCTGTTCAACGAAGAATTCTCTGGTCAATGTCTGAGATGGATGATGGCAGATTCAACAAGGTTGCAAATGTTATTGGGCATACCATGCGGTATCATCCTCACGGAGATCAATCCATTGGTGCAGCACTTGTATCTCTTGCTAACAGAAATTTCTTTATTGATAAACAGGGAAACTTTGGTAATATTCTTACAGGCGATGATGCATCAGCTCCAAGATACATTGAGTGTCGTCTTACTCAGATGTCTAGAGACATTCTTTTTAATAACGAAACAACAGATTTTGGTTTAAGTTATGATGGCAGGAATAAAGAACCTGAGCTTCTTCCAGCAAGGGTTCCAGTGGTTCTTTTGCTTGGAGCTGAAGGAATTGCTGTGGGAATGTCTACAAAAATCCTTCCACACAATTTTAATGAAGTATTAAAAGCTCAGATATCTTGTCTTCGATCTGAGGAATTTCAGTTGTTTCCTGATTTTGTCCAGGGTGGTGCGGTTGATGTATCATCGTATGAAGATGGACGTGGCAAGGTTAAATGCAGGGCAAGGATAGAGCGAAGAGGTAACAAGAAGGTAGCAATAACTCAGATACCTTTTGGAACTACCACTGAATCTATAATCACATCTGTTGAAGCTGCCACTCGAAAGGGTCGCTTAAAAATATCAAGTATTGATGATTATTCAACTGATAAAGCTGAAATCGAGATTACAGTTGCCCGTGGAGTGTCAGCTGATGAGACAATTCAAAGGCTATTTACCAGTACCGATTGTGAGATATCTCATTCAGCTAACATGATCGTTATTATGAATAAAAATCCGGTTGAAACCACGGTGTCAGGTCTTGTTGAATACTCAGCAGAAGCGCTTAAAAAGCTGCTAAAGAGGGAACTTGAACTTGAGATAGCAAACCTTCAGGATAGAATGCATTGGATGACTCTTGAGCAGATTTTTATCGAAAAGAGATTGTACAAAGCAATAGAAGAGTGCCCTACGCTTGAAGAGGTAAGAACAACTGTTTCCAGTAGTCTTGTTCCTTTTCTGATTGATTATGAAAGAGAAATTACCGTTGATGATATAGATCGCCTTCTTTCTTTGAAAATTCGCAGGATCAGTAGATTTGATATTGAAGCTCACAAAAAAGAAATCGGTGATATCAAATCAAAAATGAAAATTGCCAGAAAGAAATTAAGAAACCTAGTTGATTATGCCGTTGATATTTTACAGAACTTGTTGGATAAGTACGGCAAGTTTTTCCCACGGCAAACTTCAATTGAAACCTTTTCTGGAATTAATAAAAGAGAAGTTGCTATTGCTAACTTAAAATTAGGGTATGACCCTGAAACTGGTTTTATAGGAACAGCTGTAAAGGCAGTTCAAAGCTGGAATGTTTCAGAGCTTGATAGAATTCTTTATTTCCTCGCTGATGGAACTTACAAAATAGTGCCGGTGCAAGAAAAATTCATGATTAAAGGGGAAGTCTTGTGGTGCGGTCCCTGTGATAAAGATAAAATTTTTGCATGTGTTTACCGAAGCAAGAAAGACCGAATTGCTTATGTGAAAAGATTTGCAGTAGGTGGATTTATCCTTGATAGGGAGTATTTATTCATGCCTCAGGGTAGCGAATTAATGGTTTTTCTTCAAAGAGAAAATGTTCTTCTTAACTATTGGTTTGAACGCAGGAAAAACATGAAAACTAGAAAAGGGGAGACTCTTCTTTCAGAGATAACAGTTAAGGGTGTTAAAGCTAGAGGCATTCAACTCTGTGGTAAAAAAGTTGTTTCATCTCTTAAAGCTATTGAAATAGAAGAAGAGCTTCCAGAACAAGTTATAACCGAACAGGAAATTCCAGAAACTCAACCGGAATTACCTGAAGAGCCCAAAAAAACACTTGAGGAAATCTCAGCTGAAGCAGACCTTTTAAAAAATAAGATGAGTAATATTCTTAAGAAGTTCGAAAGCGGAACACCGGACTTATTCGAGGATTAACAATGAGAGCAATACGAAATTCAGCCAAAGCGATAATTATTCGAGACAAGAAGCTTCTTGTTATAAAAAACACCACAAATGGAGCTAACTGGTACATTCTTCCTGGGGGTGGGCAAAATCATGGAGAGCCGCTGGAAGAAACTCTGAAAAGAGAGTGTATGGAAGAAGCTTCCATACTTATTGAAGTCGGTGATATTGTTTTTATAAGGGATTACATCTCAGAAAATCATCAATTTGCCAAGACCGAGAACAAAGTTCATCAGGTTGAATTCATGTTTGGGTGTTTTATACTAAACAATACAGAACCAAAATGCGGAGAATTAACAGATAAGTGGCAGACCGGCATTGAATGGCTTCCACTTGCACAGCTCTCTGAATTTGATCTGTATCCTTCAGTGTTAAAAGAATTTCTTTCAAATGGTTTGCCAGTTAATCATAGTATTTACTTAGGAGATACTAACTGATCTTTTTATCTGAATTTTGTACGGAGGCTGATGAAAAAATTAGAATTGACTGCTATTATTCCAGGCGACAAAGTAAGAGAATCAGGTAAATTGATTTCTAAGGAACTCTTACAGATTCTTGCATTCTGCTGTGACAGAGAACTTGTTATGGTTTCCTGAAGAACCACTGTCAGATTCAACCAATGAACCATTACAGTAATGATTCTCTGTGATCATTGCAATAGTCTCAGTCGTTCTTTGATGATCAGAGCCCCAAATGCAAGGCGGGATGAATAAGCATGTTTGACCAATGATTGTTCGAATCCAGTTGTGTTCTGAATGGAGGCTTGAAATACCCTTCCGTGGCACGGGCGAAGCTATCAGACAATCAGAATAAATATTTCTTAATACTTACAGCTCTAAAATAATTCTCTCTGCAATCAGGCTGTCCCCTAGCGCATTGAGATGGCACATGTCCTGAAAGACAGTTTCTTCAATACTATCGAAAACATTAGCTATACAGTAGAAATTATCATACTTGTTCTCAAGTTCATTGGTTAGTAGCTCACATTCCTGGTAGAGATGTATCAGAAAAAGACTTTGATCATTAAAAATTGCATCTTCACTAGGTGAAAGTGGTTTGTTCCCAGTTAGAAGTATAGGTTGCCAGAATACTTTGTACTCAAAATCGAACTCTTCACTGAGAGCTCTAAGGATTCTTAGATTACCCTCATAAATATTCATTATTTCCTTTGCAAATTCCTCCGCTGCAATAAAATCTTCACCATAGAGCATACATTGTGACGGTTCAGCTTCAAAGAGAGAAAGAAAGGGAGTAGTAACCTCATGCCCTAAAATTTTTCTTAGCAGATTAATCGCATTTAGTTTTCCGGCAAAATGTAGAATCCCATAATGAGTAGAATTATCTCTAGTGAAATTTCTGTTTTCATAGAGATCAGTGATTTCCTGCAGATTAAAATGCATACCAACGGTATCTGACTCTACAGCAGACCATACCTCGTTTATGCCATCATAAAAGATTACCAGATCTGGTATGTTTCCACTTCTAAGTTGCAATTGTAGCTCAATTAGTTGTTGAGTATTAACATAACCCTGCTGGCCGAAATTAGTAACACATATCTGCTCGTTCGACTCGGGAAAAATATTTTTTTGGATTTGGGCACAAATAGTGGCTTGGTCAGGGATTTTCCATCCAACAATTGTTGAACCTCCAAAAACAAACACCTGAATAGCGGAAGGATCGGAGCTGGCACCTGGTACAAATCTTAAACCAGAGTTTAGAATTGTTGAATTGAGCGTTGATTGAGGGCTGGCTCTCCAGAGAACATAAGGTCTGTAAGTACCAGAGTTAACAATTAATATAGCCTCTTTGGGATCTATTTCGATTTCCGGTTCAAATTTCCCAAGGAGAAAAAGAGAAATTATTCCAAGAAATTCAACTATTAAAAAAGCTACAAATAAGCTCAACATATACATTAAGATTTTACGAAAGAATAGCGTCTTTTTGCCAATAACAAGCCCGAAACTTGTTAGAATTGCCCCTAACACTACAATAACAGCTTTGCTCCAGTTTGGGTGGTCAGTTGCTGATGTAAGTGAATTTAACAGAAATGCAATCAGAATTAAAATAATACCTGTAACAAGTAGGCAAAGCCTGACTGCTTTTATGGTACTTGGAGAAAGACTATTCTTTTCCATTTTCTTTCTTTCTTTGCCTGATTAGCTACAGGTTGAGTAATTGGACTTTGATACTTTTTGCAAGACCATCAGCCTGCAACCGTACAATGTAAATTCCAGTCGGAACCCGCTCACCCGAAGAATTTGTTCCATTCCAGATAATTGATCTAAAACCTGAGGATTCTTCAGTATCCAAAAGAGTTTTGACTTCTCTACCGTAAAGGTCATATATAGTCAAAGATACATAACTATCTAGGGGTAAACCATAGCTGATTGTTGTACTGGAATTAAATGGATTCGGAGAGTTTTGACTCAGAATAAGTTCAGTCTGAGGAAGAACACCGCCACCTTCAAAACCTGTTCCATCATCATACTCAAAAGCTCCCACATCCGGCGCTGAACCGAAATATTGTTCTGGAGACAAATCAACAAGAGTATCACCATTCAGCTGGAAAAATGCGATGCCGGTATCAATACATGCAGAGGTGGAAAGAAGATTAAAATCAAAATTATCAGGGTCAACAAATTGAGGGTCTTCGAAGAAATTGTTTGTTCCTGTGGCTCCGCAGGAAACATCTAAATTACAGTAGTAAGCTTCAGCATAACCTGACATACTAAGGTGGAGATCATCACTGTACATTCCAGGATTGTCGTAGATAATTGTATTTACCAGGTATCCAGTTCCATAAGCTAGAAAAACACCACCACCGTCACCAGTCACTGCTGAATTTCCAGTTATAGTGCAATTTAAAAGAAACAGAGTATTACCCATTCCCAAAGTATGCACTGCACCACCACTGGCATACATTGTGTAATTGTCTGCGAAAAGGCATGAGGTAAACTTAGTTCCTGCAATCATGTAACCTGATACAGCGCCTCCTCCGTAAAGACAGTCATTTTCTATAAACGAACAGTTGGTTAGTTCAGAGTAATTGTCAGCTGAAAACTTGATGGCACCACCTTCGCCGTAGGCATGATTCCCAGTAAAAAGACAATCGGTAAAAATACTTTCTTCTGTAGAGTAGGCATAAATTGCTCCACCCATTCCGTTATCATTCCCAGTGGCATCATTGTTGGCGAAAACACAATTTGATACAAAAGCGTTAGAGCCAAGCAATGCAAGAGCACCTCCATGAATATCGGGATATTCACCAGATGTTTTGCCAAATTCTATTCTACAGTATGATAGCGAAATAATATCTTCAGAATCAACTCTGATTCCACCCCAGCCTGTTGATACATTGTTTGTTGTAAAATAGATACTATCAGCTTCAGTTCCAATTGCTTGAAGATCTCCATTAACTACGAATTGATAGTATCCTTGAAAATTAACTTCAACTCCTGGTTCAATGGTCAGAGCTTCACCCATTGGAACCGTAACTGTACCCACCACATTATAAGGAGACCCTGAGGCACTCCATGTTCCTGTTTGATCGCCGCTTACCTGGGTTTGAGCAAACACAGAGATAGTAATTAATAAACAGAGTACTAGTGTGATTTTCATTTTTTTAGTCCTTTTTATGGCAGAGTAAAAGTGAACAATAGAGTAACCAGAAAATATATAAATCATTGCCTTATGGGTCAATCACATACATCGGTTGACATTACTGTTTCATCCCAAGTATTCTTAAAAGGAAAATATTTTAATGTGGGGCTTTTAATGAAATGAGGGAAAACAGTTAATATAAAAATAGCGTCAGCTTTCAGCCTACTGTTTTCCCCATGAAGTGAAGAGAACATTTGACAGTTTTTTGTCGTTTTGTAAATTCGTTAACCAGGGGGGGGAGTATGAAAAAGTCAGTAGCTGTAATTTTGACTTGTATTTTGTTTTTTGCATTTGGTTGCAAAGAGGATACAACAGGACCTTCAGAAACACCAGACTTGTGGCAGTCTCAACCTAACCAATCAATTGTGTTTATTTCTAAAGCGGATAATTCTGAAGGAGAGATTTATCTGCTTGATAAATCCGGGTCTGTTACCAGGCTAACAAATAATTCCAGGTATGAAAACAGCCCTGCTATTTCTCGAGATGGTACATCGATAGCGTTTCAAGCAGGAGAAACTGCCGATATGACCACATGGGAAATTTACATCATGGACATTGGTTCTGGTTTTGAAACAAGGCTAACCAATAACAATTTTATTGAAGCTCATCCAGATTGGGGACCAGGAGACAGCTTACTTGTTTTTAGTTCCTGGCATGATTCAACAGGCGCTGCAACAGGTGCAGCAGATATTTTTACTATGTCTATTGATGGGTCTAATGTAACTAGACTAACAAATTCAATATGGGAAGACAATGATGCGGAATGGTCTCCTGATGGAGAGCTGATTGTGTTTAAATCAAACAGAAGTACACAAATTTCAGGACGCGAGGAAATTTATGTTATGGATGCTGATGGCTCAAATATAAAACATTTAACTTCAACAATCGGCTGGCAGTCAGATCATGATCCAAGTTGGAGCCCTGATAGTAAAACAATTGTTTATAGCCACTATAATGGTTCCCGTGTTTGGTATGATGTTGCTGATCCTTATGTAATGGCAAACAACTGGCAGGAATTGGTTCCCTGGAATATCTATTCTGTTGATTTACAGGGTAATACTGAACAGCTTACAGATGTTCCGTATATGGCGGAATATTCAGTATTCTCTGATGATGGGAGTAGTATCCTGTATCTTGATATGGATTTTTATATTAATCAGGACGGAGTACTGATAGGAGCAGATCATCTTCTTATGTTAATGGATAAGAATGGTGGAACAGCACAACAGATGATTCCTGATGATGAACATACCGGTACCTTAGAGTATTATGATTGGTAATTATTTAAGAAAAGGAGTAAAAGTGGTTAACAAACTCACACTGATGTTAGTGGTTTTAGTTGTACCCTTTGTTGTATTAGCTCAGGGCTTCACTGATATCAATGCATCATTGCCCGGTTTGCACTACAGTGATGTGGCATGGGGAGATTATGATGCCGATGGTGATCTTGATATAATCATAGCAGGTCAGGACGAAACTTCTAATGGGTTAACAAGAATTTACAGAAATGATGGTAATGACACTTTTGTGGAACTTACTGCACTTTCCCTCCCTGGCACATCAATTGGTGATGTAACCTGGGGTGATTATGACGGTGACAATGATCTTGATTTTCTTTTGCAGGGATACGCCGGTTCTGTATCTTATACAGGCCTATTTATAAATGAGGGTTCTGATAATTTTACAGATTCCGGAATTATTTTCCCCGGTCTTGCAGATGGATCGGTAAGTTTTGTCGATTTTAATAATGATGGTTTTTTAGATATTTTTATGGATGGGTTTGATGGAAGTGATCTTCAAGCTATCCTTTATGAAAATGATGGATTAGGTGGTTTTTTTGAAACTACCGTTTCTTTTCCAACAACCATGAAAAGCTGTTATGAGTGGGCTGATTATGACAACGATAATGATCTTGATGTTTTTATAACCGGTTATACCGGCACAGGATTGATTTCTCAGCTGTATTGTAATAATGGAGACGGTACTTTTTCTCTGACTGCTAACTCGTTTGAAGGAGCTTGGCTAGGGGATGCTGCATGGGGAGATTACAACAGTGACGGTTATGTTGATATCCTTGTTTCAGGCCATGCGGAAAGTGCAAAAATCGCTTTTGTTTACAAAAACAATGGTGATGGTTCATTTTCAGAGGTGACAACTGCGGGATTAACAGGTGTTTCACACTGTTCAACAATCTGGGGAGATTATGATAATGATGGAGACCTTGATGTATTCATAGGTGGCACTTTTGAAGATGGAGTATGGGTAAGGGTAACTGATGTTTTTATCAACAATGGAGATGATACTTTTACCGAAGCAGGTCTCACTTTTACAAATGATTGTTATTGGGGTGAATCTGCCTGGGGTGATTATGATGCAGACGGTGATCTTGATTTGGTTTGCAGTGGTTATGATGACTTAGGAGGGCAGCATACTAGGATTTACAGAAATGAGGGTACACCAAATACTGTTCCTACAAACCCTGAAAATTTACTGCATACAGTAACAGGTGATCAGATAGATATTTCCTGGGATCAAGCAACAGATGCGGAAACTGCCTCATCAGGGCTTTATTATAACGCCTATATTCGTAGCTCTTCAGGTGATTATGTATGGTCTCCAATGGCAGACTTATCAACTGGCACTAGAACTCTTTCTAATTTGGGTAATGTAAATCAGAATACAAATTGGACAATAAATAATCTAATACCAGGTGACTATTTCTGGAGTGTTCAGGCTCTTGATAATAATTTTGCCGGTTCAGCTTTTGCATCGGAAAAGTCCTTTACAATTGTCGGTCAGGGTATTGAAGAAGGTTCCAGCTTCATAGAGCTTAGGAACTATCCAGATCCTTTTACCGTTTCAACATCGATAACAGTAAATCTTGGCACATCAAATCATGCCAGTCTTAGCATTTATAGTATTGATGGACGAATTGTTAAAACCATAACTGATAATGTTTTACCCGAAGGCATTCATCAGTTTGTTTGGAACGGAACAGACAACACTAATAGTCCTCTTGGAGCTGGAGTTTATTTTATTAAACTAACTGTTCCAGGGCAGGATATTGTTGTTGAAAGATGTACTCTTTTAAGATAGAGAAAATAGGAAATGGGCGGAGAGATTTCTCCGCCCATTTGGATAGCTAAGTTCTTTTATTCGAAAGTTTTAACTGCTTCTACAAGATTTTTAGCTGGATCACCTTCTACAGGTACAAATTCTTCACCTGTAATCATTTCAAACAGAGTGATGTATCTGGAAGAGAGCTCTGCAACAAGGTCAGCCGGGGCTTCTGGAAGTACTTCATCTTCGTATGGGTTACAGTTATCTTTAAACCACAGACGCAAGAATTCCTTATCAATGTTTTTGGGGTTTTGCCCTGCATCAATCCTCTCCTGATAACTTTCAGCTAACCAGTATCTGGAACTGTCGGGAGTATGGATTTCATCGATAAGAACGATATTTCCATTTTCGTCTTTTCCCATTTCGTATTTGGTGTCCACAAGAATGAGACCTCGCTGTGCGGCGGTTTTTACACCAAAAGCAAAAAGTTCTTTAGCAATACGGGAAGCTTCATCCCAGTCTTTTTGTGTCATGAATCCTTCAGATACGATTTCCTCAGGGGTGATGGATTCATCATGCACTTCACTTTTGGTGGTAGGGGTAATCAAAGCTACTGGAAATTTCTCATGTTTTACCATGCCGTCAGGAAGAATATTTCCGCAGATATTTCTATCACCCTTATCATAAAGAGTCCAGGCACTGGTACTGCTGCTACCTGTTAGATATCCTCGCATAACAAATTCAATAGGAAAGACATCCATTTTTTTGCCGAGAGTAGCATTTGGATGTGGAATAGAGATTACATGGTTAGGAACTATGTGTTCTGTTTGCTTAAACCACCATGCACTGACTCGGTTAAGAACCTGTCCTTTAAAAGGAACAGAAGCAAGAACACGATCAAAGGCACTTTGTCTGTCTGTAGTTATTAGAAGCAGTTCTTTATCCATATCATAGATATCTCTTACTTTACCGCGTTTGCAGTTCCCAATTCCCAGTTCTGAAGTCTCTGTCAGGCAGTTGTTCAGATTCTCTCTGATTACAGCTTCCTTGTTCTTCATTTTTCCTCCTGAAAGGTTTTGGTTAGTTTCATACCGGTAAAATACAGAATTATCCACCTTATTGACCACAGGTGTATATTGCTGGCTTAAACCCGATTCTACAAGGAGAACTAATGACCACCGCAGCAGATAGAAACCTTACTTGGCACGATGTCGTTATCAAAAGAGAAGACCTTGAAAAAATGAATAACCATAAAGGCGCAACAGTCTGGTTTACCGGGCTTAGTGGCAGTGGAAAATCCACAGTTGCAGATTATGTTGCAAGAAAACTTCACGACCGAGGTATTCGAACAGCTATTCTTGATGGTGACAATATCAGACAGGGTCTTAATAAGGATCTTGGTTTTTCACCTGATGATCGAACAGAAAACATTCGTAGAATTGGTGAAGTAGCAAAATTATTCACTAGTTTTGGCACTCTTAATCTTTTAGCATTTATCAGTCCTTATATTGAAGACAGAGATAATGCCAGAAAGATTCAAAATCAAGGTGATTTTGTGGAAGTTTATGTGGATGTACCCCTTGCAATAGCAGAGGAAAGGGATCCAAAGGGGCTTTACAAAAAAGCAAGAGCTGGAATCATTCCTTCATTTACTGGTATCAGTGCTCCTTATGAAGCACCTGTAAATCCTGAAGTACATCTTCACACAGATAAACAATCTCCAGAAGAATCCGCTACTCAAGTTATCAAAAAGCTTGAGGAGATGGGTATTATTCCAGGAGTATAAATTTGTTCATTAACAGAAGAGCGGTTCCACCAGCCATGGGGAGCCGCTCCTTTTTTGGAATGACCCTTACTGCGGATGAAAAAGCAGCATTCAAACTTCATCTAATCAGTCAGGTTTTTGGGGCAGTGGCTGCTGGTGTAATGATGAACCATGATTACATTGCAACAAATGGCCTTGGTGCAAGCGTAATGCAGATAACTCTGCTTACCATGATCTGGCCTGTAAGTAATTTATTCAGCGTTCTTGTGAGTCATTTTGTGGATAGTACAAACAGGCATTCCTCTGCGATTTTTGTTGGTGCTTTTCTTCGATTGCCTATAGCTCTTATGTTTTTCTCTGGCAGTGTTAATTTCATGCTTCTTCTTCTATTCCTTTATTTTAGTAGCAACAGTCTTGTAATACCTGGACAGAATGCTGTCATGCGAAGTCGATACAAAAAAGGTCACAGAGGCCTGTTATTTGGTTGGACAATGAGTGCTTTGAATTTGTTTGCGCTTCCTGCAGCAATGATTGTTGGAGCCCTTCTTGATGCAGATTTTTCATTTTACAAATGGATGTTTGTTGCAGAGGGTATCATGGGCTCTGCTCAGGCTGTTGTAATGGGTTTCATGGCCAAGGGCATGAAAGATCCTATTGTTGTTGCTCAATCAAATTTATCTGATTTTTTCAAGAGCATCGGCCATGTAATTAAAGGTGATAAGGAATTTGTAAAATTTGAAGCGTTTTTCATGATATACGGTTTTGGTTTCATGACTATTCAACCGGCAATTCCTTTTTATTCCCAGGAAGTTCTAGGACTTTCTTACGAGCAGTATGCCTTGGCTAAAGGTGTAATAGGTCAATTGGGTCTTCTTTTGCTAGCACCATTTTTGGGTGCAAAAATGGACAAGTTACACCCATTCAAGTTCACAGGAATTGTTTGTTTTATTCTTGCAGGTTTTCCACTTCTTTTGATTGGAAGTAGTTTGATTCCTTCTCTTGGGGTTCCTCTTTTTTATGCTGCATGGGTGGCTTTTGCAATTGGTATTGCTGGGGTGGTTCTTTCTTGGAACATGTCAAGTATGTTTTTTGCTCCAGAGGGTAGAACCGCTACATACCAGGGTCTTCATGTAACAGCAACTGCAATGAGAGGTTTTTTCGCTCCTGTTCTTGGTAGTGTTGTTATGGAATATTTTGGATTTACAGCAAATTTCCTGCTTTCATTTATTTTCTTTTCAACGGCAAGTATTTTATTTTTGCTTCATTACCGACAAAGATGTAAAAAAGGATTAAATCCAAAATTTTGTTAACAAAAAAGAGCGACCATAAGGTCGCTCTTTTTTGTACGAAGACCTTTTTAGAAATTAAGCCCAGCTGTAACTCCAACCCACATATCGCTGAAATCAACA